>NZ_CP017705.1:4743086-5071615 GCF_002706795.1 Brevibacillus laterosporus DSM 25
GCGGCTAAATTTGTTCACCATCGATTTGCGCAAGATCAGTCAGCACGTTTATATCGAACAGGAGATCTTGGGCGCTTTTTGGTGGATGGTACAATAGAATATCTTGGACGCCGAGACAATCAAATAAAAATTAGAGGATATCGGATTGAACTCGATGAAATTGGAAATGTCTTAGTTCAACACCCTAGCGTTAATCAAGCTAAGGTGAGTGTTCATAGCGATACAACGAATAAGGATCGTCTTGTTTCATATATAGTGATTGAAGAAGGGCAGGAAATATCTTCCGCGGAACTACGCACCTATTTGCAACAAAAGCTGCCAGATTATATGGTACCGGCTTATTATATTTTTGTGGATTCTCTCCCAAAAACAACGAATGGTAAAATCAATCGAGATCTTTTACCAGCACCCGAGGAGAGCTTCTCACAACATATGATTGAGTATGTACCTCCAAAGAATGAGTGGGAGAGTAAGTTGGCAAGGATTTGGGGACAAGTGCTTAATCTTAAGCAAGTAAGCGTTGTGGGAAACTTTTTTGATCTGGGTGGCCATTCCTTGAAGACGGCTGAATTGGTGGACAAAATCAAAGAGACGTTCCAGGTTGAACTTTTACTTCGAAATGTCTTTGAATATCCAACCGTACGACAAATGGCTCAATTGCTCGAAAAGGGTTTAGTGCAAAAGAAACCATTTATTTCCTTCCGTGACAATACAGATCATACAAAGGAAGTCATTTGTTTCCCACCAATGACAGGTCAGGGTGTACTTTATAAGGCCCTACATCAAAAATTATCAGGTTGTATTCTACACGCTTTTGATTTTATTAGAGGGGCAGATCGAATTGAGCAGTATGTACATTATATAAAAGAAGCTCAATCAGAAGGACCGTATGTGGTATTAGGGTATTCAGCTGGAGGTAACCTGGCTTTTGAAGTAGCTAAAAAATTAGAAGAACACGGTCTACCTGTAAGCGATTTGATCATAGTCGATGCTCCCCTAAGAGTAGAAGCTTTACAATTGGATATCCAAAAAATTCAATCAGAAGCAGAGGCACTAGTAAACCTAATGGCACAGCATTTGGGTGAAAGTATTCGCACCGTGGCAGATCAAAACATCGATCTGATTAAGGAATATTACGACTATACCAATAAAGTGATCAATGAAGGCGTTCTGTCTGCGAACATTCATATCATCACTTCTAATGAGACTACAAGAGACGATATTCAGTCTTGGGAAAATTCCACTATCAATCAGGTTTATGTGCACAAAGGATCGGGTGAACATATGAATATGCTTATTGATCCTACACATTTGACCGAAAACGCACGAGTCATAGCTACAATTTTGAAAGGTCAAAATTAATAAAATGGTGGGAGATCAGATGAATTTGGTACTAGACCAAACTAAAGTATCACATGATCCCAAAACGCTTTTTAACCATTATCTAGGGGCAAATGTATTATATGCTTATCACCAAATAGGATTATTAGACATAGTAAGCAACCATAAAGTCTCAATAGCGGATATCGCTCTTCAGACGGGAAGTGAGATAGGACGGCTTAAAGCATTATTGCAGGTTGGAGAGGTCCTAGGTTATATCAACAACTATCAGGACGAATTCATTCAGCTAACTTTACTTGGTGAGGAGATGCGAAAACAGATTGGATATATCATTTGGAGCGTTGGTGCCTATGGTGATATGCTCCGTAGATTAGGGGACTTGCATACGGGAGAGCAAGAATGGTCTGGGCTCCGAGATGAAGCCAAGGTTGCACTTGGTTCAGATTTAATGAATAGTAATATACTAGAAAACCTATTATCAGAGGTTTTGGATAGCTTGCCATTCCAATCTATCTGTGATTTCGGTTGTGGGAATGGAAGAAAATTAATCAACATGCTAAAACATTCCCCAGAAAGGCAAGGAATTGGTATAGATATCAGCTCTGATGCTATTGGTTTGGCTCGACAAAATGTAGAACAACACGGCTTATCTAACCGTATTACTCTTCTTCATGGTAACATTTTGGATATGAACCCATCTCATAAGGATATAGAATTACTAAAGGAAGTAGAGGTAGTTACTAGTTTTATGATGATGCATGATCTTTTTAATATAGTGGAGATTAGAGAAACTCTCTTTGATAGACTTCGGAATGTTTTTCCGAAAGTTAAATATTTCCTAATTTCAGATACGTTACGAACACCTATTTCTTATCTGAAAGAAAGACTACCAATTTTTAATGTAGGATTTGAGTTAGTTCATGCATTTATGGATGTAGATATCCCGACAAAAGAGGAATATGATCTTACCTTCCAAAAAGCGGGGCTGACAATCGAAAGGTGTATCCCGTTCGGTCCAACAAGCACATATCTGTACGTACTAAAAATCTAAGCTTATAGACAAAAGATATCTTTCCTGACTAGCCAATTAGGCTATAAGGAAAGATTTTTTTGTGAAAAGACCTATTATTTTCGTACCGATTGTTATATTCCAAGTGGCGTAATAATGAACAAAAGAGAGGCTCTGTTGTAATTACTACTACTTTTATGTATGATATTGTAATTGGTATAAATTTAGTGAAATTTTCCGTTATTAAAAATATTCTTAGGTGTAATTTTGACACCTTGTCTTATTTCAGGAGGTTTACTTCGTGTTTAAGGATATGATTGCATTGACAAAACCACGGCTCCTTCTGCTTAATGTATTTGCGGTTGTAGCTGGTTTCTGGGTAGCATCCAAATGGAGCGTAGACTGGCTAGATCTGGTTTGGGTGCTAATAGGCTCTACGCTTATGATTGCATCGGCCTGCGTCACTAATAATTACTGGGATCGCGAGCTTGATCAGAAGATGGAACGGACGAAAAACCGCGTGATGGCAACTGATCGCTTAAAGCCTAGCTTTGCTCTCAGCTATGGAATATTGCTCGGTATTCTTGGAACTGGCTTGTTATTCACGTTGGTTAATGCTGTTGCAGGTTGGATGGCCCTTCTTGGCTGGTTTGTTTATATTGTAATTTATACGATGTGGCTAAAGCGAAGCTCGACCTGGAGTACATCGATCGGTGGTATTTCTGGTGCTATGCCACCTGTAATCGGCTATTGTGCAGTAACAAATCAAGTTGACATAGGTGCTTGGCTCTTGTTTGCTCTTTTATTCTTCTGGCAGCCTGCCCATTTCTGGTCGCTTGGTATTCGGAGAGTAGAAGAGTACCGAGCAGCAGGATTTCCGCTACTACCGGTCGTAAAGGGGATCAAACGTACGAAATTACAAATGATTCCCTATGTTCTGTTGCTGATCCCAGCTGCTATACTCATGTTTTATTATGGCTACGTAGGTGTCATATTCCTGGCAGTTTCAGTTTTGGGTGGAGTGATTTGGTTGGTTCACACCCTGAGGGGACTATATGTAAAAGATGATGAAAATTGGGCGAAAACGAATTTTATTATCTCTATTAATTATTTATCGATCGTTTTTATTCTTATGATTGTTAACACGACATGGTAGTATAGGCTTCGAAAGAGCAGGAGAGAAGGGGACAGGCTTTCAAGCGACACAAACATATAACATTGTAGACGTAAAACAGCTATTTCGCAGATAAAGGATACACTTGGATAGAAGATGTAATAAAGAGGGCTCATACGGCTACTGGGTATGAACCCTCTTTACATTTAGAGACTACATGCAGGGAGCGAGGATCATTACTTTTTTGATTTCACTAGCTTATTTTTCAGTTACGATGCCTTCAACGGTATATGTTTCTTCATCGATCGGAGTCAAAGCAGAAAAGTCCTTTTTAGAAGCATTTAAGCTAGAAACATCCCTCTTACTTCTTCCACTTTTTCCGTTTTTCTGGAGCTGCTCATATTCCTCAAGGGAGTATGTTTTCTTTTTAATAATAAATCTATCACTATATACAGATGAATCTGTTAATATTTTGCCATTTAAAATTACTTTTTTATTCTTTTCATCTAGTGTAACCGGATCGTCATCTTTAAGTAAATCGTTATTAGCTAATTCATCATATAAGTTAAATCTCTGTGTTTTTTCCTTTTCCGGTTTAATATCACCAGTCTCTATTAGGTCAGTCAATATGCCAATACCAAGTGGATCAGGAATAAATTTATGGGCAGGGATAAAGAAATACTTTTTCTCATAGTCTCCTGCTAATACGGCGTTGACGTCCGTGTAAGCTTTCGCTTTATTCTCTTCTAGACTATATTCTAATACTACTACGGATTTCGCCGGAGCTGTAATGGTTTGCGATGGGTACTTAATCGTTTTGGATTTGACTGTTGTATTGCCTTCCTGATCACTTTTATTGTACTCAGTGTTCAGTGTAACGTCTCCCTTGGTAAAACCTAGGTCGAAGCCTGCCTTCACGCTTGCTCCTGCTTTAAAGCCTTGTGTAATCATTTTAGAGTGAGTATCTGATACATTTTCTGATATTTCTCTCGTTGGGAACGCTTGAGGCTCAGGATCTTCATTTATAAATACATTCGCTGTCTTAAAGTTCGTTTTTTTCTTTAATGAATCGGCAATGACTTCTTGCTCACCAAAGACTACATCTGCTTTCAAGGTATCTAGATTTAGTACCGTTCCAGTAGAAGTGCTTAGAGCGGAGAGGGAAATGTCGTTTTTTGTATGCTTCAAAAGCAATGATTCTAAATCAAATACTTTCGATTCTATATGCTCTTGCAATACATAATTTTTTACGTGATCAGAAGCTAGGGCATTAACGGGTATGACTGCTTCTAGTCCAGTTACTGCGAGAGTCAATACTGCGGTAGCTGCAATAAGTTTTTTCTTCATAATAAAACCTCCATAGATGCTCCTGTTTTGGATCAGTAATTTGATCGAGTGAGCATTTTTAGTCACTAGATTATTCTGGAAAAATGAAGGTTTGAAATAATGTAAGACTCTTGAAGGTTGTTAAAGTTTATTCACCTTATTCCCAAAGTTGATACGATTCTTTTTAATCCTCCTTTAATTGAGAATTTTTCTTACAAGTAAATCGTACCAGAGACACGTAGCTGTTCACTATAGCAAAAACTATTTTTAACAAATGTTGTTTTTATAAGTAATGGTATAAAAATGTACAATTTAAAACCCCCTAGAGGAGCTTGTTAACTTCCAGATTGCGAACCATACAAGCTCATCTAGGGGGAATCAATACGGAAGAAACAAACGATAAAGTCCGATGAGTTGACGAAAGTAAGTCATGATAGAAGCGGTTGACTAAGAAGGCATTGTATAACTGCACACATGCATCTTTATAGGGTGTATAAGTATGAATTGAGATAGGGGATAAAGGAGAAACTTCAGGTTATGAACAGTCGTCTATAAAGTCCCTTATGTTATCAATATCACTTTGGGAAATAATCGGGTTTATACAGATGGTTGATATACCTTCGATTTCCAGAGGGGTTGTCGTAATAATCAAATCGATACCCATAGTTACTAATTCGTCTTTTGTGAAGTCATTGATATCTTTTTGAACACACTGAAGCTTTCCACCAAATCGTTGTACTAGTGCAGCTCTTATGTAAGCCTTCCAGCTATCTCCTTCTGCAATAACAAGCAATGCCTTCTTATGAGCAGTTGAAGCCAACATGTTAGAGGCCTCTATACGTAGGGTAACCTTTGCAACTTCTTCCTCATAAGCATTACTGGCCAACCCGTATTTTTTAACAAAAGTATCAAAAGCTATTTTTACCTGTTCAAACGTTACCCCATACTTTTCTTTAATATATTTTGTTGTTATTTTTTCTGGTCTTTTGATCATGGATAAGCGCTGAAATCGATAAGGAATTCTTCTTAAATAATTACAAATGTCAAATATGAATTCTTCATTATCCGTTAAGTGTTGTCTGGTTTCTTGTTCTAACATGATGATAAAATCCTTAGCGTATTGATAGCTAGCTATTTTTCCTTCTTTGAAATATTGGAGAAACGTTTGTTTAGCTAGATTTATATCTTTAAACGTAAATCGAGAAGCATTAATAGCAATGGTTATCAGCACGGTGTCATCAATGGTTAAAGAAATATTGAGTTCATTGGATAATTTTTCACCTATTAAGGACACCTTCTGATAGATACTTGTATTAACATAAGCATCTATTTTACACGTTTCTAACTCTACTACATGACCCTGAAGCTTTCGTTTAAAGAAAATGGTTAGATAGAAAGATAATTTTCGCCTAGAACTTTGGTGGAAATTTACTCCTGCCAGATTTTCGAAATGACGGATATACTGAAGAATTACTTCTTGTTGTATTTCAGTAAAGGGCCATTCATTATCTGAGTATGCATGTAAGTAAAGATCATAAAACATTAAAAGGATTTGTGCTTCATTACCAACAATCCTCAAAGGTTTCGTCTCTAAATGCAATCCGTATAGCTGGATATGCTTCTGTATTTTTTTAAGATGAGAGTAGACAGAGCGGGGTTGTAAAAATAATTTTTCAGTCAAATGACAGACTGCCTTTACATTACCTTGTAGCAGCTCTTCAAAAATTTCAAAAGCAACCGATCGTCTATATAACAAGCAACACAGTTCATTATTTGAAGAGCTTGTTGGTTTTGTTAATTGAATTCCTCTACCTTTTTGACAGGTTAGCTCCCAATTTGGTGGTAACACTTCTTTTATGAATGAAATGTCTTTCCGGATCGTTTGATTTGAGCCTCCTAATTTTTGGACTAGCTCTGAGATTGTAAACCACCTATTTTCACTTGTTATTAGTTTAGCAAGTTGGATACAGCGAAGAATTCCTTTTTCTAAGTATAATGTTAACATTATTTTGTATATTCCTCCTAATCTTATATCTTTTATTTATATACATTTCTGTTATGTGTAGTAGAGCTTTCAGGTTATACGTTGTAGGCTAAAAGGTAGGATATATTTTATCTTAAAATAAATAGCAAATACAAAGAATCGATTCATACTACATAAAAATTACAAATATGTAAGGCAGGGTAGGGATATCCTGTAATTTATATATCGGGAATTACATGTAAGACTTTAATGAACTTGAAAAATAAAAGCGTATGTGCTTACAAAATAAGGAGATTAAGCGAACAAAACTTTCATTCGAGATTAAATTAGCTTTGTGTGTAGAAAAGCTGATTCCTCCAATTCCAGAACAAGATGCTAACAAAAGACGAAGTAGATCACATGAGTCTAGCTCTTTTAGTCCAAAAAGAATTTCCTCTTAAATGGTAACTAACTATACCCAAAAAATAGCTAACGAACTACTTGATTCAGTGAAAGAAAAGGGCGTATTTTGATCCTATTGATCGGGATCGTAATGTACAAACGTATCGTGAATAAATAAGACGTGGGAACCTACTATACACCGTTCGATAAAATTACTAGTCAGACCAATGTTGAATTTCATCAGGAAAAACAAGAAAAAAAGAACAAGAGGACGATAAGGATAAAAACGAAGAAGCCAATAGTAAAAATATTTTTTGCTAATACATCAGACTAAGAATAAAAAATCATTAGCCGAGGATTCTGATTGTTAACTATAAACCATAACCAAACCAACTCGCTGCTACTATGTAAAACTCAAAAGCGGGTTGGTTATTTTTTGTTTGTTTTATAGAGTCCGATAATATATATTATGTAAACAAATAAAACAAAAAAAGAAATCTCATCTATCCGTAACGTTGATGATTTCTATTGAAGATGAGAAGTTTGCTTTCAGATAACTTTGATGTTAAAAAACCAGCAATTATTATGAATATGGTTGGAATATTGCAGAATTAACTTCTCACGATTTATTTGTATTTCATTATGGAGGAATTTACCGATTTATGCATCGTATATAAAGTTGATAGAACCATCTACGAGTATAATGGTACTGAGTAATGTTTCTACAATGTGTTTACTTCAGAATTGGAGATGGAAATACTAAATACGATAAGATAAATGGATATGAAGCTTCAGTAAACAAAAAACAATGAGTAAGTCTAATCTGGCTCATATTAACACTGGAAATATGAATTGGAGAAGTCAGGGATATATATGTCTGTAAAACGAATGAATTTCATTACTTTATTTCAGTTCATGAAATGGCTGTTTTAAGAACTGAAAATAGGGATTTTTAAAAAGTTGCAAATTTCTTTCATTTCTTGTCGAATGACACAAACATGTATACTTCCTGTACTTTTACATTTTGTGACACAAACATGTATACCAAAAATTGATATAGTATATATGTTTGTGTCACACTTTATTTTGACCAGATATGCCCTATATGATAAGTTTTTATAGATTAAGGCTTAATAGCTTTAATAACAGCAGATACAATATAATCTTCTATATTCTTACCTGGAACCCAATTCTTTAAAAATTCTTTTGATTCATCTTTTGGATTAATCTGTATTTTTATAAAGCCTGCATCAGCTAAGTATGCTTCTAGTTCATTTATCGGAGATGATCCAGATATGCAACCCGTATATAACTCGATATCCTTACGGATATCATCAGGTAAATCATTTGTTAAAACAATGTCTGAAATAGCTAATCTTCCTCTTGATTTTAGTACTCGAAATGCTTCATGGAATACTCTTCTTTTATCAGGAGATAAATTGATAACACAATTCGACATAATTACGTCTACAGAATTGTTGGCAACTGGTAAATTTTCAATCTCTCCAAGTCTAAATTCCACATTTGTGTATTGATTGTTGTACGCATTTGAACGTGCTTTCGAGATCATTTCTGGTGTCATGTCTACACCGATAACTTTCCCTTTTTCTCCTACTTGTTTGGAGGCTAAAAAACAATCAAATCCTCCTCCACTTCCCAGATCAACGACTACTTCTCCTTCTTTTAATCCAGCAATGGTTTGTGGATTTCCACAACCTAATCCTAGATTTGAACCATCTGGAACAGATTTGATTTCTTCTAATGAATAACCAAATCGAAGAGACACATCTGAATCTGATCCACAACAGGTTGTTGAACCACAACAACTAGCAGCGTTATCTGTTACACTTAGAACCACTTTCTTATAGTTCTCACGAACTGACTGTCTAATTTGATCTTTGTTTACTTCATTCATCTGAAACCCTCCTAATAAGCGTAATTTGTATAAGAAAAGTACTATTTACCAGTCTCAGCAAAGAGTTTCACACGTTCTCCTATCTCATCTCGGACACGTTGAACTATAATCCATTTCTCTTCATTCGTACCTTTTGCTTTGGCTGGATCATCAAATCCCCAGTGTACACGTTCCTTCTCCTTTGGTGTAACTGGGCATACATCATTCGCGTGTCCACAGAGAGTTACAACAAGGTCTGCATTTTGTAAAATCCAAGGATCAATAACATCGGAAGTTTGATTGGAAATGTCAATGTCCACTTCTTTCATGGCTTTGACTGCATGAAGATTTATGCCGTGGGCTTCAATACCAGCAGAATAAACCTTCCAGTGTTCCCCTAGATATTTTTTAGCCCATCCTTCTGCCATCTGGCTACGGCATGAGTTCCCTGTACACAAGAAGTAGATAATTTTTTTATCGTTTTTGTTCACGAGTTAACCCTTCCTTTACGTTTTCTGCTGTTCCGAATAATATTTTCGTTTAAACCAGAAGGCCACATTGACTAGTGCAATCATGACTGGGACTTCAACTAATGGACCAATAACTGCTGCAAAGGCAGCACCGGAGTGGATACCAAACACTCCTACTGCTACAGCGATCGCAAGTTCAAAGTTATTGCTACCTGCCGTAAAAGCAAGTGTTGTTGTAACTGGGTAGCTTGCTCCAATTTTCTTTCCCATAAAGAAAGAAATAAAGAACATCAGTACAAAATAAATTAATAATGGGATTGCAATACGAACTACATCGAGTGGTAAACTGATAATGGCATCGCCTTTTAGAGAAAACATCACGATAATGGTGAAGAGTAAGGCAATCAGGGTGATGGGACTAATTTTAGGGATAAACTCTTTTTCATACCAGTGACGCCCTTTTACTTTTACGAGAGTAAAACGTGTGAGCATCCCTGCAAGAAATGGAATTCCTAGATAAACCATGACGGACTTCGCTACTTCAACCATAGTGATCGAAACAACTGCACCTTCTATCCCCAACCATTCTGGAATGACAGTTACAAATAGATAGGCATACACTGAGAAGAAAAGCATTTGGAAAACTGAATTAAAAGCCACTAATCCAGCAGCATATTCCGTATCTCCTTTTGCAAGATCATTCCAAACTATAACCATAGCAATACAACGTGCCAAACCAATCATGATAAGCCCTATCATATACTCCGGTTTATCCGATAGGAATAAGATGGCTAAACCAAACATTAATAATGGACCGATTATCCAGTTTTGTACTAGAGACAAAATAAGTACCTTCGTATCCTTAAAGATACGCCCCATTTCCTCATAACGAACCTTTGCTAGAGGCGGATACATCATCAAAATGAGACCTATAGCAAGGGGAACGGATGTTGTTCCTATTTGTAAACTATTTAACCCAGTAACAAACTGTGGAGAGATAAATCCAAGGCCGACTCCAATCCCCATAGCTAGAAAAATCCAAATTGTTAAGTATCGATCTAAAAACGAAAGACGTTTGTTCTCCTCATTACTCATTGTTACATCTCCCTTACGTTTTTTGAGTAGAGGGTTTAATCACAAGTAATCTGTAGGTTTGCCTCTTTCAATTTATCAAAATCTGAGGTGCAATCTGGTAGCTGTGCAAGGGATAATCCAATCTCCTCCATAGTTGGACGATTCAAAGAGTAGAAGACCCATTGACCTTTCCGTGTTTCATTTACTAAATTCTCGTTCTTTAGACGACTCATGTGCCTAGAAATCGATGGTTGAGAAATACCGAAGATCGGGACTAATTCACATACGCAACAATCCCTTTGATTTAATAAGGCAATGATTTTAAGTCGGGTTGGATCACCTAATGCTTTTAAGGCCGAAGAAAGTTGGGTTAGATCCATTTGAATAAATACCTCCTTTATAATTACCATATAGCCATATTGCTATATTAGCATTTAAAATCTACCCCTTCAATGGGTATTTGTACTTCTTTATGAACTGTCACCACGCCAATTTATTATTGGTTTGAAACAATCATTTGGTATATATGTTTGTGTCAGACTTTATTTTGATCAAATATGTCCTACCAACCTTTTGGTCATCTTAAAATTAATTAATGTAATGCCACTACGTTCAACGATTTGAGACTCAATTATCTGGTATCCTTGACGCTCAAAAAATGGTTTAGCTGTAATACTTGCTTCTGTATGAATTTCCGAAATCCCTAGTCTGTTTGCTTCAGATTCAATCATATTCACCAAAGTAGTAGCTATTCCTTGTCCCTGAAAATCCTTATGAGTGTAAAGTCTATCCAGATGTCCATGATAAGTCATGTCACTAAAACCGACAATTTTATCGTTTATTTCGGCAATATAAGTGATGTTATTACGTAAGGAATTCTTCCAGTTTACCAATTTAACAGCTTTTTCATTTTTTGGTGCCCATGCATTAAGTTGCTCTAGTGAATAATCTCTTGCGTTTACGAAGTGTACTGTATCATAAAAAAGTGAAATAATCTGGTTAATATCGGCAACTTGAAATCCTCGAATTTTCATGATCCTAGCCCCCCTTTCCTAAATGCTTTTAATATCATTGAGACTATTTGATGTCCTTTACCTATCCTTCCCTCAAATTCGATTGACCTATTTTCGTTTCGGTGGGCTCCAAGAAGTAACAACCTTGGAGTCGGTATCAACTAAGTTTTCTTCAGCATCGTAAAAGCTGACTTTTTTTATGTTTTATTGTGATTTTTTGAGATAGAACGAATGAGCAACAACTGCAAAACACAAAAATACACCTTAGAGTAAAATGGCCAATAGACTCAAGCTCTCGCAAGATAGTCATTCCACTTAAGGTGTATGCATTGATTTCTTTTTTACTGCTTGGTAAAGGCTTTATGATGAATTAGTTCGATTAAATTATAGCGTGTTACGTCCTGAATATTAAAGTCATGATTCAATGAAATCTTTAAATATTAATGTTCAACAGTTACATGTTGCCAAACCGCTTGCCATGCTTGATTTAACACCTTGCCATGCAGTGCTTTGGCGTAATAAGATCTTATGATGGGCAATATGATTACTGCAGCAAACACAATACTAATTAAAGTTATCGACAAATTAAAATGTGTAAACATAAATGTTAATAAGAAATCGACCACGCCTAGCTCCGGCTTCAGATACTCCAGTCCGGCGATAATACCTGTTAGTAGCATTACGATAACAGAGAGAGTCATCAACAGGATGTTCACGGTTTTATATTTGGCCAATCCCTTCTGAAAGAAGCGGGTTCCTGCATAAATTTCCATTAAGATGATTTGTTTATGTAGGTTGTTTTCTACCATTTCTATGGGTAAATTGTATTCTTGAATAAATGCATGAGCTTTTCGCAGCTCTTCCTGTAAAAAAATACCATTTTCAATAGCGTCGCCAAATTGTTTAAAAATATTCACTCTGTATATGTTCTTCCTTTCTTTATGTAGTGGTGTTCTAGCTTTTGCAGTCAGGGATACGATTTCGGATGGCTGATCGTTTATCTTTTTGATTCAGGTAGAAGTCCCAGATACCTGCTAGAGTAATCTTTACATTCGAACCAAGTCTTCCCGTCTATTAGTGTCTGTTTCGCTTCTGCTTAAAGCCAACCTGATTTGGTTTCCTTCTCTCTGCGCCATACAAGCATAACTGCCAGGCTCTAGTTCTATAATAACTCCCTCGCACGTATGGTCCGGCTCCAGACTGCCTCCCGTTACATCATCTGCGGCTCCCACAAATACGCTGCCGACGGACACACGAAAGTACAGCACTTCTGTCATAGGCCCACCAGCCTCCAAGTCCTCATCCGCTTTTATCCAATTGACTTCATAGACCCCGTCTTGACTCAGATTAAAAAATAAGCAGTTACCCGCATTCACTTCTGCAAGCTCGTCTTCCGGAATCGACCACCAGTCTGGCGTATCATCCAAGCGGTGTTGCAGCTCTCCGAGATCGTAAACACACATTGTGGCCGTATCAGTTATAAAACGAAATGAACCCTGCATCCTTTTGCTCCTCTCACGTTTACTTGATTTTTACAATGTTCTTTCACTTCAATTGAAAGCATTGGAACCTTATGTAAGGAATTCGTTATTTCCTAATGTCTCCTTCCTAACTCTATCATTATATATTAATTCTACCGCTCCTTTATTAGAAGTGCTACGATGGTATATAAGGTTTGTGTCCAAAATCAGAAAGGTATACAGGTTGTGTCCAAAACTATGGCACAAACCCGTATACCTTTTTCGGCTAAAACCTTATAGATATGGGATAATCACTTTTCGTTTTTGTTCATCTATTTTTTGTCACTAGCCAGCATTTCTACTGTCGAATGACATAAATAGTGATTAATTTATAACTCAATCTCGCCCCTAGTATTTTATGTGTTACTATATCATGTTTAGATTCTTTGTTGTCGTTGTTTTTTGATTTGGAGTTTTTCTCTTTTAATTAAACGCTTGTTTTTCTTAATTTTACGCAACGAAGTTTTGTCAGCAAGTTGAGTGAACAGCTTATGACCAGGCTTCGAATTAGCTTCAATAATCCAAATCCGGCCACTTTTCTCGATTCCAATATCAATTCCCAATTCACGAAACGGATGATGTTTGCTCATCGTTCGAGCAATTAGATAGGATAGATTTGTTATTTTTTTTCGTATACTATTTACTTTTTCTCTATCTGCAAAGAGGTTCAATAGAACCTGATTGAGCTGTACCCCAAAACCTCCTTTTTGATAATTAGTAACAAAAAGATTCGGAGCTGCCACACGGGCAACCATACCGGAAATAATCCACTTTTTTTTCGGTTTCTGCATGTAGATTCTGATATCAAAAATCGAGCCATTGTAAGGTGCTAAATGGATTCCTCTCTGCACAAGGTACCGCTTAGATGGTTGGCAATAAGACTGAATCGTCTTATACAGCGAGCCTGAACCGGCGTGAGTCTGTTTAGAACCACATCGAACCTCATAACCGTTTTTTATTCTTTTAGCTCTAATTATCCCAGAACCTCCGCTACCGTGATCGGGTTTAATAAAGATAGTCGAATATGATTTGAGCATCTGCAAAGCATTTTGATGTGTAAGCCAGTGTGTTTCAGGTAAATGGTGCCGCATTATGGAATGCTGTAACATTTCCCTATGCTTTCTCATTTTTCCAATTCCCACAGGTATCCTCTTTTCTTTTTGACATGTTAAACATTCTATGGAACAACATTTATTGAGAGCACGGCGTGTACCTACATTTCAAAAAATACTTTCTTTTGTGCGTAGAAATGAGCGGAAATGCAGAAAAAAGCCTATGACCTTCCCAAGTCTCGATCCATCATTGTACACAGTTAAAAAACCCAATCTCACGTCGATCTGAACGTAAAAAGAGTCGCTACTAAAGCACGACTCTTTTTACATGATTTCTACGTTTCATTCACATAGCTTAATCTCTTATTTTTAGGTTCGCTTCTCCACTCTACTAAACTAATTTGTTTATGCGAGATTACCGAAGAGCATCTTGTCATCTAATAATCTTTAAGCAGAGGTCGAATCGGGGTTTTGAGGTGCTGATTCATCTCTTTCTTTATATCCAGCCAGTGAAACTTTAATGTAAAGACTGAGGATTACACTGACAATAGCTGAAAGTAACATGGGAATATAACTACTATCAGCAAAACGATCAAACAGTAAACCATACATTAATTGGCCTAGCGGTATTGCAGCCATTGTCATGGAGGTGACAAGTGCCATTACACGTCCTAACATTTCATTTGGAGTATCATTTTGTAGCATGGTCATCCCAACGATAGCAAGGATAGTAATGGAAGCCATGATACCAAATCCACACGTGGTAAATATCCAGAACGGAATCGTTGCATCTGGGAAGATTCCTGTGAAGGACGGAAGAATGGAGCCACTAGTAGCAAACAGGAAAATACCTGATAGCAACAGCATGGAAACAAAAGCATTTTTGACTGTTAGTTTTTTAGTTAATAGACCCAAGGCGATTGGAGCCATGAGACTACCTGCCATGATTACACCTTCACTCAGTCCGTACATCTGATCCGACATTTTCAAGCTCATTTTTGTGATATAGGCAATCCCAACTGTAAAAATAGGCGATATGAATACATTTGCAATTAGAGTAGCAAATATCAGCTTCCCAAGATATTGGCTCTTATATACAAATTTGAAGCCTTCCTTCAAATCGCTCTTAAATTCCTGAATGACATTGGAAGATTTCTCACGTATTGTTTGTGGGATAACCATAAACATTTCAAGGATAGCCGCAAATAAAAAACTAATTCCGTTAATCAGCAGTAAGGCATCCAAGCCCAATGTCCCATATAATATTCCTGCTAGAATAGGACCTGTCATATTGGCTAACGTCATGAACAAGCTGTTAAGTGAATTAGCGCTAAGAAGCTGCTTCTCCCCTACCAATGATGGTATAGATGCTTGTACAGCCGGTTCATAAAAAGCAGTGAAAACCGACAGTAAAATCACTCCCAGATAGATTGCTGGTAAGTCTAGCATTCCGTTTTTAGACAAGAGCAACATCATACCAACGATAATCGCACAAAGTATATCCAGCACAATCATAATATTTCGACGACTAAACCGATCAGCGAATACTCCTGCAATTGGACCTAGTAAAATGGTTGGGATTAATGACATAACTAGTACGGTAGCAAATAACGTACCAGAGCCAGTGATTCCAAGGACATACAGGGAAAGAGCAAAACGCTGTATGATACTGCCTGTAAACGAAATGACTTGCCCAATCATGAGCAAGGTAAAGTTTTTATTCGTAAATAACGACTTCATTTCTCCCATACTTGTTCTCCTTACAATGAGATAGAAGAAAGGAACTGGGAATATTCGATGTTATGAAACAACCCAGTTCCATGTAAATTTTACTTCTTAATGGGATATTTCAACTTGATGTAGCAATGCCAAAATTTCATTGATTAAATAAGCATGTTGTTTGGCAAATTGCTTGTCAACCATCTCATAGTGTTTAGAATATCCTTGATATTCCATATAGGTGCCCGTTGTAGACTTCTTCCATTTCAGTTCCTCTTCACGCTCAATCTCTTTCGCTAAAATGAGGTGGATGCTTGCCTCAACCATACCGTCATTGATTATGGTATTGAGTAATGCACCATAATTCTCGATGTTTTGGACAATTTTGTTCCGTATACTCGCCACCTTGAATATTTCATTCTCTTCTGCAGCTTTATCGATCAGTTCCACATTTTCACGAATTTCTTCATCGTTTACGAGCTGGTAATCGGTCTGCCTTATCGTATCAAGAAGAATGATTCCTTGAATCTGATGACCTTTTTCTTCTAGTACTTTGGCAATCTCGAATGCCACATTTCCCCCTGCTGAATAACCCATCAGTAGATATGGCCCCTCTGATTGGATGTTCATTATGTGATTGATGTATTCATCAATAAGATGATCGTGCGTGATAAAATCAAATGAATAGATCGAGTATTCCGGAAGCTCGCTTGCGATTTCTTTGAATGCAGCACCTAAACCTGCGATTGGCGGGAAGGCAAAAACGATTGGCTTTCCTCCTTCATTAAGCAGGGTAACAGGTGCCTCTTGATCCACTTGTACATATTGCAGTACTGTCAGCTTCTCGGCTAATTGACGAATGGTACGGTAGCGGAATACAAACTGAAGTGGCATCTCTATCCCCATATCTCTACTAATAGCTGAGACAAGCTGTACTGCTTTGAGAGAATGTCCACCTAATTCAAAGAAATCCGTTTCTACGCTGATTTGTACCATACCAAGCACTTCTTCCCAGATATCCGCAAGTTTCTCCTCCATCTCAGTCTGTGGAGCAATGTACTCACTACCGATAACCATATTTCCTTCAGCTGCCGGTAAAGCCTTTTTATCAATCTTACCGTTTACCATGAGCGGCATGCTCTCCAATTGCACAAAATAGGAAGGAATCATGTATGCTGGTAACGTTTTTGCTAGTTGCTCTCGTAGCTCGGAAACGGTAATTGTGCGTTTTGCTTCGAAATAGGCACATAATTGATTTTGGCCTGTTGTATCCTGGATTACAGTCAATACAGCTTCCGAAATATCTTCAAGTCCTAGGATATGAGATTCTACTTCGAGCAACTCGATGCGGAAGCCACGTACTTTTACTTGATCATCAATTCTGCCTAAAAACTCAATGTTCCCATCAGGAAGCCATCTAGCTAAATCACCTGTTTTGTATATCTTTTCACCTGTAACAAACGGGTTATCAATGAACTTCTCTTCTGTCAAATCAGGACGATTGAGATAACCGCGCGCAAGCCCCACACCTCCAATGCATAATTCGCCTGGTACACCAATGGATTGGAGTTGATTTGATGGATTCAAGATGTAGATTTGTGTATTTGCTACTGGGCGTCCGATCGGTAGAGCGCCATCGGTTCGTTCCTCTACAACCCACTCTGTTGATTGAATAGTGGTCTCTGTCGGACCATATGCATTGATGAAGCGAACGTAATCTCTCCATGCTTTGGCTACTCCAGGTGCCAAAGCGGAGCCACCTGTTGAGACAAAACGAAGAGAAATGAGTCTTTCCGGGTTAACTACACTAGCAAATGCTCCAGGAATTTCAGCTACAGTTATCAGGTGTTTATTGATAAATTTCTCATACAAAGCAGGATCTTGAGTTGTCTCCTTGGTTGGGATATATAGCTCTGCCCCATTGAGTAATGCCAAGAAGATTTCCATGATAGATGGATCAAATGATTGGCTTGTGTATTGAATGACTCGGTCTTGCTCCCAAATGCCATACTCTGATCGAATATGATCTATCAGGTTAACCACTCCACGATGTTCTAGCATGACGCCCTTTGGATTTCCTGTCGTACCGGATGTATATATAATGTATGCAAGATTGTTTGGTGAGGCTGGCAATGCTAGGTTTTCATGTTCTCCTTGGTACAGAGATTGATCATTTAATTGAATAACTTCCATGTTGTCTGAAACATTGGCACGCAAGTCAGTGTTTGTTTGCGTAAGCAGAAATTGTGTTTGACTGTCTTCTAGGATAAAGCGAATACGCTCCATTGGATAAGCTGGATCGATTGGTACATAAACGCCATTCGCTTTGAGAACGGCTAAAATAGCGACGTACATTTCAAGAGAACGGTCTGTTAGGATTGCTACGTTATCCTCCTCCTTTATCCCTTTTGCGACGAGTAAGCGAGCCAATTGATTTGCTTTTTCATTCAATTCTTGATAACTCAAAGATTGTCCTTCGTAATAGAGAGCTCTATTACTTGGGTATAATTCTGCCTGCGTTTCAAAGAGTTGATGAAGAGTCTTATCAGACTGGAAATCCATCTTTGTATCATTGAATTCTGTTACTAATTGATGTTTTTCCCTATCTGTCACCATGTCTATCTCAGCTAAAATAACATGATGGTCTCTAACAATTGCACGCAGTACCTGCGTAAAATGATTAGAAAAACGCTCAATACTTTCACGCTTAAACAATTTCGTGCAATAGTTTAGATCAACTCGAATCCCTTCTGTTGATTCATGAGCAGTCACAGTAAGATCAAAAGTCGCCATATTCTGCCTAGTTTCATATAGGGAGACATTTGCTTCACCAAAAGTCAATCCATTTTCTGGACCATCCATATTTTGTAGAGTGAACATGACATCAAAGAGTTGATTACGGCTCATGTCACGCTTGATGTCTAGTTTTTCTATCAGCTCTTCAAATGGATAGTCTTGATTCTCGTAGGCATGAAGCGCTGTTTCTTTCACCTCAGATAAGAAGGTTGAAAAACTCTTTTGGGCTTCTGGGAACCCACGCATCACTAGCGTACCTACAAACATCCCAACGATTCTTTGTAGATCAGTATGTGGACGTCCGGCAATCGGGCTTCCGATAAGAATGTCATTTTGACCACTGTATTTGGCAAGGGTAATCTGTAATGCTGCTAGTAATATCATATACATGGTCGTTCCAGTCTCCATTGCCAGTTGTCTTAGAGCGCTCGATAATTCCTTGTCCACAGTAAAGGGAAGATTGTCACCATCAAAGCTATAAACAGCTGGTCTTGGATAATCAGTTGGCATTTGTAGAACTGGCAAGTCACCTGAGAGATTCTCAAGCCAGTACAACTCTTGCTTCTGCATTGCATCAGATTCATACATTTTTTGTTGCCACATAGCAAAATCTTTATATTGAATTGATAATGCAGGGAGTTCTTCTCCTGCATAGATTTTAGCTAACTCCGTGAGTATGATACTCATAGAAACCCCGTCAGAAATGCTATGGTGCATATCAAGTAATAAGAGATGTTCCTTCTCCTTAAAAGTGACAAGATGAGCTCTCATCAACGGTGCTTGATTCAAATCAAATGGTTGTGTAAATGTCGAGATGATTTGATTACGTTCACTCTCCGAAGCCACTGTATGAACCATATGGAACATTACAGATTCATGAACAATCTGTCTCATTTGCCCATCTGTCCAGTCAAAAGATGTCCGCAAGCTTTCATGACGATTAATTAGCTCTTGGAATGAGCTTTCCAGTAGATTAGCTACGATATCACCTGAAAGCTTCAGGGCCATTGGCATATTGTAGCTAAGTTCAGCTCCTTCCAACTGTGTTAGGATAAGCAGTCGTTTTTGAGCGGAAGAGACAGGGTAACTTTCTGCTATCTCCACTGGTTCTATTTCTTCAAAAGCACTCTTCTGTCCATGACCAATTAAAGTGGCCATTTCTTCGAGCTTCGTGTGTTTAAAAATTTCACGAAGAGATGTCTCTGTTTCGAATTCTTTATGAATTTTCGATAGAAGTACGGTGGCTTTTAATGAATGGCCTCCCAGTGCGAAAAAGTCATCAAGGACACTGATTCGTTCTACGCCTAGTACCTCTTGCCAAATAGAAACCAGCTTGGATTCAATAGCATTGCGTGGTGCCACATAAACTGCTCCTGTATCAACATTTTTGTCTGGCTTTGGTAGACTGCGCTTATCTATTTTTCCGTTGATCGTCACAGGCATTTCTTCCAAATTGATGAAGAATGCTGGGATCATATAGGATGGCAGGCTTTGCTCAAGATATTGTCGCAATTCAATAGCGGCTATACTACGCGTGCTGACAAAATAAGCGCATAAATCAGTTTGTCCCCCTTCATCTGTGAGGGCTAGGACAACCGCTTCAGTGATGGCATCGTGTGTTAGCAATTGGGCTTCAATTTCTCCTAGCTCAATTCTAAAACCACGGACTTTTACTTGATCGTCCACACGACCAAGATACTCAATATTTCCATCAGGAAGCCATCTTGCCAAGTCACCTGTTCTATACATTTTTTCGCCAGAAACAAATGGATTGTCTACAAACTTTTCACGTGTTAAATCAGGGCGATTGAGATAACCTCGTGCCAGACCTACTCCACTTATGCAAAGTTCTCCTGGAATGCCAATCGGCTGTAATTGATAATCAACTCCAACAATATAGATTTGGGTATTGTCTATTGGACGCCCAATTGGCAAGATTCCATCTGCTCTTTCTGCTGTTATCCAGCCTGTCGCTTGGATAGACGCTTCAGTTGGACCGTAAGCATTGACGTATAGTGTTCGGTCTTTCCATGCTTGGACCAGATCGGTAGTAATCGCAGAGCCACCAGTAAATAAAAGCCGCAAAGATGTTATGTTATCAGGATTTACATGTACGAGAAAGACAGGTGGTAACGCCGCTACCGTAATATGATGACGATTCACGTAATCTTCAAATAAAGTAGGGTCTTGAGTAGTCTCTTTCGTGGGTACGTACAATGTTGCTCCATTTAACAAGCAAGCAAAAATTTCTTTTACAGATGCATCAAAAGAAGGACTAACATACTGCAAAACGCGATCTTCTTTATACATTCCGTAGTGATCATGGATATACTGCTTTAACTTAACAACTCCGTGATGCTCAAGCATTACACCTTTTGGTTTTCCTGTTGTTCCAGACGTATAGATAACATATGCAAGATCGGTTGGTGTGATTGATAAATTGAGATTAGTTTTATCGCCTTGATACAGTCTATCGTCAGTAAGCTCCAAAATTTTACCTTGATAGGTAGCGAAGTCATTACGAATTGATCCGAGTAAATGACTTTGTGTCAAAAGAATCGTAGCTTGGCTATCTTCTAATACATATGCAATTCTCTCATCTGGATAAGATGAATCAATTGGTAAGTAGGCACCTCCAGCTTTTAGGACAGCCATAATAGCAACAATCATTTCGATGCTTTTGTCTGTCATAACTGCAACAATCTGATCGGTCGTCACTCCAAGTGTAAGTAGTTCACGTGCCAACTGATTGGTTTTTTCATTCAGTTCTTGGTACGTTAATTGATCACCTTCAAAATAGACAGCAGGATGATTGGGATATCTCATTACCAGTTCTTCAAAAATCTGAGGAATGGTCTTCTCTTTCTCAAATGGAGCCTGTGTATGGTTAAACTCAACTAGTAATTTTTGTCTTTCTTCAGCAGGAACAATGTCTATATCACTTACTTTACTAGATGGATTTGCAAGAATGCTCCGTGCGATTTGTTTGAGATTAGCTGCAATGTTCTCCATCATTTGTTTGTTGTAGACATGCGCGTTGTACATAAACTTAATATAAAGTTCTTCACCTGGACCCACTGCTACATTGAAATCGTAGTTGGTTTGCTCATATACCTCCATTTGTTGAAAATCAATTACTACCTTTTTAGCTAAATGAATATTGCCATCCTCTGCTGGAGTCGGATAATTCTCAAAAGCAATCAAATGATCAAGTAAGCCCTGACGTAATTCACTTGTGGATTGAATATCGGCAAGTGAGAGATAGTCATAATCAGACGAGGTAAGGGCATCAGCTTGCACTTGTTGCAGTAACTGAATAAACTTTGTTTCTGCATCCAATTGTATGCGTACAGGAATTGAATTGATAAACAAACCGACCATTTGCTCAATGCCTGTAACATTTGCATTGCGACCAGAGACTACAGCGCCGAACACCACATCATTGGCACGATTATATTGAGCTAACAGTATGCCCCAGATTGTTTGGAATACGCTGTTTAAAGTGGTTTGGTATTGCTTGGCTAACTGCTCTAAACCACTTGTCATAGCTTGATCGAAGCAAAACTCAAACAGCTCGGTCTTGTATTCTACACCTTGACCTTTTCTTTCCTTTGGTATAGTAGCCAGTTGTTCATACCCTGCTACATATTCCTGCCAATACGAGATGGCTTCTGCTCTATCTTGTTTTTCCAACCAATTGATATAGTCGCTATACGGATAGACGGGACCGAGTGATAAAGGAATATCATTGAGTAGCGAATGATACGTATGAATGAATTCCCCCATAATGATTGGTATGCTCCAACCATCTGTAAGAATATGATGGAAGCTTAAAATCATGAGGTATTCTTCCAACCCTGTCTGCAGAATAGCCAACCGAATCAACCTATCACTAGATAGCTTAAATCCACGTTCTTTATCCTTTTGTTTAAAGCTTTCCATATACTCAATTCGATCCTCTTGAGCTAAAGCAGAAATATCTTCAAAGCGAACAGTAGCTATACGCTCGTTAAGAACTACTTGCAGTGGACGTGTCATATCTTGATGTACAAATATCGAACGTAACACATCGTAGCGTTGGATGATAGAGTTGAAAGCCTGTTCCATTTTAGAAATATCCATACTTCCAGATAAAGGTAAACTGTATTGTTCGACATACATAGATGTATTCGTATCTAGGTTTGCATGGAATAACATGCCCTCTTGCATGGGAGAAAGTGGATATAGCTTGCTAATTTCATTGGTATCTAATTCAGACTGTATAAAAGTACGAATGGTATCCCATTCTTCAATAGGTAGACCTGCATAACCCAAGTCAGAAGGCGTTGATTCACTTGTTGATTGGCTCATACAATGTTTGATGATTGATAGTAAGTTAGATGTAAAACCTTCGATTAGCTTCTCAATACTCTCCTTCTGAAATGCAAGATGGTTATATACGAAAGACAATCGTAGTTTGCCTCCAACAGTAACACCAGTTATATCGATTAATTGATCCCGATTCATCTCTGGATTTACAAGGCAACCTCTTGACATATTTGAGACCGTGAATACTTCTGTTGTTACTTCTTGATCAAATTGGCCTAGGTAATTAAAACTAATCTCAGGCTGTATCGTAAACGAAATATCTAGCTTGTGTTCCAGTGGGGTCAAATACTTAAGTATACCGTAACCAATCCCTTTATTAGGAATTTTGCGCAAGGTTTCTTTGACTTGTTTTATTCCGTATGAAACATCTGAAACCCTAGACATCGGGAGTAGGACTGGGAAAGCAGATGTGAACCAGCCGATTGTTCGATTGATGTCCATCTCTTCAATAATATCCTCACGCCCATGTCCTTCAAGTAAGACAGCAATGTTATCATTTGACGTCCACTCTTTAAGCGTTATTCCTAGCGCTGTTAGCAAGATGTCGTTCATCTCAGTACGATATGCACGATGCACATCTGTTAATAAAAGGGCTGTCTCGGTTTCGGATAGCTCCATTGATAAAGATGAACTATCTTTCATACGGTTAGCACTAGCAATGAAATCTGTCTGGATTGGATCAAGTCTTGTTTCTTCGATTTGTTTCCAGTATGTTTTCTCTCTAAGTAGTTCCTTACTTGTAGAGTAGGTTTCCAAACGCTTTGCCCATTCTTGTAACGAAACAGTTTTCGCTGGGAAAACGATAGGCTCTCCTTTGTGTGCTTGTTCATAGCCTGTTGTAAAATCCTCAAGTAAGATACGCCACGATACACCATCAATAACGAGATGATGAATGGCAATCAGAAGGTGATCACCTTCTGTAGTTTTGAATAGACCTAATTTGACCAGTGGCCCTTGATGAAGCAGGCCCATACTGCTTTGAATACGGTTTGCCTCTTGTTCGATCCGTTCTGCCACGTGCTCCTCGCTTAATTCCTGCATCAAATCGATAACTTCTACAGTAAAAGAAGCTTCTGTCTCATTTATTCCTCTATTTACTTGCTTAGCCATATCGTTTGACGTTAAGAAATAGGCCATACGTAATGCATCGTGATGATGAATAATATGGGTAAATACCTGACGAACGTACTCTACGTTAAATCCTTCTGGTCGGAAGAGGAAATTCGCTTGATTAAAATGATGAAGATTTGTACTGTGTTCCGTAAATAACCAGCGTTGGATTGGTGTAAGTGGTACGTCTCCCTCAATTGATCCTTGGTCAAAAGTTTGAGTACCCGCTTTTACATACTTACTTAGTTGTCCAATCGTCGGATTTTTAAACAAATCGCTAATAACTAGCCTTTGTCCTTCTTTATGAAGACGGGAAGAAATTTGAATAGCCTTGATTGAATCCCCACCTATTTCAAAGAAGTTATCGTGAATACTAATCTGCTCTACTCCTAGGACTGCTTTCCAGATACTTGCAAGCGTTGATTCTATTTCATTTCGTGGTGCCACGTATTCTCTACCATCTGAATTAGATGTAGAAGGCTTTGGTAGTCGCTTTTTATCAACTTTTCCATTTACCGATATCGGTATGCTATCTAGCTGCACAAAGTATGCTGGAATCATGTATGAAGGTAAATTTTGGCCAATCTGTTGCCGGATATCAGCCATATTGATTTCATGATCAGCAACGATATAAGCACATAAATCGGGTTGTCCTTCTTCATTAGTAAACGCTACGACCACTGTAGCATGTATTTCATGAAGAGAAAGCAAGTGTGCTTCAATTTCTCCTAATTCTATACGGTAACCACGTATTTTTACCTGATCGTCGATCCGTCCAAAGTATTCGATCATTCCGTCTGGGAGCCATCTTACTAAGTCCCCTGTCTTGTACATCCGTTCGCCTTCTGCAAATGGATGCTCGACAAACACTTTTTCGGTTAGCTCGGGTTTATTGAGATAACCACGTGCTAGGCCTGCTCCGCTAATGCATAATTCACCTAATACACCAATTGGTTGCAACTGGTTCTGACCATTTAGAACATAGGCCTTCGTATTTGGGATTGGTCGTCCAATCGGTAATGCTTCATCTTCTCGATCTGTACCAACCCATGTAGTCGCTATGACAGACGATTCAGTCGGTCCATAAGCATTCATATAGGTTGTCCGATCCTTCCAGGTTGCTACAATGTCACTATTCGATGCTGATCCACCCGTGAGCAAAAGACGCATCGATGATAATTTGCTTGGCCCCACGTTGACGATATATACAGGCGGTATCAATCCTACTGTGATTTGGTGAGCTTCAATAAAATCTCCAAAAGCAGCTGGATCGTATATTGTATCTTGGGTCGGAATGTATAACGATGCTCCTGTTAGTAAGCAAACGATGATTTCCCACACTGATACATCGAAGGAAGAGCTTGCAAATTGTAGCATACGATCGTGAATACCTATGCCAAAGTCTGACTGGTAATAGGTTTTCAAGCTAATAATTCCGTGGTGTTCAACCATGACCCCTTTTGGTTTACCAGTAGTTCCTGATGTATAGATCACATAAGCCAGGTCTGTTGATGAAGCTTGTATTTCGACATTAGTTACTTCACCTTGGTAGAGCATTTCGTCTTCTATATCGAGGATATAACCATTAAAAGGTATTTTATCCATAAGGTACTTCTGTGTGAGTAGTACCTTTGCATTGCTGTCCTCTAGCATGTATTGAATACGATCAGCTGGATGGACAGGATCTATTGGTACATATGCACCGCCAGCCTTGAGTACGGCTACAATCGATACAATCATCTCTAGTGATCGACTTGTCATGATAGCAACGATATTGTCCTTTACAATCCCTTCTCTGATTAACAAGCGTGCCAGTTGATTTGCTTTTTCATTTAATTCTTGATACGTAAGCTGTTTCCCCTCGAAAAATACTGCTACTTGATCTGGAGACAAGGCTGCTTGTTTATCAAAGAGCTGCTGTATCGTTGCCTGGGTGTCAAACTCTCTATCTGTATCATTAAATGCAACGAGAAGCTGTTCTTTTTCTGCTGGTGTTACCATGTCAATTTGCGAAATTTGAATATCAAGATTGTTGACAATCGAACGAAGTACTTGTACGAAATGTCCTGCCAAACGATGAATGGTGTCCTTTCTAAATAGCTTCGTACTATAGTTAAAGTAGCAATTGATCTCTTCTCCAACTTCAAATGCCGCTAGTGTAATATCAAACTTAGCTAGATTGAAGATGGCTTCGTAAGGAGTTGTTTTAACCCCATCTATTTTCAATATTTCATTGCCTACATTTTGCAAGGCAAACATGACGTCAAATAATGGGTTTCGGCTCATGTCACGATTAACGTCAAGCTTTTCTACGAGTTCTTCAAACGGATAATCTTGATTCTCAAACGCTTGCAAAGTGCTCTCTTTTACTTCTTTAAGATAGCTAGTAAAAGTCTTTTCAAGAGCTGGGAATCCTCTCATAACGAGTGTTCCAACAAACATTCCGACGGTTTCCTCAACATCAGCATGCTGTCTACCTGCAACTGGGCTTCCCACGATAATTTCCTCTTGTCCACTGTATTTGGCAAGCAAGACCTGGAATGCTGCAAGAAGAACCATATACATCGTTGTCCCCGTTAGTGAAGTAATTTGACGAAGGTTTTGGGTCAAATCAGCATCTATGCCAAAAGAGACGATGTCTCCTTCAAAGCTTTGTACAGATGGTCTAGCATAATCTGTTGGCATTTGGAGAGTTGGTATTTCCCCTTCAAATGTTTTCAGCCAAAAGGCTTCTTGCTTTTGCATTACATCCGTTTGATACATCTCTTGCTGCCATGCAGCGAAGTCCTTGTATTGAATTCGTTGGTTAGGTAACTCTTCATCTGCATAGAGCTTAGATAGTTCATGAAGCAAAATGTTTGTGGAGACACCATCTGAGATGATATGGTGCATATCTATCATGAGAATATGCTCATCTTCTTCCATGGTGACTAATTCTACTCGGAATAACGGAGCACGATTTAGATCAAACGGTCTAATAAATGCTTGTACCGTAGTAGCTATGGCTTCTTCACGAATTGAGATATCAACGAATAACTCTTTACGAGACATGTTGAAATCAATATGAGGGTGAATAATTTGAACAGGTTCTCCATCAATCCAATCAAACGAAGTACGTAGACTCTCGTGGCGTTGTACTAGTTTTTTGCACGCTTCTTCCAATTGGTCTTTGTCGATAAAACCACTCAATTTGCATACAACAGGCATATTGTAGGCTAATTGTGCACCTTGCATTTGGGCAATAATTAACACTCGCTTTTGTGCAGAAGACACGGAATAATAATTGCTAGGCTCAATCGGTTGTATTTCTGAATAATGAGTCTTCTTTGTTCTATTAATGAGGGTTGCCAATGCATCTATTGTTTTAAATTGGAAAAGATCACTCAATGCAATTTGTACGTCACATTCTTTATGCAATCTAGATGCGAGAACGGTAGCTTTGAGAGAATGTCCTCCGAGTTCAAAGAAGTCATCATAAATACCGATAGGACTGATGCCAAGCAATTCCTGCCAAATAGCAACTAGCTTTTCTTCTAGTCTAGTACGGGGAGCCATATACTCAGTTGCTTTCCCTATGAATTCGTCTTTTGGTAGAGCCTTTCTGTCGATTTTACCGTTTGGAGAAAGCGGCATTTTTTCAAGCTGAATAAACTGCGCAGGAATAAAATAGCTAGGTAATTCATTTGCTAAAAAGTCTCGCAAGTCAGTGGAAGTCATGTCTTTCGTAGCTACAAAATATGCGCACAGATATTTTTCCCCTTGATTATCTTCACTTGCAATGACAACGGTTTCCTTTATTCCTTCGTAAGCTAAAATTTGGGTTTCGATCTCACCAAGCTCTATGCGGAAGCCACGAATTTTAACCTGATGATCGATACGACCAAGATATTCAATATTACCATCTGGCATCCAACGTGCAAGGTCACCCGTACGATACATCCGTTCTCCCATTACATACGGATTAGGAACGAATTTTTCAGCTGTTAGTTCTGGTCGATTCAAATAACCACGAGCCAATTGCACCCCGCCAATGCAAAGTTCACCTGCGACTCCTACAGGCTGGAGCTGATTCTCTTTACTCACGATGTATAGCTGAGTATTATCAATCGGTTTTCCGATAGGTACTGTATCCATTTTTTCTTCTATCGAGCAATCAAATACCGAAACGTCTACAGTAGCCTCCGTTGGCCCGTATAAATTAACTAATTTCGTATGATACGAAGCATGAAGAAGAGAATTAAAACGTTCGACATGTGCAACCTGCAATGCCTCACCAGAAGCAAAAACTGTGCGTAAGCTTGCGAGTCTTTCGATTTCCGACGAGTTTAGATCGATATGCTCTAAGAAGGCATGGAGCATGGATGGTACAAAATGCATTGTAGTTACGCGCCGGCGTTCAATGGCATCTACGATTGTAGACGAATCTTTTTCTCCCTCTGGTATGAGGAAGCACACTTTTGCTCCTACAAATGCCCACCAGAACATTTCCCATACAGAGACATCAAAGGTAAACGGAGTCTTTTGCAAGATGACGTCATTTTCGGTAAGTGGATATGCTTTTTGCATCCAGAGTAGTCGATTAAGTACGGATGTATGTTCAATCATGGCACCTTTTGGTTTACCAGTTGAGCCGGACGTATAGATAACATAAGCCATATCTGTCGATTGATTCACATGTTCTAAATCGGTGCTGTCTATGTGATAAGCACCTGGTTGATCTAGCTCGATGACAAAGCCATTAAAATCTACTAGTCCATTGTATTCTGATTGGGTTAATAGGATTTCTGTCTTACTGTCTTCTAACGTAAATTCTAAACGGTCTTGTGGATGCTTCGGGTCTAGTGGTAGATATGCTCCTCCTGCTTTCAAAATCCCCAAAATGCCAATTATCATCTCAAAGGAACGATCAAGCATAATTCCAACAATACTATTAGGTGTTACGCCATTCGCTCGTAATGTTCTAGCTAGCTGGTTGGTGCGCTCATGCAACATACGATAGGTTAATTCTTCATTCTCAAAATAAACAGCAGTATTGTCGGGTATTCTAGCAGCAGTCTCTTCAAATAGCTGATGAATCGTCTTATGACGCGGGAAATCTACTGTTGTTTGATTACATTCATGAAGAATATGTTCTTTCTCAGCCTCAGATAAGATGTTGATATTGCCTAGCTTCATTTCTGGATTGGAAACAACCGCACATGCCAATTCTGTCAAATGGGAAGCTATGCTTTCTACAAGCTGTGGATCATAGATTTGTTCATTGTATCTAAAATTTACATATAGCTGATCATATGGGGCTACAAGTACATTGAAATCATAGTTTGTCTGCTCAAAAACCTCCATGTTAGCAAACTCAAAATCTAATCTCTTCTCATTGGAGGATGCTCCTTCTTTGTCAGGCGTCGGATAATTTTCAAAGACGAGGAGATGGTCTAATAATCCTTGCTTTAAGGAGCTCATTGCCTGTGTTTCAGCAAGTGATAAGTAATCGAACTGAGACGACGCAGTTCCACGTTCTTTTACCTTTTGCAATAATTCAATAAAGCTTTGTTCTGCAAATGGTTGTACACGAACAGGTATCGTATTAATAAATAAACCTACGATTTGTTCAATGCCTTGTATATCTGCGTTTCGTCCAGAGACAACTGCCCCAAAAACTACATCATCTACTCCGTTATAACGCCCCAACAGAATGCCCCATAGGCTTTGGAAAACATTGTTTAATGTAGTATGGTATTGCTTTGCTAACCGTTCTAGTCCGATTGTAGTCTCTTTATCAAAATGGAAAAGATGGTTACCTTGAACGTAGTTTCTTGTTTTCTGCGAGCGCCATTTCGGAAGTGTGGCTAACTGTTCATATCCGAGTAGATCATTTTTCCAATAAGTAAGAGCCTCTTCTCTGTCCTGTTTCTCCAACCATTCAATATAGTCGCTATAAGGATAGACAGGATTCTGTTGAATTTCCGTATTGTTTAGTAGGGAATGGTACGTACGTATCAATTCATCTAATACGATAACAAAGCACCAGCCATCCATAATAATATGATGGAAGCTTACGAGTAATTGATAGGTGTCTTCCCCTGTTTTTAAAACGGCAAGGCGCAGAAGTACGTCTTTTGCTATTGTAAACCCTTCCTGCTTATCCCTCTCTTTGTAGGAATCAAGATATGATTGCTGACTTACTGCGTCTAAATGAGAAATGTCTTCAAAGTGTATGTTTGTTTGTCGATCTTGTAGAACAACCTGTACCGGACGTTTCAGTTCTTGATGGACAAACACAGTCCGTAATACATCATAACGAGCTATTACCATGTTTAGACTTTGTTCCAGAAGAGCTAGATTGAGCGTACCATTGAGCGGGATACTGTTTTGCTCAAAATATGCTGGACTTTCAGGCTGCAATTCTGAATGAAATAGCATGCCTTCCTGCATAGGCGACAGAGGATATACTTTAGTAATTTTTGTATTTCCAGTCACTTCTTGCAGGATTGATTGGATGTCTTCAAACTCCTCGATAGAGAGATTCAGCGCTCCTACATCGGACGGAGTTAGCTCGCTGGTTGTTTTTGCTACGCAATGTTTAACAAGATCGAGTAGGTTTGTCTTAAACTGGTCCGCAATGTGTTGAATTGTGGATTCTTGATAAGCGTGATGGTTGTAGGTAAAAATCATTTGTAGTTTACCATCGAAAATACCACCATTGCATTCTAGTAATTGATCACGCACAAAGTATGGACTGATTGAATCACCGCTAGACAACTGTGAAGATGAGAACACCTCTGTTGCAGTATCTTGATCGAATTGCCCCAAATAGTTAAAGCTGATTTGTGGTTGTAACTGGAATGACATTGATTCAGCCTGCTCTACAGGGGTTATATATTGTAAGATACCGTAACCAATACCTTTAGTAGGGATGCTTCTCAATGTTTCTTTCGTAAGCTTAATTTGTTTCGACAATTCATGTTCTTTGATGGGCAAAATAACCGGATACGCAGATGTAAACCAGCCAATCGTACGGGTAACATCCATATTCGCCATGATATCTTCACGACCATGACCTTCGAGTAATAGGAGAAGGTTTTCTTCTCCTGTCCAGTTTTTTAGGGTAAGACCTAATGCAGTCAGTAATAGGTCATTAATTTCGGTATGATAGGCATGATGTACATCTTGTAATAGCTGTTTCGTCTGTTGTGGAGTGAGTTCAACATGTATATCCGAGCTATCCTTTTTTTGATTATTTGTAATAGATCCATCAGTTGGTAAAGGTTGGATTGTGGTTTGTTCCAATTGTCTCCAATAGGGGATTTCTTTAAGAAACGCCTTACTTGCTGCATAGGATTGCAATTGGGTCGACCATTCTTTAAACGAGACTGTTTTTGATGGAAAGGAGAGAGCTTCTCCTTTGACTACTTGGCTATAGCCTGTTGATAAGTCCTCTAATAAAATGCGCCAAGAAACTCCATCAATAACTAAGTGATGAATTACAATCAATAGATGATCTCCTGAAGTGGTTTTAAATAAACCTATTTTGACTAATGGTCCCCAATTATCAAGATCGAAGCTTGTTTGGAGACGGTCAGCTTCCTGTTTGATCTGATCTCTGATGACCGATTCATTTGTTTCATCTCTTAAATCAAAAATGTCAAAATCAAAATGATCTTTAGTGAACGCTTGGTTTACCTGCTGAATACTTCCATTTTTTAGAGTTGAGTAGGTCATTCGCAATGCATCGTGGTGTTCAATGATATGCTCGAACACCTGCCGAATTATTTCACCCTCAAACCCCTCTGCACGGTACAGCATATTCGCTTGATTAAAATGATGTCTATTGCTTTTTTGATTCTCAAAGAACCAATGCTGAATAGGAGTAAGTGGAACATCACCTACCACCATTCCTTGATCATAGGCGTTTTTAACTACCTTGACGTATTTGCTGAGCTCGGAAATAGATAGATGTTTAAATATATCGCGCATTTCTACCTTCAAGCCGTCTTTATGCAAACGTGCGGAAATTTGGATTGCTTTAATCGAGTCTCCACCGATCTCGAAAAAGTTGTCCATGATACTGATGCGGTCTATTCCTAGCACTTTTTCCCATGCACTAGCAAGTAGCTCCTCGACCTCATTTCTCGGCGCAACATATGGTAATCCAGTGTTCACCGTTCCTTCAGGTTTTGGAAGAGCCTTCTTATCAATCTTGCCGTTTACCGTAAGTGGCATTTCGTCGAGCTGCATAAATGTAGAAGGAATCATGTAAGCTGGTAGATTTTTTCCAATGGATTGGCGCAGTTCAAGGTTGCTCATTTCTCGTGTAGCCACAAAGTAAGCGCATAAGTCAGTCTGCCCATTATCGTTGGTAAACGGGATAACGATGGTTTGAACAACTTCTTCTATTTCTAGCAATTGTGTTTCAATCTCTAGTAACTCAATACGATAGCCACGTATCTTTACCTGATCGTCCATACGCCCCAGATATTCAAGATTGCCATCTGGCATCCACCTTACCAAGTCACCAGTTCTATAGATTTTTTCACCTGTAATGAAAGGATGCGCGATAAATTTCTCTTGGGTTAATTCAGGACGGTTAAGATAACCACGCGCTAGTCCTGCCCCACCTATGCATAGTTCCCCGACTGCGCCTATTGGTTGCAGTTGATGTTCGGTATTCATAACATATACCTGGACATTATCAATTGGTTTACCGATAGAAATCATGCCGTCTTCTCGCTCTTCGGCAATCCATGCTGTTGCCTGAACAGAGGCCTCTGTAGGACCATAAGCATTTACATATATCACACGATCTTTCCAAGTTCGAACCATTTCTGGTGTGGTTGCAGAACCACCTGTAAATAAGAGACGTAAGGAACGGAGCTTGTCTGCATGTAAATGAACAGCAAAAACAGGCGGTAGTACGGCCACTGTGATCTGATGACTACTCAAATAGTTTTCATATAAGGTCGGATCTTGTGTTGTCTCCTTGGTCGGGACATACAATGTCGCGCCATGTAATAAGCCCATGAAGATTTCTTTTACAGATACGTCAAAAGAGGAGCTGGCATATTGGACGATACGATCTTGTTTGCAGAGCCCGTATTGTGTACGGAGGAATTGTTGCAAATTGATAATTCCACGATGCTCAACCATAACCCCCTTTGGTTTACCTGTTGTTCCAGATGTGTAGATAACATAAGCAAGATCCGTCGCTTGCACTGTCCAAGTAGGATTTGTCTTATTGCCAACAAAGAGCTTCTCATCATCTATTTCTAGGATGTGTCCGCCAAACGAGATATCTTTCACATATTGTTTTTGGGCTAACAGAATGTTGGCTTCACTATCTTGCAGCATATAAGAAATACGCTCTGATGGATGCACAGGATCTATGGCAACATAGGCTCCACCTGCTTTGAGAATAGCTAAGATGGAAACGATCATTTCCACAGAACGGTCTGCGATTATGGCTACGAGCTGATCCGTAGTGACTTCTTTATCTCGAAGGATATGGGAAAGCTGGTTTGCCTTTTCATTTAGCTCTTGGTAAGTGAGCTTTGAACCCTCAAAGTAGACGGCTATCTGATCAGGATTCATAGCCACCTGCTCTTCAAAGAGCTGATGAATCGTTTTCTCTTCCGGGAATGGTTTCACAAGCTGATTTGATAAGACAACAAGATCGTGTTGCTCCTCCTCTGAGAGCATTTGTAGCTCAGCTACCTTTTTCTCCGGAAATGAAATCGTATCTTGAGCCAAACGTAAAAGATGTTTAGCCAATCTACTTATTTCATCTTCTGTGTACATTTCTTCTACATAATCTATTTCAATGGTCAATAAGTCCTTGTCTTTATGCTCTTGAATATGTAAAGCAATCTCTTCTGTCATATGACCCACAAACAATTGTTCTACCGTATAACGAACTCCAGCTATTTGTTCAAAATCAAGGATCTGATACCCAGCAAATAGACGAAATAGACTATTTACATGAGGATGCTTGTCCCGAACTTTTTGCATTACTTGATCGTATGGATATTTCTGGTGACGAAATAATTTATTCTGCTTCTTCGCTACATTGCGGATAAACGAGAGAACATCTTGTTCAGGATCTCCTTGAAAACGAAACGGCATCGTGCTAACTAGCATACCAATCATATCTTTTTCTTTACGCTGTGTCCGATTATTGCAAGTTGTTCCGATGGTTATGTCTGTTTGTCCTGTCAAACGGTAAACATATGCATGAAACATCGACATGAATAGGGTGAAAATACTGATATTATTTTCTGTGCAAAATTTTTGTGCTTGATTTCGTAAATCTTGTGGTACAACGATTCTTTTCCTTCTTGCTTTCGTACTAACTGAATAAGCGTCATATGCCTTAAAACCAGTAAATTCTGGTAAAGTAGAAAACTCTTCGTGCCAAAATTCTCGGTCTTTTTGGAATCGTGCTGTGCTTGTGTATTTTTCCTCATCATGAATAAATTCTATAAAAGAAGCTGGTAAACCCATGTACTTCGATTCTAAAACATCTGTGCCAGTAAGTAATTCTGTATAAATGGAAATAATATGATTCACGATTTGTACGTAAGCCATACCATCCGTAATGATGTGATGCGTTTTTAGGTAAATATACCCTTCTTGTTCACTACATTTAATAACAGAACATTTAAACAATGGTTTGTGTAAAAGTTCAAATGGGGTTTGAAATTTTTCTTTGGCCCAAGAGTATAACTCATCCTGATCCGTTTTTTCACTGAAATCTAACATAGGCAGTACTTCTTGATGATAAGGTGCAATATACTGCCTTGGTTCATTACTCTGAGAATCCAAAATAATACGCAGGCGAATAGAATCATTCATTTGAATAAATGTTTGGATTGCTTTTTGCAACAGTGCATAGTCTAGCCTTTCTGCTTGTAACCTAATTAGACCTCCAATGTTCGAAATACTGGTATTAGGAAAAAATTCCTCTGTAAACCAAATACGTTTCTGGGAGTGAGTGAGGGGGTATATCTGTTCGTGGTTGATCATCCCAATTTTTCCTCCTAATTGAATGTAGTGTAAATATTTGTTAATAAGTTGTGCTTTTACAATTGTATCATTATTTTTAAAAGTGAAATTATTAATATTATGTCTTTTCATTCTGTTTTTTATTGCCAAATAAGAGATTAAAAGTAATAATTAAAATTTTATATGATAGAAAAGTTAAAAAATATCAAGAAAAAAACACTTAAAATGAAGATTGATGAAGATAGATAAATTTCATTTCTATAATTATTAAAATAGTCATTTACTACTTTAGAACATAAAAGGGTATGAAATTCCTAATGAAACGTATATGCTATTTTAGAGCTTAGAGGCTGGTAAAGATTAGATTCTCTTCCCTTTGTTTCTTGACTTATAAATCATACAGCTTTTTTACAATAATCACATTGCTTATCAAGCCTACCTTTTACAGAATAGTTGATTAAAAATAAAAGATCCCTCGCTATGATTTAAATACATTATTTATTAGTTATGAAACCCGTAAATTACAGAGAGATGTAACGAGAGGTTCCAAAAAAGCATATTAACAGATTCAAAAAGAGATTCGAGACGCAATTAAAACATAGCAAAAAAGACCTCACGAGGTGTCTATCCCCTGAGGTCTTCTTAATTATTCATTTATTCCTACCAATTTTCTAGTAACTCTATTGAATTTCTTACGTATGATATTGATGTATGTTATAGGTATTCAGGAAACGTTTTACGGTCTTTTTCTTTGCTCACTCTCTTCTAGCAGACTTCCTATTGTAATCTTTTTAGCGGTAATTCTGCTGGACCTTCTATAATTTCGCCCGTATAGGAAAACCTTGAGCCATGGCAAGGGCAATCCCATGTCCGATCGCCATGATTCCACTCTGTTTCACATCCTAAGTGTGTACAAGTTGTATCTACTATGTGTAATTGACCGTTGTCATCCTTATAGGCACCAGCACGTTCCCCATTATATAGCACAACACTACCTTCCCCATTCGTTAAATCTTCTATTTTCCGATCAGGGACTTCAAGTTTCCCACTAATTAAATGCTTAGCGACATCAAGATTTTGTACAAAGAATTCTTTCAAACTTGGATTAATAAAGAATCGTGAAGGCCGATATAAATCAATATAAGGATTTTCCCTTTTTAACACGATATCTCGAAGAAGTAGTGCTGCGGCAGTTCCATTTGTCATTCCCCATTTTCTGTACCCAGTTGCCACAAGGACGTTGCGATGATTGGCAGTAATCTCTCCAATATATGGGACTTTATCTAAGGTAACCAAATCCTGAGCTGACCAGCGATAGAGAATTTCATTCATGCCAAATACTTCATGGCCAAACGCTTCTAAAGCTTTATAATGTTCGAGTGTGTCTTTACCTTGACCGGTTTTATGACTCTCTCCTCCGATAAGCACAATGTTTTCACCGTTCATTGTTGTGGAACGTAGAGATCGTGTGGGCTGATCTGCACTGATATACATACCACCAGGAAATTCTTTTTCGGTTTTGACGGCAATCACATATGATCTTTGTGCATACAATCGTGTAAAATAAAACCCCAATCCGTCGTAAAAAGGAAAATGGGAACAAGAAAGAACATAATTTGCTGTGACACGTCGACCTTCGCGTGTAAGTACAGTTGGCTGATTGCCTTCTTCAAGATCGATGGCCATCGAATTTTCAAAAATAAGTCCTCCACTTTCAACAATCAATTGTACGAGCTTGGTTAAATAGGATACAGGATGGAATTGTGCCTGGTTTTTCATCGATAAAGCTTTATGAATCTTTATATCAAAAGGGATGTGACTTATGAGCTCACCAGGGATATGTAGCTGTTGATAGGCTGTAAACTCTTGTTCCAGCTTATGGACGCACTCTTTGGTGGTAGCATAAATATAGGCATCCTGCTGACTAAAATCACAATTGATTTGATGCTCCTCAACAGTCTGCTTAATAAATTGGAGTGCTTCTGAATTGGCTTCGTAATACTGTCTTGCTTTTGTTCGCCCCATATGACTGATTAATTCATCGTAAATCAAACCGTGTTGGGCTGTAATTTTAGCTGTTGTATGCCCGGTAGTTCCATTTAATAAAGTATCCGCTTCTAGTAAAGCAACTTTCAAGCCTTCTTTTACAAGAAGATAGGCAGTCGTGATTCCAGTTATTCCACCACCTATAATAACGATATCTACCTCTAGGTCTTCTTGTAAGGATTGAAATGTCGGTAGTGTAACCGAATCTCTCCAGTAAGGCTCGGGAAAGCGTGGTAGTCCTTCACTTCCAATGTGATTATGTGTCATCAGCTATCCTCCGTTTTTTTTACCTCTTATTGAAAACAGTTGTTTCCAAAAACGAAGGGTTCTTATACCTACCTTGCTCAGGGAAGCTTATATAATCTTTTCACACGAATTGAATTTCTTTAGATTATAGCCATTAAAGCCTATTTGTTCTGGAATTGCTCCTGACATAGTTAAATAGGTCTGAGAATAGATACATGCTGACTTTGGATTTGTATGAAGTAAATCATATTCCAGGTCAGTTCCTGAAAACTTAAAAAACCCAATTTCTTATCCAGAAATCGGGTTATCCCTAACAAGCTTATATTAATAATTATCTGCAACTGCTTTTCGTAAAATCCCAATACATCTGTCTAAATCGGTTTTTACGTTTGCCTTATAGCGCAAGGCTGCTTCATAACCGCCGTTCGAAACAAAATGATAATAAACGACTTCCTTATGCTTAGCATTCAGGTTTGGTTGAGATTTTTTTACCCGATACAAAATCCCATCCTCCACAAGATCATCAAGAGAACGATAAATTTCCGCGTGATTGGGTCTATAACCAAGATTTTTGAAGTCATGCTGTAAAAAATCGAGCATCTGTAAGGCATAACCCCTTTTCTTTTCTACCATAGTAATCAAATATAGTTTAAGAAAGGCTCTTTGTTTGATCAGAAACCCAGTGCTTTCTCGTTCTGACATAGGGGATTTCACCTTCTTCCCATTTTTGTACTATGTACTAATTGTACATAAAAGGAAAAAATATACAAGGGTTTATTTTCCTTCCCTTATTAGCAAGTGAATTATATATTCTTGTTTAAACTGATAAGTATTGGGCTAAAAGGGGAAGAGTGAGCTTATACAAACCAATCTCTTTTTCTTGTTTTAAATGTACAATTAGTACATAGTACAATTTGTTTTTAATACACTTTTGTATGCTTACCCGATTCTATTTATATAATTTATATTGAACAATAACCTTCTTATCATCATAATACAAACCTTTGTTCTCATTCAAGAAAAATCCGAACTCTATCTTGAACAATTCTTTTATTGACCTCTCGGCAAGTCTTGGTCCCTTTATTCCTTTATTCCTTCGTTCCTCTTTTCACCTGCCCCTCTAGCTTCCCTAGCTTTTGCAACGTCAATTGAACCGCAATCGCATCATCCAAATATCCAATTGGAAAGACATAATCAGGAATGATGTCAACTGACAAAATAAAGTAAAGAAGAGCACTACCAATCACAGCCTTCTCAAGTGGTTGAATCTCATCATGACAAAATTGGACATACATTTCTTTTAATTGATCAATAAATGGTCCTTCTCCATTCACATTCTTCACTTTTTCTTGAAATTCTTCTGTAATAATTCTGCTCCCCTCTTTAGTCTGTGCATGCTTTTCGTATTTTTCTAATTCCTGTTGTACTTGCTCTGTTGTATATTTCCAGTCGAATAAACCGGATGATTCTAGAACTTTCTGAATGTTATCAATCGAGGTATGAATATCGGATGGTAGGGGCTCTTTAGAGATTGACATCGGATAACCAGCAGCCAAAAATAAACGATCTATCGATACATCAAGACACACTCCAATTTGCTCCAAATGCTTTGGACGAGCTGCTTGTTTCCCATTAATAATACGGGAAATGGTTGCGACATTGATTTTTGACAGCTTGCTTAGTTTACGCATGGACATTGACCGTTCATGAAGCAACTTTTTAATTAAAATTCCTAATTGTGCCTCTTTTGACTCGTTTCCCATTCCCCATCCTCCCTCATGTCAATTTATGAATGTTAATCTGTTTAGATAAAGTAAACATTGGGCACTGGCGATACGCACATTTTCTAAACGTTTTCGTAACATACAAGTAAGAAAAAGCTTTTTCATGATATAGATAATTCTCAAGTAGTAAAGGTAATTAACTCAAGTAAGTTCATCATAATAAAGGAGTGTCTTGCAATGAATACTTTGTTGATTGTTGGTCTTGCTTCGTCTCCTAGTCTTGATCAAGTAGGTGCTGCTTTAGCATATGGTATAAGAGAACTTCATAATTCTAACGTAACAGCTATATGGATTCCTCTTATATACTTTCTTGTTAGTCTAGGTAGCATTTATTTCAGTCACTGGGTTTCACTTGTCATAGCTGGGTTCTTAGTAAGTGTGATTGTTAGTCAAATTATTTTATTAGCGATTGATCGAAAAAATGTGATGGTTCTTGAAAACATTTTTTCAAAACAGCTTTCGCATATAATAAACCCTGTTGAATGTACCTATTGTCATCAAGCTGGTCAATTTAAAGTAATACACGCAACAATCTTACTACTTGCTTTTTCGGTTTATACCTTAGTAAATAAAATACGTGCTCGTTTTCATCATCTATCTGCCATTACGATCACTTTCACGGCATCCCTTTCAAGCTTTTTTACATTATGGATAAGTGTGACTTTGGGGCGAAAAGTGAGAAAGATAAAAATTTGCTCCTTTCATCTTGGAAAATTTGGAACCTTGATTAGCGGTACAATCATCATATTAAATATAATCGAAATGTTTATGTAAATAGATATGCCTGTCTCTTTCATCATTCAAACGTAAATAGGCCGGCTTCCTGATAAGGTCAGGAGACGGTCTATTTCAAAACAAGCAGATTCAAAAATGTGCTCGAATCCTAAAAGGTTTCAATACGATGCCTTTTTCTCACTAGTCAACCATTCAGCAAGTTCCTCGGTCTGTGAGAGAGTGGCAATGGGGTCAAAGTACCAAGATTTATCACGCTTCCAGATATAGACACGATCATTCATCACGGCACTTAGATTCTTCCATATCGAATCCGTTTTCAAATCCTCAAGAGAACGCGTATCAGTTGTTAAAATAATATAATCTCCGGAAAAATCAGACAAAACCTCTTCGTTACCTGTTACAATCAAATCTGGTTCCTTAACTCCTTTCTATGAGTACTCAGATGAAAAAATATGTTCTACTATTTTAAAGTATTATCAGCAAGTCTTTTTGTCTGTATCCTCATTGATATAATCCACAATTTACCTTTCTACTTTGATGCAACCGATAAAAAATTCAGCCAAGTTTATTTTCTCTAATTATTGACATATATGTTAAATATTTGAATATATAAAGGTTTTTAGGAGTGGAAAAAGAAATTCTACTATGTACGTACAAAATATAAGGAGGAGACATAATTATGAAAATGTCAAAAAACAAATTAATAGCGGCAGTAACTACTCTTACATTAGGATTCGGATTTACGATGGGAGTAGCACCAGCTTTTGCGGATTCAAACCAATCCGCATTACAGCATGCTTCTATCTCTTCTATTGAGAAAGAGGAACAACAGCCTTTCACCGGCTACGTTATTTCTATTGATGATATGTATATGGTTGTGGCAAATACTTCTACACAAGAAGAAGCACTTTCCTATAAAGATAATTGGTGGGAATTAGCATCTCAAAATAAAATTATAAGAGTTCCCGTATCTACTAATGACGATTTTGCTGTGGGTGAAAAGTTGAATGTATTTGCAACAGCATGGACTTGGTCAATTCCACCAATAGCACTTGCCTCAAAGATTGAAAAAATAGCGGATAAATAGGGTTTTTGGTAAGGTTCAGTTGTCTTTTGAGGACCAATTTGTTGTAAACGTAAGATAGGCCCCTTTTCAATTTGAAAGGGGCTCTTCCTTTGAGATATGATTTATTTTTTCTGTTTTTCTGATACTAACTCAGTTTCTATATTGACTACAATCTTACCATTTAAAACAATACCTTTAACATTTATAATTTTATAAGTAGAATCTCTTTTTAATAATAACTCAAGCCAGCTATTATCCATGTAAATTGCAGGAGTCCCTTTTGGAAGTTTCATTTGTATCAGGATTGATTCTTGATTTCCACCTAAAGGAACATTATTAAGAGCTAGTGATGTGCTAATAAACCCTTTATCCGTTTTTATTTTACCTTCTAATTTCTTTAGCTTATTAATTGCATCATGATTAACATTTCCATCCTTGGTGAATAGAGACCCAGTTGGAAGAGCAAATTCCCTTTCATCAGTTCTTCGATATACAATAAGATCATTAGGAAGCTTTGCTTCTTCTTTTTTAAAGAGACTATCGATCCCATGAATGAACATATCAATATCAGAAATTCCGGGATGTTTGTCAACCCCTCTTAAAATCCTATTTAACATTGGGCCATATGCTACATAACCATCCATAAATTTTTTGTCTTCTTTTGTCACTACAGTATCCGAAAGTTTTATTTTAGCTCCAAATTCTTTAGCAGCATCTATATCACTTTTAAAGTCTAATGGAGTTGTTTGTTTTTCCTTTACTTGAGTATTAATTTCATTAAATCCTTTTTTGCTCATGTCATCCATGTACCTGAACATTTCTGGTGCATAAGCTTTTAATACAGGTCGATAGCTAGGTTCATAATAATACGAAAATGCTTGTGCAAACACCTCTCGAAATTCATTGATGTGTTCTTTCACATATGTGGTATCAAACTCACCTTCATGAGGAGGTAGATGTGAAAGGAGTAACGCGCTTGCATCTTCGTCTGCTTTTGCTTGATGTACAGCTTCTAAAAACGTTTCATTTACAAAAGTATTTTCTCCTAACGTGTCACGAGCGATTGCTTTTCCTACCTCATAATATACCTCTTTGCTTTTGGTGTGGCTTTCCGAATACTCTTCTGTATGGATAATCAGAGCTGGGTTTTTACCACCTATTGAAAATACAAAATGAGAATCTAAGGAAACTTCATTTCCTTCGCTATCTTTTATCTGCTTTTCTTTTTCACTGATATCCCGGACAGTAGGATTTTCTGCAATACTTTTATCTGTCAGATGAATTTTTCCTCCCACCTTTTCATACATTTCCAATACTTCAGGCGAAAGTTTTTTTAATAGGGCTTGGGTATCTTGTAATCGTTGTTCTTCTTCACTGTTAAACTCTGTTGTTACAATTCCTTTACTAATTTCTTTCATTCTTTCTTCTCTGGCTTTTTTCTCTCGCTCTTTCTTTTCTTTATCTTCTTTCTCTTTTTTTTCTTTATCCTCTTTCTTTTTATCTTCTACATCATGTATTCCATTTGCGGCATGAGTAATATAGGAAAACGCTGGAGAAGTGGCTGTTAAAGCCAATAGCATCGTAGTTGTACCCAGGACTTTCAGCATTTTATTTCTGTGTTGCATCTAAATTCCTCCTTACAGGTAGTAAATCCTAGAAGATAGTTGGGTCTAAATAGACAGTGAAAAATAGATCAATGTCTATCCGTGCACTCGAAGAAAAACAACCCTCTTTTTTAGTACATCTAATATGTGATTACTAGGTAAAAGAGGGCTATTTTTGACATCTATGGTATAGAGAGAGGCTAATTTATCAACTTCAGTTCATTTCACTGTACAAACGTTGACTGGCAATTTAATTTGCTTGCATTTGTTCTAATTCCCACTTTTGATTATCAGTGCCTTTATAATCACGTACCTGAATGTTAGACCCGTTTGAAGTAGCCGAACCATCTACATCTAACACTTTAGTAGGATCTTTCTTGTTTTTTAAAATATAGAAACCATTACCTATCGATTCAGGAATCCAAAAATGTTCTGCCTTCCCTTCAAACGGTGTAGCAAATACATTGGTTGAATCCTGATAAGCATTCCAAGCCATAATTTGATCGTTATTTTCTAAACTTCTAATTACATACGCTTTATGAGAGTCATCATATTCTAATTTCCATTTTTGATTACTGCCATTGAGATTTTCCCACACCGTGATATTATTATCGCTTCTATTCCAATCAACTAGACTGGTATTCTTTACTGCTGTTTTTATTTGATAGGTACCATCCTCAATTATTCTGCTGGGTTCTAACACACCATTTTCATTAAAATAATACTTTTTCCCATCTATCGTTTGCCAACCAGTTTGCAGCACATCATATTTATAGTAATTTTCTTCCCCATCTATTTCCCAACTAGATAACTCAATATCATCTGTAGGTTCATCCTTCTTCGGTGAGATTAGTATATTCATGCGAGCATGTAATTGGACATCATAGATATTTTTTGTTTCCATGTCTTCTAATTGTTTTTCTATATTTTCAGCTGTTTCTTCATCAAACACCAATTTAAAATCATCTATACTCGTATTTTTGTAAGATAATGTTCCGTTCTTGTCTTCAAATTCAAAAGCTAATTGGAGCGCTTCTCCTAATGTAACATCTGGCTTCGTTTGTTCGATCATGTCATCAGGATCAACGGCAGCTACTCGTCTTTCTATTTCTGAATCGTCTGGTGTTTTTAAGATCAATCGAGCAGTTGTTTCCTCGATTTGAGGGATGATATGACTCCACTGCTTATCTTTATCTACCTCAACTAATTTTGTTTTAGGATCGATTACACCTACATAACCGGAAACTTGGTCTGTTTCCAATCGCATTTGTTTTGTCTGCTCCAGAATATCAAGTTGATCCTTGTTGATTGTGATGGGGCTGGACCCAAAATCGTCTTTGGTTTGTAGGGAAATGGCTGCTTGATCTTTGCTTGGATAAAAACGGTCTGGTAACACTACATTTGCTAGCTGGTTTTCTTTTGCTTTTATCGTTGCAATGGTATCGTTTTTACCTAGTACGAGAGAAGTAGTAGGTGCTGCTTCATAGATAGGAGCTGTACCATTATTAACATATCGGATATTCGCGTTGAAATAGGCAGCTTCTCCTGCATTTAAACCTATGCTCTTGGACCAGTTCCTTCCCAAACTCTCTGAACTCGAATGATCGATGGTTACTGTCTGTGAATTGCTATCGCTAAAATTAGTGGATACACTTCCACCAAAGTTAAATAAGGAAACATTGACTTCAGCTCCAACAGATACTTCTGTTGAATGAGTATTGCTTGTGGACGTACTTCCACTGATCGTGTTACTTGCATTTCCCCCATTTTCTAGCGTTTCATTTCTATTTTTCGAAATAATGAATTTGTCCATATGGACCTGTAAATTAGGATACGCAGCAAGTAACGGATGTCTCACTTTTACCTTCTTATCAATGATTCCTGATACTTTCGCGAAATCGCTATATGGATCAGAAGCCGTGCTCCATTTATAAGCAGAGGATGTATATTTTGTTAACGGTTCTCCAAATCTCGTTACTTTTTTTCCATGGACTTTTTCAATCCAAGGCATCAGGGTGAGTTTTTTATTCTTGATATCCAAGGTATATCCTTCATTTTCTAACGAATCAGGGATGCCGTCACCATCAGTATCTTCGACTCCGTCATCAGAAGTTGCTGAAATACTTCTTTTTTTTCTACTGGATTCATTCTCTGGTTGATTTTTTATGTCAGGTAGAAGTAAATTTCCCTCTGGAATTATTTCTTTCTTTCCTGCAGGAGTTATCCATTTTAGCTGTAAGCCAAATTCGTTAGCTGTAGGGGATTCTGGCTTATAGGTTATTTTTACTTTATATAGCTTCCCTTTTTCTAGATAGATTTTTTGCGTAGAGGAGGATTGATCGATGACTTGTTGATCATCTATCCATAATATGGTGTGGTCATTATCTGACGTGGAGAAAGTATATTCACCTGATTTTCCTGCTTTTACAAATCCTGTCCACATAGCGGATTTAAATTGTTTTAATTCATCAGGTAACATATCATCGATTTGATCGTTATCAACGGATAGATCACCAGACTCTGAATTCGAAATCAGAGCGGTTTCTTTTAACTCTTTATCAGTAAAGTAGTAGCCTAATAAGCCTTTAAAATTAGCGTCTTGGTCGTTGATTACTTCTTTCTCGCTTGAAGCCGCATGTGATAGTTCTGGATAGGTGGTGAATTGACCGAGGAGTGCGGTTGCTAGTAAGCACGTATACATTTTAGGTAATTTCATCGTATCGACTCTTTTCTATTGTAGATGTAATGAAATCTTACCAACATAAAGCATATTTCTTTATGGTTGGAATAAATTTCATTATTTTTTGTAACATCACTTTATCATTCGTTTTTTTGTTTAATAAATAGCAGAAAGTTCCTTTGATTAAGGAACTTTCTGCTATTTACAAACCATATAATTGTGATTTTCGGCACAAAATGTCTAAAACGTGTACAGAGAATACTAGGTTAATATAAAATTATTTGAGTTTTTAAATGGAGTTCTGCCCTTTTTAAAGTTAATTTATTCCCTACTTTTTGTTTCTGATGGATCTGAGTCAATATCTTGGACACAAAAAAGTTAAGTGCTAGGATACGTTTCTCAGCAAATCTTCTACTGCTTGTGGTGTTTTGTATCCTAAACCTCCATGTATCCGTTTGCGATTGTACCAGCCTTCTAGATATGTAAAAAGCGCAAGCTTTGCTGACTTATAATCTATGTACGTCACATGGTTTACTTCTTCTTTTTTCAGTATAGCATGAAATGACTCCATGCAGGCATTATCATAGGGGCACCCCTTTTTGCTACATGAGTGAATTATGTGGTATTCCTCAACACGCTGTGCGAAATCTTGACTTGTGTACTGTGTACCTAAATCGGTATGAAGCACGAAACCCTTTGCGGTTTTTTGAGTGACGTATGCATTTTCTAACGCATGTAAAACGAACCCTACTGTCATATTCTGAGAAAAAGAGTATCCAACAATTTTCTTTGAATGTAGATCAAGAACGGATGCCAAATAGCACCATCCATCTTGAAGAGTATGGATATAGGTAATATCTGCTACCCATTTCTCGTTACTAGATGTTGTTGTAAAGTCTTGATCTAGTATATTAGGTCTTTCTATTACTCTATCTTTACTTGATTGCGGGCGGAATTTCTTCCTTGTAATTGATCGAATGTCTGCCTTTTTCATAAGTCGCTGAGTTCTGTTCAAACTAATAGAAACACCTTCACTTCTTAGCAGAAAGTGATTTTTGGAGCACCATAACGTCCCTTACTTTCCAGGTGAATTTGCATGATTCTTTTCGTAATCTGCTGGTTTTCATTTTCACGAGGGGAAGCTTCTTTCTTATAGGAGTAGTAAGTGCGCCTTGGTATATTTAGTACCTCACACATAATCTGGATAGGATGCTTTTCTTTATTCGTCTCAATGAATTGGTTTAACTCAGCTACGTCTATTTTTTCGCGAATATGGCCATAGCCTTTTTTAGAATTTCATTTTCTTGCTTCAATCGGAGCATTTCTTTCTGCATAACAGCGACTTCTTTTGGTGTAATGGCTTTTACTCCTTCTCCAAAAGGAGTAAATTCTTTCACCCATTTACAAATGGTTACTTCTGATATGCCATATTCGCTAGATAAACTCTTTACCTTGTGACCAGAATGATAAAGGTCTACAATTGTTCTTTTAAAATCTTCCTTGTATTTCTTGTTTGTACTATTTTGTTTCATCCGTACTCATCTCCTATAAGTTCATTGTAAGAACTTAACTAAGAGGTGTCCATGAAACTATACTAACTCCACACAATTGAATGATTCTCCTCTTTATTAAACCATAAATTTTATATTTACTTTTGTCTTTGATAAGAGATGAAATTCGTCAGAGTGGGCGAATAAGTAGGAATATTTGTTAAAGCCAAGAAGCCATCAAATACCTTCACCAAAATACGTTTGACCATCAAAAAAACCACGGGTTCCATCTCTAAGCCATGTTTTAATGATAGCTAGAAGTCGTTCTACTTTAGGCTCTTTTATTAAATATTCACCGCTACTACCATAGTAATAGCCATAATTTTTATTTAACTGATGGTAGATATCTGAAAGAGTTATTTCTGGTTTCATGACTAAATCATGGTCATAATCAGGAATACTTGGATATTGTTTCCCTGGTTATATACCATAATCTTCGCACCCTTTGGTAACCTATTGTAAGGATTTCAAAAAAACAGCCAACTCCACTTTCTTACTCGTGAAATCGACTGTTTTCTAACACGGGTCCCTTTACGTAACGTTATCAAAATAAACTTGATATTCGCCTTGTTAATACAAAGCGATTTGCCCCTAAGCTTTAGTCATTTACTGACCTTCCTCTATTTGTGATAGGGACGAGTGGGATATATTCTCTTTTTGTCCAGACTGTAACCGATTTTCTTTTCTTTTTCCCCATAAAAAACCGATACACGCTCCTACTAACGCTGGTAACACCCATCCTATTCCTTGCTCATACAACGGAAGGTAGCGATATACATCTGTAATGAACGAGACATCTATATGGCTTTGCTGCAGGGCGTCTACTAAACTAATCATAGCCGTACCCAGCAAGCTCATTTTATAAACTGATTTATATCCGTTAAAAAGGGAATGTCCAAATGATAAAACGATTAAAACAATTGTTAATGGATAGATCACTAACAGAATTGGTACAGAAAAAACAATAATTTGATTTAGTCCTAAATTAGCAATAACCATACTCGTAAAGCATACAATTCCTGTCCAAACGGTATAAGAAAAACGTGGCATAAGCTTCGCAAAATACTGTCCGCAGGAGGTTATCAGGCCAACAGATGTTGTAACACAAGCGAGTGTAAATACTGTTCCTAATAAGATCGTTCCATATTGTCCAAATAAATAAGTGGAAACAGCCGTCAAAATCTCTCCTCCATTTTGATAAGAAGGCAATAGGCTTTGGCTAACCGATCCCAAGTAACCTAGCATGAGATAAATGAGAGCTAATAGTAAACCAGCAAATACTCCTGTTCTCATGGTAAGACGGGCAATTTGTTTTTTATTAGAAATATTTTTTCTCTCAAAAGCTGCAACGATAACTCCTCCAAATAGTAATGCAGCTAGTGTATCCATTGTCATATAACCTTCCATAAAGCCTTTAAATGTAGCGGACTGTAGATATGCCTCAGCTGGTTTTCCAAAATCGCCAATCGGGTGAAACTGGCTTTGTATAAAAATAATTGTAATCATGGTAAGTAAAATAGGTGTTAAAATTTTTCCAATCCGAGCAAACATTTTGGAAGGATTGAGACAGAGCCAAAAATTAATAGCAAAATAAATGAACGTATATACCGATAAAGTGAAAGAATTGGCGCGCAAAAAATCAGGTAAAAAGGGGACAACTCCCATTTCAAATGCAACGTTACCTGCACGAGGTATAACTAAAAAGGGTCCCAAGCATAAGTAAGTTGTCAAGGTGAATATCACAGCAAAAATAGGATGAACTCGATTCGTTAAAACATCTAATCCCCCACTTTTAGCAATCGCGGCTACCCCTAAGATAGGCAGACCGACAGCAGTAATTAGAAAGCCAAGCATAGCCTGCCATAAATTCTCTCCTGCCGAAAAACCAAGTCCCGGTGGGAAAACTAGATTACCTGCTCCAAAAAATAAAGCGAATAACATAAGTCCAATATACAACTGTTCCTTCCATGATAACTGTTTCATTTTTCTTCTCCTTTTTATCAATAAATAAAACCTCCCACCTTATCATCAAAAAAATGATGACTGAGGCGAGAGGTTCGCGGTACCACCCAGTTTCTCTAATCCACTCACGAGGATTAGACATTATGAAGTCAGAGACTTTCATCCGATAACGTGGATCATCCGGTGTATATTACTTTGAGCATCTACTTTTTTACATGCTTTTCACATACACAGCTCATAGGCGACTTCGGAAAAAGATAGTGACCGTTCTTTCAGCCGTGGAACGGATTTCTGTGCATCTAGAGCCTCTTCCTACTACTCCTACTCATTGCAAGTAATGAAAATATGAAATTTTGCATCATTTATAAAAATAAAAAATCTCAGAACGAAATGACATGTATCATTTCATTCTGAGGTGTATATTTTACACGGTACCACTCAGCTTTCTTGCTTTTTCACAAAAACAAGCTCTGTAAGTCAATATTATGACTCAAGTCTTTTAACGAGACTAACCGTTACTCACTACTCGTTCTTCCTCATTCTTTGGCGAGTAAAGCTCAAAGGTGACATTCAATAATCAGTCCGTCACCACCCTTCCAGCCTCGGGGCGGCTCTCTATCACATACATGATTATCTACTATCCTTCTCAATGCTTTTCATATGAATTGTAACAAACATTCAAACTTAGTTACTTTTTATTAATTATAGCCAGCTTTTTTCTGGTGTCAAGCTGTATGTTGTTATTTCTGCAACGAGAGAAAAATGGTTAAACAGTAGATGCTTTATACTCATGCTCCTCTGAAAGACTTGTTTGCATCTTATATAAGCGAGAGTAGAAACCATTTTGCTTAAGAAGTTCTTCATGGCGCCCATGCTCAGCCACGTTTCCTTGATCTACAACGTAAATCATATCAGCATCCTCTACTGTTGAAAGGCGATGTGCGACGATCAATGTTGTTCTATCCTTCATCAGTTCCGCTAAGGCTCTTTGCACCCAATACTCCGATCCCGAATCCAATGCTGATGTCGCCTCATCCAATAAGAGAACGGGCGCATTTTTTACAATTGCCCGAGCAATGGCTATTCGTTGGCGCTGACCACCAGATAACAGGGCGCCACGTTCCCCTACACGCGTTTCATAGCCATCTGGCATATCCATAATAAAATCATGTGCATATGCTGCTCTAGTAGCTTCAACGATTTCCTCATGAGTGGCATCTAGTTTTCCATAGCGAATATTCTCTTCAATTGTTCCCTCAAATAAATAGGCATCCTGTGGGACATAAGAGATCAGATTTCTCATTTCCTGAAGTGTATATTCCCCAATTGTTTTGCCAAACAGGCGAATGTCGCCGCTTTTTGCTGGATAATAACCCAGTAATAATTTAATCACCGTGCTTTTTCCACTTCCACTTGCTCCTACAAGTGCAGCCGTTTCTCCCTCTTCAATCGAGAACGAAAAATGATCTAACACTTTAGCGTCGGGATCATATTCAAAAACAACCTGATTCATTTCTAATACCTTGTCCTTTTGATGTGGTAGCTCTTCGGATAAGGCTGAATAACGTTCAGGTTCAATTGGTTCCTGAAGGAGTTCGATTACACGAGAAGCACCTGAAAGAGAGCTTTGTAAGATAGATAAAACCTGTCCCAGGTGAAGAAATCCTAATGTTACTAATAGTTGCTGTTGGATGATCGCTACAAGAGATCCTACACCAATTACATCCTGTGCAACCATAATGATCCCAAATACCAGCATTCCACCAAAGCTTAAAAAGTTAATGAAAAAGTTGGTTCCTTCTAACAAAGCATTTTTGTGTCCTTGTTCAATGGTAGACGCTGTTACCTGTCCATTCATTTCGGTGTAGCGTCGCGTTACGACACGATGCAAATGGAACATTTTAACAATAGGGAGACCTGCTAAAAAATCATTCAATCGTTCCGTCAAAACTCCTTGTTGTTGCTGCGTTTTATCACTTATCTTGCGCACTGATTTAGCAAATCGTGTATTAATATAGAGAGTTACTCCACTAAGAACGACCAGTACGGAGGCAAATCGCCAATCTACTAGAAACATGCCTATCAAAGATCCTACTAAAGAAAATAGAACGATCGCAATCGTCTTCACATGCTCTGAATACGTTCGCTCCATTGTCAGTAAATCATTACTCAATCTGGACATAATATCGCCTGAATGATGCTGTTCATAGTAACGGGATGGAAATCTCCCTACTTGTTTAAATAACATAAGTCTTACATCAGCCATTACTTCTTTGACTGTACGACGATATATATAACTAAATGTAGGTGACAAGATACTTACTAGAAGTAGTGTCCCACTCACCATGATTACTGCTCGAATTAACAAAGTAGTATCCTTGCCGCTTGCAAAATCAGTTAAATCCTTAAATACAAACGGTAAAACGATCACGATACCAGCCTGAATGAAACCATCGCCTAACATACCAAAAATATATTTCTTCTTTCTAGCACCCATAAAAGATAGCAGATATACAAGTTCGTTCAGCCATTTTTTTATGAACATGAGTATACCTCCTCTTCTGCCATCCTTCCATGCTCTTCAGCAATAAATTGCTTTTTGTATAGTCTCGCATACACTCCATTTTTTGAAAGTAGCTCATTATGTGTCCCACTCTCGACAATATGTCCTTTATCTACTACCAATACCTCATCAGCATCTTTAATCGTTGAGAGGCGATGAGCAACAACGAGAACCGAACGATTTCTCATCATCTGTTCTAGTGCTTCTTGTACCATTGCTTCAGATTGGGTGTCTAATGCGGAGGTTGGTTCATCTAAAAGTAGAATAGGTGCATCTTTTAAGATAGCCCGAGCAATTGCAATGCGCTGTTTTTGTCCCCCTGATAATCGTGAACCTCTTTCCCCAACGATCGTTTCGTAACCTTCAGGAAGCTCCATGATGAACTGGTGAGCATTTGCTACTTTTGCCGCGGCGATGATCTCATCTCTTGTAGCATCTTGTTTGCCGAATGCTATATTTTCGGCAATCGTAACTGGAAAAAGATATGTTTCTTGAGAGACCAAGGAAATATACTTTCGCATGTCGGTAGGATTCCATTCCCGTAGAGTGTGCCCGTAAACTGTAATGCTGCTGTCTTCATTTTCATGTGTTATAGGGTAAAAACCACATAATAGTTTTAAGATTGTGCTTTTTCCACTACCACTAGCGCCTACTAATGCGATTGTTTTATTTTCAGACAAGGTAAAGCTAACCCGATCCAATATTTTTTCATGACCATCATAGGCAAATGATACATTTTTAAAAACAACTGGTTGTGTATGTGGGTCCATGTCCAATCGAGGCTTATCCTCTTGTTCAATCGGCTGTTCTAAGATTTCGAACATACGTTTCGATGCGCCCGATACCTCTTGTACTTGTGCAAATAATACAGGCATGAGAGAAAGTGGCTCTATAATATAGTTAAGCAAATAACTGAACAAGACTAAATTTCCTAGATCTAATTCCCCAGTTTGAATTAAGTATCCTCCGTATGCTACAAAAAAGACGATTGGAGCAGAGAAAAGCAACATACCAGGGGCAGTCATCCATGCTCGCTTCTTTTCTACCAAAATTCCTTTTTGCAAAACGTTAGCCATAGTAGACGAATATTTCTCAAATAACACATCCGCTAAATTAAAAGCTTTTACCATATGTATACCTGACACAGTATCTTGGGCTATTGAGTTAGCTTTTCCTAGGTGCTGTTGTAGTTCTTCTGTATATTTTCGTAAAGGTTTACTCAAAACACCCATAATCAAAATTGCTACTGGCAAAATGGAGATACTTAACACAACTAATTTCCAATTGGTAGAAACTAACAAACAAAGGGCACCAACAAAAATAACAGGCATATAAAAAATTTGATAGAAATGTTGTTGCAAAAAATTCTGCAATAACGTGGCATCGTTTGTTAAGCGAGAAGTAATATCTCCCGTATGATATTTTTCAACCGCAGAAATAGGCATTTTTTCTATGTGATAGGTAACATTATTTTTTAAATCTCGTAGAGCATTTGCGCTAAATTTTACAGCTGAATATTTTATGAAATATTTTGAAATAAAACCGACAATCGTTAATCCGAAAATCAAGGTAGCGAAGCTTACTAGCTTTTGATAGTCATTTGTATTTTCTACCATCGTTCTAATTAAGATTCCCATCCAAATTTCGACTGTCGCTACGATCAGAGAAGTAACGATACAGAGAAAAACCCAAAAACGATATGGTCTGACATGCGTTAATACCCACTGGAACACAGGTTTTTTTAGGGGTGTTTGCTCTTGTTTTTGAAAATTCATCTGCTGCTCCTCTCGAAAAGATAAATAGTGATTCCCCCTACAAATACGAATCCTTTATAGGGGAAATCACGAAAACTACACTTCCATTTGTACAAAATCTACTTCAGAACAAAAATCGCTTGGAGAATTTCTTGGAGTATGGAAGCATTTTTAGGAACTTGTTCACCACTAAGCATCTTCGAATGATCTCCATAGCCACGATAGGCAATAAATTGTTCAGATGCTCGTGACCACACTTCCTCATTCCATTTTTCAGCCTCATAGGCAGCTGAGTTTCCTTGTTCGCACTCTGATTGGATGAGATGAATAGCAGCCTTTATAGTACCTTCATTTACTAATTGATTATGGAACAACAGATAACTGAGCATGTTTTGAATAAAACCTTGTTTGACAAAATCATTGGTTATGAACAGTTCGAGATCCTCTTTTGTCATATTAAACATCTCGTTATGAACCCCTATTTCTGTGAAAAAGGCTTCGATTTCTTTTCTTGCTTCAGCAGCCGTTTGTTCGATTGCTTTATCCTTCCAATAAGAGTCAAATAAAATAATGCTGGACACCTGATGTCCTTGGGTTTCCAATTCTTTTGCAACTTCAAAAGCTAAGTTACCGCCAGAGGAATACCCCATCAAAGTATACGGTCCCTCAGAATCAATCTGAATAATTGCATTGACGTACTGTTCAATGCGATTGTCCTCTTCTATGAAGTCAAAGCTATATAAAGAAATATCATGGATTTCTTCTGCAAGCTTTTGATAGAAGGTACTGTGGGCACCAATCGGTGTAAAGCTAAATACAGGTCGAATTGTTTCCTTATTTAATAGTATTGGGTGACCCGTGTTTTGCTCGTACTGCTTATGCAAAATAAACTCTGCCATTTTTTCAATCGTTGGATGCTGGAATACGAGATGTAGTGGCAACTCTTCTTGCATATACTCGTACACCTTTGATATGAGATGCATTGCTTTTAAGGAGTGTCCGCCTATTTCAAAGAAATGATCGGTAATGCCAATTGGATCTACCTCTAGTACTTCTTGCCAAATAGCAGCCATTTGTTCCTCTATCATGTTTCTAGGGGCAACATATTCTTTTGCTGCAACGCCGATGTTTTGAGGCTCTGGCAATGCTCTCTTATCTACTTTTCCGTTAGCAGTAGTAGGTAGTTCTAAAAGCTGTACGAAGTAGGTAGGAACCATGTACGCAGGGAGTTCCTTGGAAACAAATTTTCTCAAATCAGCCAGTACAACTTCCTTTTCAGCTACAAAGTACGCACATAAATATTGCTGTGCATGTTGATCCTCTTGGGCAGTAACCACTACCTCCTTAACACCATGATAGTGAAGAATGGTAGATTCGATCTCTCCTATCTCAATTCGGAAACCTCGTACTTTGACCTGCTCATCTACCCGACCAACGTATTCTATCGTTCCATCTGTACGCCACTTTGCCAAATCCCCCGTTTTATACATGCGCTCTCCAGGTGCAAATGGATTAGCAACGAACTTCTCCTCTGTTAATTCTGGTCGATTTAAATAACCTCTGCCCAGTCCACGACCCGCTATGCATAACTCCCCTACTACTCCTATAGGCTGCAAATGATGCTCGGTATTAACAATATAGACAGCTACATTGGCAAGCGGACGACCAATTGTAATCTCTTGGTCTACTTCAATTGCTCTCTGAATAGTCGTAATTACACTATTCTCTGTAGGTCCATACTCATTGTTAATCTCAATAGCAGGATTTTTCTGTTTAATCTTTTGTACAATTTGAGGAGATAATTTTTCTCCACCAAGAGTGACACAACGTAATTGGTGTAAATCCTCTGCTGTAGCGCTATCCACAATTGCATTAAACAGACTTGGAACACCATAGTAATGAGTGATCGATTCAGAGGCGATCAATTTTCGTAGTGCAAATGGATCTTTTGCCTCTTCTTCTCTTGGCAAGATCGAAGTGGCCCCTCCAAGCATAGGAGCAAACAAACTAGCTACAAATCCATCAAAAGCAAATGAGAAAATCTGCAATGCTTTATCCTTTGGATTAAAGGCATACTCGTCTCTTCTCCATTGTAGGCAATTCACGATGGAATGATGTTCAATCATGACCCCTTTTGGTTTACCAGTTGTGCCTGAAGTATAAATTACATATGCCAAGTCAGTTGGTTGGTTCACAACTGTGAGATTGGTTCCATCGACTACATAATTTTGCTTCTCATCTAAATTTAACCTCATCATATTAGCTGATAATTCATTGAACAAATGCGCCTGGGTCAGTAAAAGAATCGCACCGCTATCCTCTAAGACATATTCAATACGTTCCGTAGGATAAGCTGGATCAATAGGAACATAGGCTGCTCCAGCTTTCAAGATACCCATGATACCAATAATCATTTCTACAGAACGATCTGCCATAATCGCTACTAGCTGATTAGGAACGACTCCTTTATTGTGTAGTGTACGAGCTAATTGATTGGCTCTTTCATTTAGCTCTTGATAGGTCAATTTCTTCTTGTCCCAGATAAGTGCTACTTGATCCGGTGTTTTTCTTACCTGTTCTTCAAAAAGCTGATGAACCGTTGTATCCTGCTGATAGTCTCTTTCTGTGTTATTAAACTCTTGTAAAAGCTGAGTTTTCTCTGCATTCGTCAGTAGTTCAATAGCAGCTAATCTCACATCAGGATTATCTATGATCGCGTTCATAATCTGAAGGAAATTAGTCATCAAACGTTTGATTGTTTCCGGACGGTACAATTTGGTGCAATATTCCACACCAATCATGATTTGGTCTCTTTCTTCTGTGGCGATAAAGGTTAGATCGAATTTAGAGTGCTTCGATTTATTTTCTCCTTCATAGGCAACAAATCGTAGCTCATCTAATTCAATAGCGTCTTCCCCTCTGTTCTGGAGAGTAAACATGGTATCAAACATCGGATTTCTGCTTACATCCCGTTGTAGCTTTAGTTTCTCCACTAGCTCTTCAAATGGATAATCCTGATTCTCATAGGCTCGTAATGCATTTTGTTTTACTTCTAATAAAAATTCTCTAAATGATTTTGATCTAGCTGGTTTATTTCGCATGGCTAATGTATTGACAAACATTCCAACAGTGTTCTCCAAATCAACATGCGATCGCCCTGTAACCGGTGTACCCACAATCAGATCTTCTTGACCCGAATATTTGGAAAGAAGTACATTATATGTCGCTAACAAGACCATATAGAGAGTGGTACCTGTGTCTGTAGCTATCTTATACAAGCCTTCCATAAGCTCTTTGCCCGTTCCAATTGTGATTACATCGCCGTCAAAGCTTTGTGTAGTTGGTCTTGGAAAATCTGTAGGTAGATTTAATACAGGAATTTCATCTGCAAATGTTTGAAACCAATGGTCTTCCTGTTTTTTATACATTTCTGTTTGATACTGTTCATGTTGCCATATAGAAAAATCCTTATACTGAATCGTAAGTTCTGGTAACGTATTTCCTTGATACAATTCCACCAGTTCGCTGATGATGATTCCAGATGATACCCCATCGGAAATAATATGATGTGTATCTACTAGTAACAAATAACGATCCAATCGGGTTTGAACAAGCTTGACGCGAAGCAATGGCGCCTTATTTAACTGGAACGGTTGAATAAATTCATCAATGATTTCTTCCAATTCCTCTTCAACAGCTACCTGATGGTCGACAGTAAAATCAACTACTGCATGGATTTTCTGCACAGGAGAACCATTTACTACCTCGAAGGATGTACGCAAGCTCTCATGACGGTTAATTACATCCCTAAAGGCTTTTTCTAGTTTTACCAGGTCAAGTTTTCCTTCCAGTAACATGATAGAAGGCATGTTATAACTGATATCTATCCCATCAAACTGGTTAAGAATAAACATTCTTCGTTGTGCTGCTGAAACCGGATAGTAATCTTGCTTTGTAGCAGGTCGGATCGAAATGATCTGCTTCGTGCGCTCGCTCTCCAAGTATTGGGCTATTTCTTCGATCGTTGGTTTTTCAAATAGGACACGTAAAGGAATATCCATTTGATACTCTTTGTGCATTTGAGATATAACCATCATGGCACGTAAAGAATGACCACCTAATGCGAAAAAGTCGTCCTTACTTCCAACTCGACCAATGCCTAAAACCTGTTGCCATACAGTAGCAAGCTGAGATTCCAATTGTGTTCGGGGAGCTACATAGTCTGTGTTAGAAAGTAACGAATTGTCTGGATCTGGTAACGATCGCTTGTCAATTTTTCCATTGGCTGTTAATGGCATCGCTTCAAGTGAAATAAACGTAGTAGGAATCATCGCTATCGGTAGTTCAGCTGCTAAATGTGCACGTATTTCCGCTATGCTTACCTCTCTATCCGTAACCATATATGCGCAGAGGAATTTTTCCTTCGTTTGATCTTCCTTCGCAATAACGACCACTTCTCTTAGACCATCAAGCTTACGCATTTGTGACTCAATCTCACCAAGTTCGATCCTTACTCCTCTGATCTTCACTTGATGATCTGTTCGACCAAGAAACTCTATATTTCCATCAGGTAACCACTTTGCTAAATCTCCTGACCGATATAGCTTTTCTCCCGGTACAAATGGATTATCAACAAACTTTTCAGCCGTAAGTTCTGGGCGATTTAGATACTCACGAGCAACTCCCGCTCCTCCAATACATAATTCTCCTACGACTCCGATTGGTACCAGCCCTCCAGATTGATCCATGATATACATCGTGGTGTTAGGAAGCGGTTTTCCAATTGGTGCGGTTCCCACTGCATGTAGAAATTCAAACGGTTGTTCGTAATAACTAGAATCAATGCAAGCTTCTGTAACCCCATAGCTGTTAATGATTCGAATGGATTTTCCAAATTTACCAAGTAGCGCCCTGTAATCATCCATTGAGCAACTATCTGCTCCGATAATTAAGAGTTTCATCTGACTAATATCCAGCTTATGTTCGAAAATGTATTCCATTAGAGGAACAACTAAAGCTGGTGTTGATTCAAATATGGTAATTTGGTATCTGCTTAGCATGTCATAAAGGGAAGCTGGATCAAGTTTTACCTCATTTGGGCAAACCACCAATTGTCCGCCATGAAGTAAAGCTCTGGCAAAATCTCCAGCCGAAACGTCGAAAGAGAAACTAGCCATCTGCAGTAACCGAACAGGGAAGGTCTCTAAGTGATACTCCTCTCTCCATGCAAATGCTATGTTGATATAACTCTGATGCTCTATCACGACACCCTTTGGTTTACCAGTTGTCCCAGATGTATAAATAATGTAAGCCATATGATGCTTTTCTGAGACATTCTGTAAATTAGTACCATCACCTTGGTAATATTCATCTTGATCCAAGTACAAGACCTCATGTTCGAATACAAGCTGTTCTGCTAGATTTTGCAAGGTAAGCAACAGCATTGCATTGCTATCCTCGAGCATAAATTCCTTACGATCTTGCGGATAATCCATGTCAATCGGCACATAGGCTCCACCTGCTTTTAATACGGCCAACATACTAACAACCATATGCAGAGAGCGATCTATGATAATGCCTACGGTACGTTCAGGCTGAACTCCCTTCTGTCGAAGTATTCGTGCTAGCTGATTGGCTTTCGTATTTAACTCCTGATAAGTAAGCTGTTCATGTCCACTAATAACCGCAATATTGTTAGGGGTTTTCTCCACTTGTTCCTCGAATAACTGATGGAACATTTTATTCATTGGATAAGACGTTTTCGTTGCATTAAAGTCATACACAATTTGATTTTTCTCTGACTCTGACAAGACGCTAATCTCTGAAAGCTTTTTATCTGGATTTGCTACGATAGACTGTAAAATTTGAGAATAATGGATAGCCCAACGTTCGATGGTTTCTTTGCTAAATAATTTGGTGCAATAGCTAAATTGGAGTTGAATCTCATCTTGCGTTTCAAAAGCATCCAACGAGATATCAAATTTGGCTATTTGCCCTTTCATCTCGTAAGGGACATAGTGAAGGCCATCTATCTCAAATCCGGTTGAATCGGTTTTTCCCAAGCTAAACATAGTGTCAAATAACGGATTTCTACTTAAATCACGTCGAATTTGTAGCTTTTCTACAAGATTTTCAAACGGGTAATCCTGATTTTGGAAAGCCTCTAGTGCATTATTTTTCACTTCAGCTACAAATTCACGGAATGTTAGCTCACTTAATGGTCTATTTTTCAATGCTAGTGTATTTACAAACATACCGACGATATTTTCTACATCTGCGTGTGATCTGCCAGCAATCGGAGTACCAATAACAATTTCTTCCTGACCAGTGTATTTGGACAATAGCAGATTGTAAGCTGCCAACAAAAGCATATACAAGGTTGCCCCTGTCTCATTAGATAGGCTCAGTAGGTCAGCCATTAGCTGCTTTCCAGTTCCAAAAATGATATGGTCACCTTCGAAACTTTGTACAGAAGGTCTTGGGAAGTCAGTTTGCAGATTTAGAATTGGTAATTCGCCTGCGAATGTATTGAGCCAAAATTCTTCTTGCTTTTGAATCACTTCAGATTGGAACAGCTCATTTTGCCATACAGCAAAATCTTTATACTGGATGTTACATTCAGGCAGATTTTGCTCATTATACAATTGGGCAAATTCTTTGATGATGATCTGCATAGATACACCGTCAGAAATGATATGATGCATATCCATTAAGAAGAGATGACGTTTTTCTGATAGGGTAACAAGGCCTATTCTAAATAATGGAGCTATCTCCAAATCAAATGGTTGAATAAATTCATCTACGATTTGTTCGACTTGATCCTCTGACGCCTCTTGATAAGTAACAGCAAAATTCACAGTATCATGGATTATCTGAACAGGATCACCATTGACCGTTTTAAAAGATGTCCGCAGTGCCTCATGTCGGTTGACCAAACCTCTCATTGCATAGTCAAAACGGTTGTAATCCAAGCTACCCTCAATGAACATAACACCAGGAACATTATAACTAATACCTGTACCTTCAAATTGATGAAGGATATACATCCGTTTTTGTGCTGAAGAAACCGGATAAAAATCAGTTTTGACAGCTTGTTGAATGGCTACGTACTTTCCTTTTTCTAAGCCCGAAATATAGGATGCTAGAGCAAAGATTGTCGGCGATTCAAAAAGGATTTTTAACGGCAATTCAACATGGAACACCTTATGCACGGAGGAAATTACGGTCATTGCCTTTAAAGAATGTCCTCCCAATTCAAAGAAATTGTCCCTAACACCTATCTTGGAGACACCTAATACACTTTTCCAAATATCAACCAATTGTTCTTCGATTTGATTGCTCGGTGCTACATATTCTGTGCCTGCAATCAGTTCTCCATCTGGTTTTGGTAATGCTCTACGATCTACTTTTCCATTTGGTGTAAGTGGCATTTTCTCCAGTTGGACAAAGAAGGTAGGTACCATATAGGAAGGAAGCTCCTCCGCTAGCTGTTCACGCAATTCTGGTATAAGAGTAGCATTCTCTGATACGTAATACGCACATAATGCTTTTTGACCACCCTTGTCCTCCACTACCGTTATGACAGATTCCTTTACCTTGTCTTGTCTAGCAAGGACAGATTCAATCTCACCGATTTCGATTCGGAATCCTCTAATTTTTACCTGTTGGTCAATTCGTCCTAAATATTCAATTGTTCCATCAGGCAACCATCTGGCCAAATCACCTGTACGGTACATTTGCTCACCTGGAACAAATGGGTTAGACACGAATTTTTCTGCAGTTAGCTCAGGTTTGTTAATGTACCCTCTAGCAACCCCTTCTCCGCCAACACATAGCTCTCCTGGAACCCCGATTGGTTGCAAGTGATTACATTGATCAAGGATATAAGCGGTTGAGTTACTAATGGGTTTACCAATCGGTATGTTATCAATGAATTCCTCATCAATTCTAAAGCAAGTAGAGAAGGTAGTGTTCTCAGTTGGTCCATAGCCATTCCAAATTACTAGATTTGGATTTGTTTGTTTTACCTTGTTAATGTGTTTAGGCGATAGGACATCTCCACCGACAATTAAGTTGGTAAGGCTAGCAAACATACTCTCATTGTCTTGCGATAATTGATTAAATAATGGTGATGTTAGCCACATCGTTGTAATTTGGTTTGCTTGTAAGAAGCTACCTAATAACTCTGAATCCAACAAGATATTCTTATTGACGAGGTATAAACGTGCCCCATGTAGCAATGCACCAAAAATTTCAAATGTCATTGCATCAAAGCCAATTGCACCTGTTTGAATCATTCGATCTTCTGGTGTTACCTCAACATAATTGGTATTTATTACCAACCGAACCACATTTCGATGTTCAACCATTACACCTTTTGGTTTACCAGTCGAACCAGACGTGTACATGATATAAGCTATATCATTCGGATCAGTAATACTTGGAAGATTTGTAACATCACCTTGATTCAAGCTTTCATCATCTAGTAAAATGATGTCCACTTCTTCCACTAGTAGGGAAGTCAGATGACGTAACGAAAGAACAATGTTAACTTGGCAATCTTCTATCATGTAAGAGATGCGTTCGGAAGGATACTCAGGATCAATTCCTAGATAGGCTCCTCCTGCTTTAAGAATCCCCATTATTCCTATAATCATTTCATGTGTGCGATCAGCTAAAAGACCGACAACGTGATTTGACTCTACACCCTTTTGACGAAGTATCCATGCGACTTGATTTGCTCTATTATTTAACTCCTGATACGTTAATGTATTCCCTTCTGATACAACTGCTATATGATCTGGATTCTTTTCTACTTGCTCCTCGAACCATTGGTGAATGGCTAACATTCTTGGATAATCTGTTGATGTTTCATTAAATTCAGCGACAATTTGTTGCCTTTCTGCTTCAGATAACAAACTGATCTCTGATAAAGCTATATCCGGTTGTTTCGCAATAATATCGATGATTTGTAAGAAATGACCTGCCATTCTTTCTATACTTTTCTTCTTAAACAACCTCGTACTATATACGAGAGAGAATTGTAGGCCTGATTGTTCTTCATTTGCTTCTAACGTCAAATCAAACTTTGAATAGCCCCTTTGTGCAACATGAGGTGTGATCTGTAGATCATCTAGTACAAAAGATTTTCTCTCCATATTTTGCAAAATAAACATGATGTCAAACAAAGGATTTCTACCTAAGTCCCTTTGAATTTCTAATGTTTCGACGAGTAATTCAAACGGATAATCCTGGTTTTCATAGGCTTCCAATGTATTTTGTTGTACTTCTGCCAAAAACGCTTTGAAAGACTTCATACCACTTGGATTGTTTTTCAACGCTAACGTATTTACAAACATTCCCATTACTTTTTCTACATCAGGATGTGCTCTTCCAGCAATAGGTGACCCGATCACAAGCTCTTCTTGACCAGAGTATTTGGATAGTAGCACATTAAAAGCAGCCAGTAGTACCATATACAACGTTGTTGAAGTTTCATTGGCAAGCTTGTATAAGTCCTCCATGACTTGCTTTCCGGTATGAAAAACAACTTGGTCCCCATCAAAGCTTTGCACTGTCGGTCTTGAATGATCTGTTGGTAAATTGAGAACAGGGATTTCTCCTGCAAATGTGTTTGTCCAGTAGGATTCCTGTTTGTTGAAAGCATCTGATGCGAATAGTTCATTTTGCCAGACAGCAAAGTCCTTATATTGAATGCGAAGTTCAGGCAGGCTTTCACCACGATATAGCTTCGCAAATTCCTCAAATAAGATTCCTGCTGATACACCATCTGAGACAATATGGTGCATATCCATCAAGAAAAGATGTCTTTCTTCCTCTATTTTGATGAGTCCAACACGTAATAGAGGGGCTACTTCAAGATCAAAATTTTGAATGAACTCATGAACAAGTTGATCTACTTGGTCTATCGATGCTTCTTTATATAAAATTTCAAGTTCAACTGACTGATGTACACGTTGCATTGGTTCTCCATTTATAGAATGGAACGAGGTTCTTAATGCTTCATGTCGGTTTATTACTTGTTGTAGTGCATCTTCAAAGCGTGGATAGTCTAGCTTGCCATCCATGTATAGTGCACTTGGCATGTTATAAATAGTTCCTGCTCCATCAAACTGACGAAGGATATACATCCTTTTTTGTGCGGACGAAACCGGATAATGCTCTTTAGGCGATACAGGTTGAATAGGGACATATTTGCTTTTTGTAGCCTGGTCAATGAATGTAGCTAATTCTGCAATTGTAGATTTTTCGAATAACAACTTCAGAGGTAATTCAACACCACACTCCTTATGCACGTGAGACATCACCGTCATAGCTCTCAATGAATGACCACCTAAATCAAAGAAATTATCATTCACGCCAATCTTCTTATGTCCGAGTACATTCTCCCAAATTTCAACTAGTTTAGCTTCAGTTGCATTTTTAGCCGCTACATATACCGTTCCTAGAACCGGATCGCCTTCTGGCTTTGGCAATCCCTTACGATCAATTTTTCCATTTGGTGTTGTAGGGAAAGCCTCTAGCTGCACAAAGTATGTTGGAACCATGTATTCAGGTAATTCTTTCGCTAGATGTGCTCTCAGCTCAGGTAATATGACTTCTTCTTCTGCCGTAAAGTAGGCGGTTAGTAGCTGCTGTTGGGTTGTATCCTCTGAAACCACAACAATTGCCTCATTGATCTTATCAAATGTTAGAGTAGCATTTTCGATCTCACCAATCTCGATTCGATAGCCCCTAATTTTGACCTGTTCATCAACGCGACCAATATACTCAATCGTGCCATCCGGTAACCATTTAGCATAATCACCCGTTTTATACATGCGTTCACCTAGTACAAACGGATTGGGAACAAATTTCTCTTCTGTAAGCTCTGGTCGATGTAAATAACCTCTCGCTAAGCCTTGACCACCAATGCACAGTTCACCAATTACTCCAACGGGTTGTAACAGATGATTGCTGTCAAGGATATACACCGCTACATTTGCTATAGGACGACCGATTGTGATCGTTTCCCCTACTTTCATTGAGCGCTTAACCGTTGTGAGAACACTATTCTCAGTTGGACCGTATTCATTATTAATTTCAATAGCAGGATTTTTTTGTTTGACCTTTTGTACAAGCTGAGGAGTTATTTTTTCTCCCCCTAGTGATATGTTACGCAACTGATGGAAATCCTCAGCTGTTGAGCAATCAAGAATTGCATGAAACAAGCTAGGTACGCCATGATAATGCGTGATACTTTCAGCCGCAATTACATTTCTAAGAGCAAATGGGTCTTTAGCCTCTTCTTCTCTAGGCAAGACAGAAATCGCTCCTCCCATCATTGGAGAGAATAGACTAGCGACGAATCCGTCAAAGGCAAATGAGAAAATTTGCAGAACCTTATCGTTAGGAGTAAAACCGTATTCCTCTTTTCGATACTGCAAGCAATTGATAATAGACTGGTGTTCTATCATGACTCCTTTTGGTTTGCCTGTTGTACCGGATGTGTAAATGATATAAGCAAGGTCAGATGCTTGATTTACATTGGAGAGGTTTTTACCATCTCCTACATAAATTTGATTATCCTGAAGATCTATCCATTCGATTTCAGTTGTGATTTGTTTGGTCAGGTGTGTTTGAGTAAGCAGTATAGTAGCACCACTATCCTCAAGCAAATATTGAATACGCTCCTGTGGATAAGCCGGATCAATTGGTAAATAAGCTGCCCCTGATTTTAAAACCCCATAAATCCCTACAATCATTTCAAATGATCGTTCGGCCATAATCCCCACAATTTGCTCTGGTTGTACTCCCTTATTTCGCAAAAACACAGCTAGTTGGTTAGCTCTCTCATTTAACTGGCGATAAGTCAATGTTTGACCTGCATAACTGAGTGCTATATGGTCAGGTGTTTTTTCCACCTGTTCTTCAAAAAAGCTATGAATTGTTCCCATTGAATATGGAACGTGATTATTATTGAAATCAACAAGTACCTGTTGTCTTTCTTCTAAGGTGAGCATATTGATTTCTGATAAAGCGACCTCTGGATTCTCGGTTACTGCTCGTACAATTTGTAAGAAATGAGACGCCATTTGTTCAATCGTTTCCTTCTTAAAGAGCTTAGAGCAGTATTCGAGGCAGAATACAATCTCCATACTCTCTTCTGTTGCTTCTAAAGTGAGATCGAATTTTGCTTGTTTAACCTCTGTAATATATGGATGAAATGTTAAATTTTCAATCTCAAAGACTTTCTTGTCCGTATTTTGTAAAATGAAAATCGTGTCAAATAATGGGTTTCGACTCAGGTCACGGTGTACATCCAATTTTTCAACAAGCACTTCAAATGGGTAATCCTGATTTTCATAGGCCTGTAACGTATTTTGTTTTACTTCCTCTATAAACTCTTTAAACGTCTTTGTTCCAACTGGATAATTTCGTAAGGCCAGTGTATTCACGAACATTCCCATAATTTGATCGACATCTGCGTGAGTTCTGCCAGCGATTGGTGTACCCACAATAATGTCTTCTTGTCCCGAATACTTAGAAAGGAAAATATTATAGGTTGCTAATAAAACCATGTACAAAGTTGTCCCAGTCTCATTTGCAATTCGATATAACTCCTGCATCAAGTTAGTTCCTGTGCCAAAAATAAATCGGTCTCCCTGAAAGCTCTTCGTCAGTGGACGCGGGAAATCAGTCGACAGATTTAGAAGAGGAATTTCTTCTGCAAATGCAGTAAGCCAATACGTCTCCTGCTTATTTAATATACCTGTTTCAAACCATTCATTCTGCCATGTAGCAAAATCTTTATACTGTAAACGAAGTTCAGACAATTCCTTCTCTTGATACAGTTGAACAAATTCTTTGATAAAAATTCCTAATGAAACACCATCCGCTATGATATGATGCATATCCACTAAGAAGAGATGACGCTCCTCTGTTATTTTTACAACTCCAACACGTAAAAGTGGTGCAAGCGAAAGGTCGAATGGCTGAATAAAATTTGTGATAAGCGTATCGATTTGATCTTCTGTTGACGTCGAGTTTGAAATGGAAAAATCAATCTCTTCATGTATACGTTGCACAATTTCTCCATTGATCGAGTGGAAAGAAGTTCGTAACGATTCATGGCGTTGAACCAGTGCTTTCATTGCTAGCTCAAATCGTTGAACATCGAGCTTTCCATCAATATACATCACACCTGGCATATTATAGCCAAGATCAGCTCCGGCTAACTGACGCAGAATATACATTCTCTTTTGAGCTGAAGATACAGGATAATATTCTTGTAGTTGAGCGGGTTGAATATCCGAATAATTGCCTTTCTCAGCATGTGTAATGTATTGAGCTAATTTAGCAATTGTTGGATTTTCAAAAATCATTTTAAACGGTACCTCTACTTGAAATACCTTGTTTAACTTAGAAATCATGTTCATTGCTTTTAATGAATGTCCGCCTAATTCAAAAAAGTTATCTTCCACCCCAATTTTGTTTACAGAGAGAACTTCATTCCAAATGCCACTTACTTTCATTTCAATCTGATTTCTAGGAGCTACATATTCTACCCCTGTAACAATAGTTCCCGTAGGCTTCGGAAGAGCTTTACGATCCACCTTTCCATTCGGTGTAAGTGGAATTTTATCCATACGAACAAAGTAAGCAGGAATCATATAGGTTGGTAGCACACTACCTACGTGCTCTCGCAACTCGGATACCGTGATTTCTTGTTCAGAAACAAAGTAAGCATACAGCGAGTGAGACTGTTCTTCTTGCTCAGCAATAACAACTGCCTCTTTAATTGACTTATGCTGTATGATCTGCTTTTCAATCTCACCTAGCTCAATGCGATATCCGGCAATTTTTACTTGATGATCTGCTCTTCCTAAAAATTCTACATTTCCATTTAAGAAATATCTCGCTAAATCACCTGTTCGATACATGCTCGTGCCCGAGATAAATGGATTTGAGACAAATTTTTCATCTGTTAAACTAGGTTGGTTCAGATATCCCTTCGATACACCTTCACCACTAATGCATAGCTCTCCGACAATGCCAGGTGGGACTAACTGGCCTCTTGCATCAAGAACATATACCTGCGTATTAGCGATTGGCTTACCAATAAAAGGTCGATTGGCAAATTCATTACTATTATCTGCAGTCAATAAATGTGTGATGCATCCAATGGTCGTCTCTGTTGGACCATAGTGGTTCATGACCTGCACAGCAGGATATTTAGCAAGATACGTCATCACATCAGTCACTCGAATTGGTTCCCCACCCATTACAATTAAACGGAGGGAATCGCAATGATTTGTCATCATGAATGACTCACTTCGAACAATTACACTAAAAAGGGAAGGAGTCATTTTAACATAAGTGATCTGATTTTCACTCATATACGCTAGTAACCGCTCAGTATTGATATACTCATCTTTTGTCAGTACATGTAATTGGCTACCTGACAAAATAGCTGAGAAAATCCCTGTATAGCCTAAGTCAAATGCGTAGGACGACACGAGCACTGTTCTATCTTCAAATGTTACATTAGCTTGACGCGAAAATGCAGAAACGTAATTTATTACATTTCGATGAGCAATTTGAACTCCTTTTGGCATCCCTGTCGTACCTGATGTATATATCACATAAGCAAGATTCTCTGAGTCCACCTTCGTTGCTTTAGGCAATTGCAAATCTTGATTTATCATTTCTCTATCCAACGAAAGCGTACTTACTGATGTTGGAAGAGTATTTGACAAATCACTCAAAGTCACAACAACATCTACGTCACTGTCTTCTAACATATAACTAATCCGCTCTTGTGGAGCATCGGGATCGATTGGTAGGTAAGCTCCACCTGCCCTCCATATTCCCATGATTCCAATCATCATTTCTAACGATGGAGGAGTCATGATCCCCACGATCTTATTCGCACCTACGCCCCTCTCTTGCAACAGAGCTGCAACATGGTTTGCTTTTTCATGTAGATCCTGATAAGTCAGTTTTTCTTCTCCAAACACGACTGCATGTTGTAAGGGATATTTCTTTACGCATGATTCAAACAAGTCATACATTGTGACATCATGAGGAATATCTGCTTCTACCCCAGTTGTTCTTGTAATGAGTTCAGCTTGCTCTTCTTGAGTTAATAATGGAATTTCGGCAAGCTTTTGCTCCACATTTTCAACAAAAGCACGTATGATCATTTGGAAATGCTTGACGAATTGCTCAATGGTTTCACGCTTAAATAGGGCTGTGCTGTACTGTAATTTACAACGAATTTCGCCGTCTACCTCGGAAGCAAAGAGCGTCATATCTACTTTTGAAATGGAATGGACAAAGTCATATGGTGTTATTCTCAACTGATCTAGCTCAAATGTGGTTTGATCCATGTTTTGTAGCACGAGCATCGTATCAAATAATGGATTCCGACTAAAATCACGAGGTAAATCTAATTTATCTACCAAAGCTTCAAATGGATAATCTTGATGTTCGAATGCACCTAATGTCATTTGCTTCACTTCAGCAATGAACTCACCTAATGTCTTACTTGCCTCAGGATAGGTTCGCATCGCTAGCGTATTAATAAAGCTTCCCATAATGCGTTCAACATCAGCATGCCTTCTTCCAGCAATGGGAGAGCCAATAATAATTTCTTCCTGTCCAGCATACTTTGATAAAAGAACACTATAAGCCGATAACAATACCATATACAGGGTAGCCCCTGATTTCGTTGTTACATCATAGAGTCCAGAAGTTAACTGTTTTGGAATGACAAAGTCAACTCCATCCCCTTCAAAACTCTGAGTAACTGGTCTACGTGAATCTGTAGGTAGCTGAAGTACCGGTATTTCACCTTTTAATGTGTTGATCCAGTAGTTTTCTTGCTTTTCAAATATCTCTGATTGGAACAGCTCGTTTTGCCAAACTGCAAAATCCTTATACTGGATGCGTAGCTCAGGCAAGCTCTCACCATGATAGAGCTTCATAAACTCTTCGACAAACACAGAGATAGATACTCCATCAGAGATGATATGGTGTATATCCAAAAGGAAGAGATGCTTCTGCTCTTCTAATGCAACCAAACCAACTCGAAGCAATGGTGCAATAGATAAATCAAATGGTTTAATAAAATCAGTAACAATCTGCTCGATTTGATCTTCCTTGGAATTCATCCGAATCATTTCTACTTGAACAGATTGATGTACCTTTTGTACTGGTTCACCATCTATTGAATGGAAAGAAGTTCGTAAGGCTTCATGTCGAGTTACTATACTTTTCATTGCATCTTCAAAGCGCTGTGTGTCTAAATTTCCCTCAATGATTAGAGCACCTGGCATATTATAGCTAACGCTATCCTCATTGAGTTGGTGAAGGATATACATCCTCTTTTGAGCTGAAGAGACTGGATAGTACTCTTGAGGTGCTACTGGTTCGATTGCCGAGTACATTCCGTTTTCTGTGTTAGCAATAAAATGAGAAATGGCCGCAATTGTAGGTGTGTCAAATAATACCTTTAAGGGTAAATCAACATTGAATGCCTTAGATATTTGAGAAATAACCGTCATTGCCTTTAGAGAATGGCCACCTAATTCAAAAAAATTATCTAAGACACTAACTTCATTTACGTTTAATACGCCCTTCCAAATCGTAGCCAGTTGGTCTTCAATGAGGGTACGTGGTGCTACAAATTCAACACCTGTACGAATGGAGCCATCAGGTTTTGGCAATTTTTTTCTCTCTACTTTACCATTGGATGTCAAAGGGATTTCTTCCAGACGGATAAAGTAGGATGGGATCATATAAGACGGCAAAGTACTCCCTACATGTTCACGGAGTTCAGATACAGGTAAGTCAGAATCAGAAACAATGTACGCATATAGTACATTTTGCGAGGATTCATCTTTCTCGACAATAACGACAGCTTCTTTAATCATTTCATGCTGTACTAATTTTGCTTCTATTTCTCCCATCTCAATGCGATGACCCCGTATTTTTACCTGATGATCTGTCCTTCCCATATATTCCATATTTCCATCTGGCAACCATCTCGCAAGGTCTCCTGTTCGATACATTCTTTCCCCAGGTCTAAAGGGGTTTTCTATAAATTTTTCCGCGGTTAGCTCAGGTCGATTTAAATAGCCTCTGGCAACTCCATCCCCAGCAATGTACATTTCTCCAATAGAGCCAATTGGCACTGGCTGCAAGGCTGTGTCTAATAGATAGATATTTACATTGTCGGCGGGTACACCAATTGGTACAGAGTTTTGTGAAGTATTATTCGGATCAAATACATAGAGCATGCAGCCTACTACTGTTTCCGTAGGTCCATATTCATTCATAATTTGGACATTCCCACCAAAATTACGATCTATTTTGCTAGCGAGCTGCGTATGTAAGCTTTCGCCGCCAACAATAAATCTTCTAATATTACTATTCGTGCCATCGAATTCTTCGATTAGTTTTAGATGTGTAGGGGTTAGTTTAATAATTCCAACTTTATTATCTGTAAGGATGTCCTGAATAACCTGTACCTTGTCTTCCCCTCTATAAATATAGATCGTATTCCCAGAAACAAGAGGGGTAAATATAGACGTGACAGTCAAATCAAACGAAATGGACGAATAAAGTGGGAAATGAACGGTCTCATTTTGTACATACACTTTTCTAGCCCACCAAATATAATTGACAAGCCCCTGATGAGTGATCATAGCTCCCTTCGGATTTCCAGTGGAACCTGAGGTATAGATGATATAAGCTAGATCATTCATGCTGCTTTCATTTATTAGATTAGCGGCGCTTCCCTGATATAGCTCTTGATTATCTAGGAATAGAATCTCTATATTACCATCAAGTTTATCGGAAAACTTTTGCTGCGTTAGCAAAATAGTTGTTTGACTATCCTCTAGTAAATACTGAATTCGATCTTCTGGATAATCAGGATCAATCGGTAAATAGGTAGCTCCCGATTTTAAAATGGCGAGAATCCCTACAACCAATTCCAAGGAATGCTCTGCCATAATGGAAACAACGCTATCAGCAGTAACTCCTTTCTCTCTTAAAAAATGTGCTAGTTGATTAGAGCTTTCGTTTAATTCCTGATAAGTGAGTTGTTTTTCTAGGCATACTGCTGCTACTTGGTGTGGTGTTTTGGCTGCCTGCTCTTCAAATAACTCATAGATAGTTTTGGTTCTTGGATAGTCAGAAGCCGTGTTATTATACTCTACTACTAGCTGTTGTTTTTCCTGCTTCGTCAGGATTGGAATATCCTTTAGTAATACATCAGGGTGGTTAATCACCTGTGCAACAATATTTTTGAGATGATCTTGCATTCTAGTAACAAAAACTGAATCATAAACCTTAGCATTATAGCTGAATTTAATCATCATTTCGTTCCACGGTGCTACTGCAACCACTACGTTTAAATCATAGGTAGTTTGCTCTTCTCCATTATCTATGCGTATACGAAAACCCAAAGCTTCCTCTAGAGAATCCATGTTGTTGTCTGGATAATTTTCGAACGTGACAAGATGGTCAATGAGCTCCTGTTTTACCAATGATTGACTTTGAATTTCATATAAAGGTGCATAGTCATATTTTGTAGATTGAATCGAATTTTCTCGGGCTCTTTTTATTACGTCATCAATAGACAGTAAGCCATTGCAATGTAAGCGAGTGGGAATGGTATTGATGAACAACCCTACCATATTTTCAATTCCTTGTATTTCTGGAGGTCTACCTGAGACAACCGATCCAAATACAACATCGTCCGTATTTTTATATTTACTTACCAAAATGCTCCAAAGCGCATGGAATACATTACTTAACGTGGCCTGATTACGGTTCGCGATCTGTTGGAGATTTTTTGTTGTGTCCTGATCTAACGTAAAGAGGATCTCCTTAAGTTCATAGCTTTCCTTCCCAGTCTGCTTCTTGTTTTTGGGGAATTCAGAATGCAGTTCATAGCTGTCTAAATAATTTTTCCAATATTTCAATGCTTCTTCTCTATTTTGTTTCTCCAACCATTTTATATATTCGCTATATGGCTTAGTTACTTCGCGTGGAATTGATTTATTTGCTTTTAAGGTAGCATAATAACCGAGAAGCTTATGAATAAGAATCCCGAGTCCCCAACCATCGATGACGATATGATGAAGAGCCCAAACAAATTGATAGGTTTGATCATTGGTTTGGAAGATAGCAGTTCTCATTAGCACATCTTTAGTTAGATCAAAGCCTTGTTCTTTCCCACTGTTTTTATAAGTTTCAATATATTTCTTTTGTTCATCGTCAGAAAAACGCGTGATATCCTCAAAGTATACCTGCATTCTTCTCTCTTTAAACACAACTTGTCTAGCACGTTGTAAATTTTGGTAAACAAATGCTGTACGGAGAACCTCGTAGTTTTCGATCAGTGTATTCATACTCTGCTCAAACAATGGAAGATCAAAATCGCCATGAATAGTAGCGGTCATCTGGAGATAGTAGGCACTCGTCTGCTCATCCTTAATAGAATGAAATAACATACCTTCTTGCAATGGAGTTAAGGGATAAACTTTGGCAATATTATCTTGTTTTTTCATTTTTGCACCTCAGCTACGTGATATGAAAAGAGAAAAATGTTGTTCCTCCAACGAAATCATTACGTGCGATCCTCTATTGGAGGAACAATTAAATGAATCGTGCGTTAAATTAGCTCAAGTATGTTTTCTAAATCCTCAAACGAAAGATCATCATCACCCAAATCGCTCGGGGTTAATTCTGCTCCTTCTTTGGACATGCAATGTTCAATTACTAGCAACAAGTGTTTTTTATATGTCTCTGCTAGTGTTGCAATTGTCTCTTCTTTGTATTGAAGGCTATTGTAGCCAATACTAATTTGCAATTTTCGTCCTTCAACAACAGATGAAATATCTAACAAAAATGGTCTTTCAGAATCTGGACTGAACAAATTGCCTGTATTTGTTTGCGAAAGTGTGAATACTCCGGTTTTTACATCAGAATCAAATTGCCCTAAATAATTAAAGCTTACTTCCGGTTGTAGACCAAACGACAGGGAAGGCCGCAACTCTTTAATCGTTAGATAACGCAGGATGTCATATCCGATCCCTTTATTTGGTATATGTCGTAAGTTTTCTTTAACTTGCTTGATTTGAAGGGAAATATCTTCTGAATTGTCCAGATCTAATACAACAGGGTATTGTGAGGTAAACCAGCCCACTGTTCTAGAAATATTCATATCATTCATAATATCTTCGCGTCCGTGTCCCTCTAGGTTAATAATCAATTGATTGGTTTTAGCCCAGTCTTTAAAGGCTAGTCCTACCGCTGTCAATAAAATATCATTAACCTCAGTGTGATACGAATGATTTACATTTCTTAATAGATTTTCAGTTTGTTCGATTGTAAGCTCTGATTTTAAAATGCGAGTGTTCTTTTGTTGATTTTCTGCCTCTTCAAAATCTCTTGGGAGCATCATAACTTTTGCTGTCTTCTCTAGCTTTTCCCAATACTCAATCTCTTTGATGCTTGATTCACTATTGGCATACTTTTGCATCTGAATAGACCAGTCTTTAAATGAATCTGTTTTATCCGGTAACGTAATTTCCTGATTTGAAAGGGCTTGAGAATAAGCGGTAGAGAAGTCTTCGAATAAAATTCTCCATGATACACCGTCAATTACTAAATGATGAATAGCAATTAACAAATAATCCCCTTTGCTTGTTTGAAAAATCGCTACTTTCACCAATGGACCTTCTGCAAGGTCGATACTACTTTGGATGTCATTTGATAATTTTAAAATTTTATCCTCTAGGTTGACTTCTTCTTTCAAGTCAAATTTGTAAAGATCAAATAATGTATTCTCAATGCCTTGATTCCATTGAATGATTTTGTCATCTTTACGTCTGTACACCATACGCAAAGCATCATGATGTTCTATTATTTTTTGGAATGCGAGAGCTACTGCCTCTTCGTCAAAGCCATTTTCCCCATGTAGCATGACTGCTTGATTCCATTGATGCATATCAGTAAATTGGCTTGTGAAGAACCAGTTCTGGATAGGTGTAAGCTCTATTTCACCTTCTACAACACCTTGATTACTCATTTTATTGCTAGGTGTTACGTAAGGAATAACGTGCTCAATGGCTGGATTTTGGAATAAATCTTTCATTTCCAATTTCCATCCAGCAGTAGTAAGACGTGTCAGTACTTGAATCGCCTTAATTGAGTCTCCACCTAATTCAAAAAAATTATCTCTTATTCCGATTTTCTCTATACCTAAAACGTCTTGCCAAATCTCTGTTACCAATTGCTCTAAATCGTTTCGAGGAGCGTCATATTCTTTTCCTGTATTTTGATTTTTATCTGGTTCTGGCAATGCTTTACGATCAATCTTATCGTTTGGTGTTAACGGCATTATATCCAGCTGTACAAAATAGGATGGAATCATATAATTTGGTAATTCATCTGTTAGGTACCCTCTTATCTCTGCTACAGACAATGCTTCTTCTGAGACCAGGTAAGCACATAAATAAGAGTGACCTTGCTCATCCTCACGTGCCAATACAGCTGCTTCCTTGATCTGATGATGTTGTAATAGAAGACTTTCGATTTCACCAAGCTCTACCCGATGACCACGTATTTTCACCTGATGATCAGCTCTACCAAGATACTCGATGGTACCGTCAGGAAGCCATCGTGCTAGATCCCCTGTTTTATACATCTTTTGACCAGGAATGAAGGGATTTTCCACAAATTTCTCAGCGGATAGTTCCGGTCGATTCAAATACCCTCTGGCTAAACCTACACCTGCTACACACAATTCACCTACTTCACCAATGCCCTGTAGCTGGTGGCGCTGATCTAGAATATAGACCTGTGCATTTTGAATAGGAACACCTATAGGGACTGACTGAGATATGCTTTGTTCTACTGATGCCTTCCAGTACGTCGCACAAATAGAGGTTTCAGTCGGACCATATCCATTGATATAGGTCACCTTGTCTTTCCATTTATTGACCAATCCAACTGATGTAGCAGAACCTGCAGTAATAAGAATTCGTAACGTAGAAAGATGTTCTGGTTCCAGATGAATGACATACGTGGGTGGTAAAGTAAGAACTGTAATCCTTTGTTGATTAATATATTCCTCGAATTTCACGAAATCGTTAATGGTGTCTCTTGAAATAATATCGAGCCTTGCCCCGGTTAATAAAGCCATGAACATTTCCCAAACGGAGGCATCAAATGATTGGCTAGCAAACTGGCCGATATGATCTTTTTCACTCACACCAAACTTATCTTCAAAGAACGTTTTTAGGTTTGCTATTCCAGTATGCTCTAACATCACTCCTTTTGGTCTTCCAGTTGTACCAGAGGTATAAATCACATAGGCTAAATCGGCTGGTTGGCTGATAGAAACAAGATTTGTAGTAGCAATGGTAGCCGGAAGCTCAGTAGACACATTGATGAATTCTGCGTCCGAATCTACACTGTTCATCAAATGAGACTGCACAAGTACCCATCTAGTCTGGCTATCTTCTATCATGTACCGTATCCGATCTTCCGGATATTCTGGGTCTATCGGTAAGAAGGCTGCTCCTGATTTTAAAATCGCTAACGTACCTATCACCATGTCTAGCGATCGTTCTACCATGATACCCACTAATTGATTTGGTTGTACGCCCTTTTCGCGGAGTAGCCTAGCAAGTTGATTCGCTTTAGCATTTAATTCCTGATACGTCAATTGGGACTGTTCATATACAACAGCTATTTCATGCGGATGGTTTTCTACTTGTTCTTCAAACAATTGATGGATGGTTTGATCTGATGAGAATTCGGCTGTATTGTCATTAAATCGTACTAACAACAATTGTTTTTCCGTTTCTGTTAGCATATCAATCTCAGACAATGTAACTTCTGTGTTGGCAATAATTGTACGTATGATTTTCAGAAAATGACCTGCAATTCTCTCAATGGTCGCTCGTGTGAACAGCTTGGTGCCATATTCAATACGGAATAAAATTTCTTCCTGTCCTTCAGTCATATGAAACGCCATATCAAATTTTGATACACCCAGGCTATCCCCTTGTTCATATGGGCGCATCACAAGCTGATCAAAGACTCTGGATTCTACATCACCATTTTGAAGAATAAACATAGTGTCAAAAAGTGGATTTCTACTTGGGTCTCTTTCCAATTGTAGTTTCTCTACAAGCTCTTCAAATGGATAATCCTGATTTTCATAAGCCTGTAGGGCATTCTGTTTTACTTCTTTAAGGAAGTCCTTAAATGTTATATTCCCTACTGGTTTATTTCTCATAGCTAGTGTATTAACAAACATTCCAACTACATTTTCTAAATCAGCATGTGACCTTCCCGCAATAGGAGCACCAACAATAATATCTTCTTGATCAGAATACTTGGAAAGTAGAACATTATACGCTGCTAACAAAACCATATAACGTGTTGTACCCGCTTCAACAGCTACCCTTTGTAGACCATCAAATATCTCTTTTCCTGTTCTCATCATGAGCTGATCGCCATCGAAGCTTTGTACAGCTGGTCTAGGATAGTCAGTCGGTAGGTTCGCTACAGGAATCTCACCAGTAAACAGGTTCAACCAATACTCTTCTTGTTTTTTTATAGCATCTGTTAGGAACATTTCATTTTGCCATGCAGAGAAGTCCTTATACGAAATAGGCAGTTGAGGTAGCTTTTTGCCCTCATAAATGTCTGCAACTTCTTTGAGAATAATTCCAATTGATGTGCCATCTGAAGCGATATGATGAACATCAAAAAGGAAAACATGTCGCTCCTCTTCTAGTTTTACCAGACTGCTTCTGCATAGTGGAGACACAGCAAGATCAAATGGCCTTACAAACGAATGGAAAATCTCGCTCAATCCCTGTTCTTGGGCTTGCATATATCCCATATCAAACTCCACATGTTCCTGAATGCTCTGAACGATTTGTTCTTGTACCACACGATAACTCGTTCTCAAGCTCTCATGTCGGTTAATCACTTCTTGCAATGCTTGTTTGAAACGAACCTTATCTAAAGCCCCTTCAATTACCATCATTCCGGGCATATTGTAACTAATACCTGCCCCCTCAAGCTGATGAAGAATGTACATTCGTTTTTGAGCAGACGATACAGGATAGTATTCTTGTTGAGGAACAGTTGGAATAGGCGTGTAGAACTGCTTATCAGATAAAGTGATATATTCTGAAAGAGTCTCAATTATCTGGGCTTCAAACAAGACTTTTAAAGGTAGCTCAATTTGGAACGCTTTATGGACTTGTGTGATCACCGACATAGCTTTTAGTGAATCGCCACCCAATTCAAAGAAATTATCTTTAATTCCAATCTTTTCAATCCCTAAAACAGCTTGCCAAATTTCTGCTAGTGATTGTTCCAGTTTGTTTCTAGGCGCATCATATGCTTTACCCGTATCCTGATTTTTATCTGGCTCAGGTAGAGCTTTGCGATCAAGCTTATCGTTTGGAGTTAACGGCATTTTGTCTAGTTCCACAAAATATGACGGGATCATATAGTTTGGCAATTCATTTGCTACATATTCTCTTACCTCAGACACAGACAAATTTTCATCTGAAACCATATAGGCACATAAATATGATTGTCCTTGATAGTCCTCACGTGCAAGAACGGCAGCCTCTTTTATCCCGGGATGTTGTAACAAAAGACTCTCGATTTCACCTAGCTCCACCCGATGTCCTCGTATTTTTACTTGATGGTCAATTCTCCCTAGGTATTCGATGTTTCCATCAGGCAACCATCGCGCTAAGTCTCCTGTTCTATACATTTTTTCACCAGGTACAAACGGGTTATCCACAAATTTTTCAGCAGATAGTTCTGGTCGATTCCAATACCCTCTCGCAAGCCCTACCCCACCAACGCACATCTCTCCTACTTCGCCAATACCCTGAAGCTGAAGACGCTGATCTACGATATAAACTTGAGCATTTTGGATAGGAATACCGATAGGAACAGTCGTTCCCCAACTCTCTTCTTCTGCCTTCCAATATGTCGCACAAATAGAGGTTTCAGTCGGACCATATGCATTGATATAGGTCACCTTGTCTTTCCATTTATCCACTAAACCAAATGAGGTAGCAGACCCTGCAGTGATAAGGGTACGTAAGGTAGGAAGACGTTCAGGCTCAAGATGAATGACATAAGTTGGTGGTAAAGTAAGTACGGTAACACCTTGCTTGGAAACATAATTCTCAAATCTCATAAAATCAGTAATCTTCTCTTTCGAAATGATCGTTAGTCTAGCTCCTGTAGCTAGAGCCATAAACATTTCCCAAACAGAAGCATCAAATGAATTGCTAGCAAATTGGCCAATACAATCCTGTTCACTAATACCAAAGCTATTTTCAAAGAATGCTTTTAGATTAGTGATACCAGTGTGCTCTAGCATAACTCCTTTTGGTTTCCCAGTTGTACCAGACGTATAGATCACATACGCTAAATCAGTTGATTGGCTGTTAGGAAGAAGATTAGTACTAGCTATGCCAGATAAAATATGATCGGAGACATTAATATATTCAGTATCGCATGCCACCTTGTCCATCAAATGAGGTTGGGCAACCACCCATTTTGCCTGACTATCCTCTATCATGTAGCGAATACGATCTTCTGGATATTCAGGATCAATTGGTAAGAAGGCTGCTCCTGATTTTAAAATGGCTAGCGTGCCTATCACCATGTCCAGTGAGCGCTCAACCATGATGCCAACTAGTTGATTAGCTAGAACACCTTTTTGACGTAACAATCTCGCAAGCTGGTTTGCTTTTTCATTTAATTCTTGATATGTCAACTGATCTTGCTCGAACACAACAGCTACTTCATCAGGTCTCCTTTTAACCTGATGTTCAAATAGTTGTTGGATGGTTTGGTCTGATGAAAAATCGGCTTGTGTATCATTGAACTCCTTAATCACTTGCTGTTTCTCAGCTTCTGTTAGTATATCGATTTCAGATAAGCTAATATCTGAATTCTCCACTACTGTACGGATGATTTGAAGCCAATGGCTTGCCATTCTCTCTATTGTTTCTTGTCTGTATAAACTCGTGGAGTACTCTAAGCAGAACTTCAATTCATTTTTTTCTTCGCTTGCCTCTAAAGAAAAATCAAATTTAGCGTGTTTCCCTTTTGGCACAAATGGCGTACATTTTATTTCGTCCAGTTCAAAAGAGTTATGCTCCGTGTTTTGTAGAATAAACATGGTGTCAAACAATGGATTTCGACTTAAATCTCTTGGGAGCTTCATTTTTTCTACTAGGTGTTCAAATGGATAATCAGCATGTTCAAATGCAAGCAAAGCATTGTTTTTTACATCGGCTAGGAATTCAGTGAATGTTTTGTTACCTACAGGCTGATTTCTCATTGCCAATGTGTTAACAAACATACCTAATAGATTTTCTGTATCTGCATGCGATCTCCCCGCTATTGGTGTCCCTATAATAACCTCTTCTTGATCAGAATATTTCGAAAGCAAAACATTGTAAATCGCTAGCAAAACCATATAGAGCGTTGTCTGCGTCTCTTTTGCAATTCGATATAAGCCATCTACCAGATCTTTTTCCATTCCAAATGTGTAACGGTCACCCTCAAAGCTTTGAATCGTAGGTCTCGGATAATCAGTCGGCAGGTTCAAGAGTGTCACTTCTCCAGAAAATGCAGACACCCAATACTCTTCTTGCTTTTTAAAGGCTTCAGATTGGAAGAACTCTTGTTCCCAAACAGCAAAATCCTTGTATTGGATTCGAAGCTCAGGAAGTGTTTCAGCTTGATAAAACTTGGTTAATTCGTTTATAAAGATGTTTGCAGACACACCATCAGAAATAACATGATGCATATCCACAAGTAGATAATGGCGTTCTGTACTCACCTTAACTAGACCTATTCGAATTAACGGGGCTGATTCAAGAATAAACGGCTGAATAAATTCCTCAATGACCTGATCAACTTGTTCTTCTTTGGAGTCCAAATAATTTATTTTTATGTTGACATTTTGATTCACTCGTTGGACAGATTCTCCATTTACGGTAGGAAAAGAAGTCCGTAAAATTTCATGGCGATCAACTAATCTCTCCACTGCCAGTTCAAAGCGATCATATTGTAGGGGACCATCTATTACCATCACAGTTGGGATATTGTATCCCGTACCCTCTTTCGCAAGCTGATGTAAAATGATCATTCGCTTTTGAGCAGATGATACTGGATAAAATTCCTCAGTAGGAACTGCTGGTATAGATGTATACGTTTCGTCTACATCTCCACCGCCACTTTCCAAATATTTTGCAATAGCTTGGATCGTTGGAGTCTTAAATAGAATTCGTAATGGAATATCAACCCCACACTCTTTCTGTATGAGAGAAATAAGACTCATTGCTTTCAAAGAATGGCCACCAAGTGAAAAGAAATGATCATGGATACCGATCTTGGGAACACCTAGTACTCCTTGCCAAATAGTAGCAAGCTTTTGTTCCAATTCAGTGGCTGGAGCTACATAGGCTACACCTGTTCCAATCGTTCCTTCAGGTTTTGGTAGCGATCTTCTATCAATCTTTCCATTAGGCGTTAGAGGGATTTGTTCTAATGACACAAAGAAAGAAGGAACCATATAATCAGGAAGAGTTTTCCCCATATAATTGCGTAGTTCGATATCACTTACTTTCTTACTCTGAACAATGTATGCAACCAAATGCCTTGTCTGGTTTTCATCTACTCGGTCGATTACAACCGCTTCTTTTATATTCTTATGATTGAGCAGGTGTGACTCGATTTCGCCGAGCTCGATCCGATGACCGCGTATTTTTACTTGATGATCGATTCGACCTAAATATTCAATCGTGCCATCTGGCAACCAACGAGCTAAATCACCAGTCCGATACATCCTTTCATTTTCTTTAAAAGGATTTGTACTAAACTTTTCGGCTGTCAGCTCTGCATTATGAATATATCCTCTACCAACATTGGCACCTGAAATAAATAATTCTCCTGCAATACCGTGTGGCTGTAACTTTTGTTCTTTATCTAAAATATAAATGCTTGTGTTTGAGATCGGCTTACCAATGGACGGGATTTCCGGGATTTCATTATTCGGATCGATTGTAAATGTTGTTACAACATGGGTTTCCGATGGGCCATAATGATTATGCAAATACACTTGATTGTTTTGTAAATAGCGTTTCAGCTCATGAGTCACCACAAGTTGTTCACCAGCTGTAATAATATGTTTCACACACGTTGGAAAAATCTTAGAAAAGCTTGCATCGTTAAAAATAAATTTTAAAAAGGCTCCAGGTAGAGACAAAATACTTATTTTTTCTCTTTCAATAAAGGTGAATAGCTTCTCGACATTACGTCTGGTGTCATCAGTAATGAGATACAACTCTCCCCCACTTAATAATGTAGAAAATATTTCTTGATAGCATACATCAAAACTGCAAGTCGTATATTGTAAGACCTTCTCCTTATATTGAATATTGGATTTTGCAAAAGTAAATTGCATCAAGTTAACCATATTCTTATGTTCTAGCATGACTCCTTTTGGTTTACCTGTTGTACCTGATGTGTAGATAATATAAAACAAGTCATTGGAGGTATTCTGGTTTGCAACATGATCCATGCTTTCTAACATAATGCTACTATCTTGAATATCTACTATTTCTATTGGAGAAGGATTTTTATGCATTAGATGCTGCTGTGTCAGAAGGATTTGCACACCACTATTTTCCAACATATAGCTAATTCTTTCTGCTGGATATGCCGGATCAATAGGTACAAATGCTCCACCCGACTTTAGAATTCCGAGTATGCCTATAATCATTTCTATTGATCGATCCATCATAAGTCCGACAAGCCGGTCTGGCCCAATTCCTTTGTTTCTCAAGAATCTAGCTAGTTGGTTTGATTTGGCATCTAACTGTCTATATGTGAGATGCTTATTTTCCAAAACAACTGCAATGTGGTCAGGGGTTTTCTCTACTTGTTCTACGAATAATTCATGAATTGTTTTATCTGGATACTCAGTCTTAGTGTCATTTAACTCAACCACTACATGATGATATTCCTCTTGCGTAAGCATGGTAATATCCTTTAACGCCGCATTCGGATTATTTGCCACGCATGCTGCAATTTGTTTTAAATGTCCTTCGATTCTTTTCATAAGAGCTGTAGTAAAAACAGCGGCATTATAATCTAATCGAACATGGATTTCTTCTCTTGGTTGAACCATGATGGTTAGATCATAATTAGTTGGCTCAAACATCTCGACAGAAAGAACCGAAAATCCTACCTTTTGCATGACACTGTTCTTTTTCAATTCTTCCACTAATGGATAATTTTCAATAACAACAATATGATCGAATAAGTCTTGTTTTAATTCAGAATGATTTTGGATCTCATACAGCGGAACATGCTCATACTGCTGTGAACTAAGCGTTCCTTGATGGACAGCTTTTACTACTTCACTAAAAGATTGATCTGTTTTTGTATGAATACGTAAAGGAAGAGTATTAATGAATAATCCAACCATTCTTTCGATGCCAAGTAATTCAGACGGACGACCTGAAACAACTGAGCCGAAGATTACATCATTCGATGAATTATACTTTTGAAGGACTAGTCCCCAAATGGTTTGAAAAATGATAGGTAGGGTAACATGATTATTTTGAGCGATTTGCTGTAACTGCTGTGTGAGCGTACGATCAAATGAAAAATGATATTGCTTTGGTAAAAATTCCATTTTCTCATTGGTAGCTCCATCTTTTTGTAACACAGCTTGATGCTCATAATCTTTCATATATTTCGTCCAGTACTGGAGTGATGCTTCTTGATCTTGTTTTTCCAACCATTTAATAAAAGTACTGTAAGCTTGTACCGGCTGTAATAACAAAGGCTGGTTTTCTACTAAAGAATAATACATCTGTATGAGTTCATCAAAAATAATGCTGAAGCACCAACCATCCATAATAATATGATGAAAACTCCAAATGATCTGATACTCATCTGCATTCATTTGGAGGATGATCACCCTCATGAGAGGATCTTTGGTTATATCAAAGGTAGCTTCCTGATCTTTTCTTTTATATTGTTCTGCTTGTTCGTTCTTTTTCCGCTCATCAAAGGAGCTCATATTATAAAATTGGATTGAAATTGGCCGTTCTTTCAATACGACCTGAACTGGCTTCTTCATTTTCTCATGCAAAAAAGTGGTTCGAAATACGTCATATCTGGATACCAACATTTGTAAACTTTTCGAAAATAACTCAACATCTATTTTTCCTTGAATGTGGATTGTCATTTGTACCAAATGCGAGTTATTATCCCCGTTTAGTAAGGAATGAAACAGCATCCCTTCTTGCATAGGAGACAGTACATACATATCCTGAACCAGTTCTCTCCTAAAAGTACTCACCAAGCACCCCTCACTTCATAATTTTTTTGCCTTTTATGCAATAATATGGAACTCCAAAGGTATAGTATCTCTGCGGTAGTAGCCATCTAGGCTCTTAGGCATTACTTCATTGATTCTTCTAGTAGATTGAAAATATCATCAACATCCTCCAGTTCAAGACCTTTAATACTAAAATCACTCGGAGTTCGTTCTGTTTCTTTCTTCTCCACACAATGTGTAATCAATCGAAGAAGATGATATTTATAGCTATCGCTAAGTTGCTTAATTGACTCTTCCTTATATTGTTGGTCACTATACGAAAAAGATAGATTCAATCTCCCTTTCTCAATTGCTCCAGTGATGTTTAAAACCATATAACTTTCCATTTCAGGACTAATATTATTCTTCCCATCCGCACCAAGAGAATTTCCCCGACTATAAGGCGAACGTGTAAAACCCTGACCCTCCAGATCAGAATCGAATTGTCCCAAGTAATTGAAAGTGATTTCGGGTTGTAGAGTAAAGGATAGAGAAGCCTTTACTTCCTTATCTGTTATATATTTTAAAATTTCATAGCCAATCCCTTTGTTCGGTATATTGCGCAGATTCTCTTTTACCATCTTTATGTGATAAGACAAATCATCTGATTTATCCATTTTCAATAAAACAGGATATTGACAAGTAAACCAGCCCACTGTTCGTGCTATATGAGCTTGTTCGCTTATGTCCTCTCGTCCATGCCCCTCTAAATTTATGAGGATTTGATCTACTTTAGCCCATTCCAAAAGAGTAAGACCCAACGCCGATAATAAAATATCATTAATTTCTGTTTGATAGGCGTGATTCACATTTTTTAACAGATGATCCGTCTCTTCTACTGACAATTCTATTTTCATATGGTGAATACTATTTTGTTTGACATAGGAATTCTCAAAATCTTTTGGCAGAGGAGTATGCTTAGCAGTGGATTCAAGCTCTTTCCAATAGGAAATTTCATGTAGTAGTTCTTTACTATTGGCATATTTCTTTACCTGCAAGGACCAGTCCTTAAACGAATCCGTTTTTTCTGGTAAAGAAATATCTTTCGATTCCAACAGTTGAGCATAAGCGATACCAATATCTTCAAATAATATTCTCCATGAGATACCATCTACTACCAAATGATGAATCGCAATAAATAGATGATCACCATTTTGGGTATGAAATACTGCAAGCTTTACTAATGGGCCTTCATTTAAATTGATTTGGCTTTGTAAACGATAGGTTTCCTCATAGATAGCTTGTTGCACATCCTGATTAGATCGTAGGTCGAATGAAAAAAAATCGTATAACGGACCTACTTTTCCACGATTTATCTGACTAACCTTCCCGTTTTCCTGCGTATATACCATCCGAAGAGCATCGTGATGATCAATAATTTTATCAAACACCTCTTGGATGAGCTTTTCATCAATTCCATTCGAATGAGAAAGCACATATGATTGGTTAAAATGATGCATGTTTGTAAATTGTTGATCAAAGAACCATTGTTGAATGGGGGTTAATTCTACTACTCCCTCGACGATTCCTTGCTCACTTTTTTGTACGGTTCGCTTTAATAGGGGAACAAGTTCTTTGATAGTTGGATGCTTGAGTAGATCCTTTGTCTCCAGCTTTAGCTGATGAGCATACAATCGAGCAGCTACTTGGATCGCTTTAATTGAATCTCCTCCTAAAGCATAGAAGTTATCACTAATGCCAACTCGATTATTCCCTAATACACTTTGCCAAATATCTGCAAGGATTTGTTCTATTTCAGTAGTCGGTGCTTCATATTCTGTCGTTTCAAGCGAAGAGGTATCAGGTTCAGGTAAAGCTTTTCTATCGATTTTATCATTAGGTGTTAGTGGCATTTTATCCAATCGTACAAAATAGGAAGGAATCATATACATGGGTAGTTCTTTAGCAATGTACTCTCTTAACTCAGTAATTGACACTTGCTCAGTTTCGACAAAATAGGCACATAAGTATGCTTGTTCAAGCGTATCTTTCTTAGCAATGACCGCGGCCTCTTGTATCTTGTGATGCCGCAATAAAACAGTTTCTACTTCTCCTAATTCCACCCTATGTCCCCTGATTTTTACTTGTTGATCCATACGCCCTATATATTCAATCAGACCATTAGGTAGCCATTTTGCTAAATCACCTGTTTTGTACATTTTTTCACCAGGTAAAAATGGATTAGAAACAAATTTTTCAGAAGTTAATTCTGGACGATTCCAATAACCTCTCGCTAGCCCAATCCCACTAATGCATAGTTCGCCAGCTTCTCCAAAGGATACTTTTTCTAGATTTTGATTGATAATATAAATCTGTGTATTTTGAATAGGTGAACCAATTGGAATTGAATGGTTCTGTACTTCTTCTGTTTTTGCAATCCATGTGGACGCACAAATACTCGATTCGGTTGGACCGTATGCATTGATATATGTTAGTTTATCTTTCCATTTATTCACTAGGGGAAAAGAGGTGGCTGAACCTGCTGTTATGAGTTTACGTAAATATAAAATGCGCTCTGGATCTAAATGTATAAGATACGTTGGCGGCAATGTAATAATCGATATTTCATTTCGGTTCAGATATGTTTCAAAGCTTACAAAATCGTTTATTGTATCCTTAGGAATCATATACAAGCTAGCGCCTGTTAATAATGCCATAAAAAACTCTGATACAGATGCATCAAAAGAGATGCTAGCAAATTGTCCAACTCGATCGTTAGGTGTGATTTCAAGTATTTTCTGAAAGTAGTCGATGAGGTTTGAAATTCCTTTATGCTCCAGCATCGTTCCCTTGGGATTTCCAGTTGTGCCAGATGTATAAATAACATAAGCTAAATCAGTACTCTTGTAGACCAAATTAAGATTACTATCATCTTGCATGATGATTGCTGGATCTTCAAAAGTAATAACTTGGTCATGGAAATCAGCTTCGCGGATAAGACCAACAAGAGATTTTTGAGTTAGCACGATTTTGGTTTGACTATCTTTTAGCATGTATTGAATTCTTTCTTGGGGATATTCGATGTCGATCGGGACATATGCTCCCCCAGCTTTTAAAATCGCTAAAATACCAATAACCATCTCTATTGATCTTTCCATGAAAATGCCAACAATTTGATCAGTTTGAATCCCTTTTTCAATAAATAATCGTGCGAGTTGATTTGCTTTGCAGTTAAGCTCTCGATAGGTAAGTTTTTCTGGTTCCAGGATAATGGCAGGATTGTTTGGGGTCTTCTCAACTTGACTTTCAAAAAGTTGATGAATTGTCTTATCATATGGATACGGTGTTGATTGCGAATGACTATACATCATTACAGTTTAACCTCCTGTGCTCGAACAAATTCTACATGTACTTTATTTTTTCAGATATCAGTACCGGGGACATCCAAGACCTAACACCTCCTTGTATTAGTGGTATAAGATGCTCCAAACAAAAGATTTGTCTATTAGCTTTTTACATGGATCTTACTTTTTATAAAAGTAGCACAAAAGGAAATCGAATCGTAAATATAGTAATCAAGGAGTGTATCAGGGAGGCAACAGAAGTATTTATCTAAGAGGTTATAAGTGGACTCGCCGTATAAACAAAAAGGAACATATGTATTATCAAGCAACAACCTTACTTATAATATATCGGTCAAATCGATATTACACATCAATTTTTTGTAATTTTATCATGAATTTCAATAATAATGAATATTACAAAAAAAGATCAGCTACAGCTTTACAACACATCTGTTTCAATGTTAATAGATGTAAAAAATGTTAATCTGATAAAAAATTACATATGAAACTACCAGATTAACCTCATTTTACAAATATTTACCTTGAATTAAATTTACAATATCTTGCACAAAATTACAATAAACGCAATTTAATTCATAATATTCCGACTACTATTGACGCAAATTTCATGTTGGACAACAAGTTTTTCTCTAGTTACTAAAAAAACCAGGCCTTCACATAGAAGGGCTGGTTTTTACTTTATTAAACTTAGTGCTTTTGTTTTATACATTTAATTTTTTTCTAACAATCAGTTACTTTTACTAATTGTTTGCCAGTATTCTCTCCAGTAAATAATCCAAGGAAAGCTTCTGGTGCCCTCTCTAGTCCTTCTACAATATTCTCTGAGTACTTGATTTTGCCTTCCTTGATCCACTGAGCCATTTGAATCATTCCTTCATCATAACGATCTGTATATTGACTCACCAAGAATCCTCTCATTGTAGCTGTTTTTCTTAGAAGCTGTACTTGAATTCTAGGCCCAACATCTTGTTTTTCTAAATTGTAGAGAGATATCTGCCCGCAGAGAGGGATACGCGCTCCCTGATTAATCAAGCTTAAAACAGCATCTGATATAGGACCACCCACATTATCAAAGTAAACATCTACACCATTTGGGCAAGCTTTTTCTAATGCTAATTGAATATTTGATGTTGTTTTATAATTGATAGCTGTATCAAATCCAAGCTCTTCTATTAAATAACGAATTTTTTCATCTGAACCAGCAATCCCTACAACGTGTGCCCCTTTTATTTTTGCTATTTGCCCGACAAGCATTCCCACCGCTCCGGCAGCACCTGAAACAACAACAGTTTCTCCTTCCTTAGGTTGACCGATGTCTAATAGGCCAAAATAAGCGGTCATTCCAGGCATTCCGAGCACACCCAAAGCAGTTGTAATCGGTGCTACATTCGTATCGATTTTTTGTACTTGCCCTGCATCAATTACTGAGTAATTTTGCCATCCTAAGAAACCAAGTACAATATCCCCCACTTGGAAGTCTGGGGATTTGGTTTCTATTACTTCTCCAATCACTCCACCTGTTATCACTTCATTTAGTGGGAATGGTGGGATATAAGATTTTTGATCATTCATTCTCCCCCTCATGTAAGGATCAACAGATAGGTAAAGCGTACGTATCAAAAGCTGATTGTCATTTACGTGAGGAATAGAGGATTTGATGAATGTGAAATTATCACTTGTTGGAATGCCGACTGGTCTACTAGAAAGTAAAATCTGATTATTTACTACCTCATTCATTTGTAATATCCTCCCTAATTTTTACTATAACTTTATCTTTGCAAGTCTATATTATCATACAAAATAAATTAATTAAACTTTTTTCGTTTATTTCGTTCAGTTAAATGCTAGTTGTATGTTTATTTTGTGAGTTTGAGTTATAATGTAGTTTGATGTTTTAGATTGGGAGGCATTGTAGTGACAAACACCCGAGGCAGATCACGAAAAAATGAGCAAGAGATGAAAAAAGAGTTGATTATTAGGCTACTTCCCTTTCTTAAAAAGCAAGGGATTAGCTCTTTGAAAATGGAAGATATAGCAAAATATATGGATATTAGTAAAGCAACAATGTATAAATATTTTTCTTCTAGAAACGAAATCTTGGAATCGACAGTAGAAGTTTACGTAGAATATATCCTTCAGAACTTTAATGAGTTATCTGATAACCAATCAACTTCTTTCGTACGCCGTTTTCAAAAGGTTTTTGAAAACTCGGTTGTATTAGCTATTTTTTTATCAGATTTATTATTACAAGATCTAAAAAGTATGTATCCCCATTTATACCAGCGAATTGTTGAGGCGCAAAAAGTTCGTAACGATCATATCAAAACGTTTTATGAAGCGGGTCATAGAGAAGGTGTGTTTCTTTCGGTTAATCCTTCATTATTAATCGCGCAGGACGAACTGCTATTGCCAAGTTTACTTAGTCCCGTTTTTTTGGTACAGAATCATATGACACTAGAACAAGCCTTATTTGATTACTATCAGATGAAAAAGCATCAGCTACTCAAACCCGAAGTTATTCCTGATGTAGATGACTCAGTCATTCCCATACAGGTAGGGCAATGTATTCAAAAAATAACGTGGACAGAGTAGCATATGCAAATAGCTCGAGCTAAATGGCATGGCAGACTAACGATGTTGAAGTGACACTCTTTCTATTTAGGATATTTGTTGGCCTTTACAATAGTAGAAACTATTCTTCTCACATACACAAAAAACCAGTCAAACGCACAATGATAACGTATTGGACTGGTTTTTGTGTGTATATGTATTGTTATTATTTGTTGAATAGCATAGTTAGTTAGGTTTCTCTCCCGTTTTGAATATGACTACTAGAAGAGGTAATCAACGTTCAGAATTTTTGTCCACATGTGTCTGTAAAAAGCCTCGAAAAGACTACACTCCTAACCCAAAGACCACTATAATAATCGGTGTTGTTAGTCCTTCGGGTAGTTGAAATCAGCCAAGTAGTTATAGTCAATTCCGGGATGTTCTCCACATTCACTAACAGCAGAACCAGCTCCAGCTCCTACCGTAATACTAGCCTGATGGGGATTGATTCTAGGAGAACTCGATATCGCATAATATCTAGGCTTAAGAGGGGGTAACAGCTCCAAAAACCTTTCGAAAGGCATCTCGCAAGCTTCATATTTTTCAAGTAGTTCTAGCATCGAAATGCCTTTCTTTCCTATCTGCTCTTCGTAGATAGCCTCATCTAACAACTCCTCTAATTCACGTTTATGTGGAGGACAAACCGTGTAAGCTGCAAGCTCACGTAACTGTTCACGAGTGGCGATTGCCTGTACTTCTACATTTTGACTGAGCAAATCATGAAGACTCACTGGCCGATCCAGTGGAAGATGCGTTGTGTTTCGTCCGCTTGCCTTCAAAATCAAGTGATCGTTCCCGTTCAATCCAAAGCGTCGCAGAATTCGATTGACATTTTCTTTACTATTTCTCGGTAATACACCAATATAATCACCTTCCTGATAGGTAAGCCCATCTGGTAGAGTGATTTCTACATGTCGAGTACTCAGCCCACAATCAGCCCTCTCAAGCTCACGGTTCTCTTTTACATATGCGTAGACAGCATCGTACTCTAGAGCGAGTGGAACATCTAACAAGTCGTTGACAAACTGAATGGTAAGGGTGTCTCGGTCTTTTTCCTCATTGTTTCCTTGTAGCGTAAAAGCCTTCATGATGTCAGGCCACATACGTTCCTGCCATTCTTCTAGTTGATTTTCGAAGTCTCCGCTGGTGTCAGCTTCACCACGCGACGAGAGTCTCCTAGCTCCCTTTAAAGTAAGCTGCTCATCGATAAATCTTGGGACGTTTTGATAAGTATTTGCCCAATTGCGGTCCCCACATCCGAAAACTACATAATTAACACCTTGAAGTTCACCTTCCTCTGCTCCCTCCAACCATTGTACGAACTTACGTGCATTATTCGGAGGCTTTCCATTATAAGAAGCGGTAACGATGAGTACGGCCCCTTCCTTCGGTAATTTCCCTAGCCAATCATCAAGTGGTGCAATCTCACTACTGACACCGAGTAAACCCGCGATACTGGAAAGCTCTCGTGCGGTACGTTCTGCTGTACCTAGATTAGATCCATAAAGCACCAGCAAAGATGCATGGTCGACCTTTGATATGGATTTTTTCATCTGATCCCAGCGCCTTGTTGTCCCTTTCGTGTTTGTATCTCCTACTTCATTCTCTTCAATAGCTTGGTCTAGCTTTTGTTTATTTCGCCGTTTAACACATATTTGAAATTCGTCTGGTTTTAGCGTTAACGTTTGCTGGATGTTCAACTGATAGTTCGTATGATCAATGAATTCAAAATGCTGGAGGATCATTCCCAGTACTAAAGTTGCCTCATGAAGTGCAAATTGCATCCCAATGCAAGCTCGCTGCCCATTTCCAAAAGGTTTATAGGCATGATGAGGAACTTTATCAGGATCTTCAAACCGCTCGGGACGGAATTCATCAGCATCATCTCCCCATGCATCTTTATCTCGATGAAGCTGGGGCAAGAGTAATGCAATAACTTCTCCTTTTTTTATTGGATACTTCCCTCCAATGATCGTATCTTCTTTAGCGGTAAGTTCAAATCCGGGGGCTGTTGGCCATAAACGTAACGATTCCTGCAAAATCATACGAATGTATGTAAGCTGTAGGACTTGCTGATACGAAGGAGATGAGCTGGTTAATACCTTATCCACTTCCTGATACGCTTTTTTTCGTGCCTCTGGATTTTTTAACAAAAAATAGAGAGCAAATGACAATAAACCGCTTGTTGTTTCATGCCCTGCAATTAAAAACGTGATGATTTGATACCGTATATTTTTATCATCCAGCGTCTCTCCTGTTTGCGGGTCCTTCCCGTTGAGCATGCGTGAGAGCAAATCGATTTCACCTTGATCGCCATTCGCTTTTCGCTCCTCGATTATTTTGTCTACTAATGAAAACATCGTTTGAATATCGTAGGTAAACTGACGTTTTGTTCCCACCATAAGCATGTTTTGAATCTTCAATCTTCCACTTTGATGCATAGCCTCCTCAAGAGCGCGGACCATACTGACAATAAAAGGGCTATGTGTTTCTCTGTAAAAACTGTTAAAGCGATAATTGAAACCGCATAATCCAATAGTATCCAATGTAAGCCGGGTCATGTCGCCTGGTACATCAATACTTTCATTAGGATTAAGACGCGCCCATTTTTGAATCAGCTGCAAGGCAATGTCCACCATCATGGAATGGTATCCTTTCATTGCTTGTTGGCTAAAAGTAGGAAGAAGGATATTATGAGCCTTTTGCCAATTTGGCTCGTCAGTCCTACTTGTAAATAATCCATCTCCACCAAAGGCACGTACATTTTCCAAATCACCTGTAATATTTTTAAAGAAACGCGACTCGTCACAAATCTCAGCCACTAGTTCATGCCCAGAAACAACTAAACTAGAATTGCCAGGGAGTGTTAATCGATATATCGGACCAAACTCTTCTGCAAGTTTACAAAGCGAGAGGGTCGGTTTATCTTTGTCTATTAAGGGTAGATTACCAAGCGGACCATACGTTTTGGGTTGCGGAATATATCCTACTTCTCTCATTACAAACATCCTTTCAGATAAATTCATGAGAAAGTTTAGTTGCCTTGCTATGCATCATCAAGCCTGCTTATTATTTCCCTGCTTTAAAACCGTGGTATAGCGTATCTAAAAGAAGTGCCGCAGCCGATTTTTTGGCAATGTTACCTTCTTGAACCTGCTGCCAGGTCATAAAAAGAAGAGAGTACAGAACATTCAAAATCCATTCGCTATTCATATCCTGACGGAGATACCCTTTGCGCTGCAATAACTGGATTGTATGCCGTACAGGTTCTTTTACCTTTTCCTCGGCCACAATCATCTCTTGACTGTAATATAGCGTAGACTCATGAGCAAGAAAATAGATCTTATCCCCTAGCGGAATCAGCGCCTCAACTAATTCTGTAATATAGAATTCGATTTTTTCCTCGTCTAATGGGATTCGGCTTATCGTCTCTCTTACCACCTGAGAAGCTCTTAACCCCAGTTGTAGCATCAGCTGTTCCCTATTTTCGACGTATCGGTGTAGGGTGGCAATGCCAATACTGGCGTAGTCGGCAATTTCATTCAAAGATGCTGTCGGCCTTTCGACTAGTAATTCCGTAGCAGCATCCAAAATGGCATGAAGCCTTGCTTCCTTTGTTGCTGATTTGGCATTATTCATCGTTTACATCCCTCTTTTCCTTTCATCAGTTCATAATTTTGATAGTTAAAACTATCAATTGATAGAATTCTACACCAATTAAGAAATAAATTCAACTTTTCAGACAAATAGAATAGGTACCAATATAAAGAAGCTGTTGTCCTAATAAGCCTTGCTTGTGAATGTAGATACCGTCTTCTCCTTGGTTGCTTAGTGCTACAGATTTTTACCTTCAACCATAAGATTCATGATTTTATTTTCACAAGATAAACGAGACAATAAGTTTGCTTTTTTCTTTATAATGGCGAATTTCTCGGTACAGGAACATTTGTTCCTATTGATAATCATCTGTTAACTCCTACTCCTCAATCCAGACATACTAACTCCCTCTAAGCTTATAGCTATTGGCTTTTCGCGTTATTTATGGTTGCTTACAGCAAATTCACGGAATATAAAAAATGTTTTATTTTACCATTTTTACAATAGAACAAAATGAGTATTTTCGCTCAAATCATTGGAAATAAAATTATTAAATTACATTTTTTCTCTTTGGAACCATTAAAGCACTTATCAAAAAGCTAGAAAAATGCTGTTTTCCCCTCACAAGAACGTACGTTCCCTTTAATTACTCACGTCCTGTAATTATAAGAATTTTTCTGCTTTCGCTTGTTTTTTTATAATTGTGAGTCTCTTTGTCTGCTAATTTATGTGCTCGATCAACATCTATAAATCATCCTTTCATCACTTATAAAACTTTAGTGCAAAGCTATGTAGAAACATAAAAACAGGCCACTTTTTAGCGACCTGTTTCCTTACCAACAACTCATTTATCTGCTTCCACATAACGCTTCAATGCAGACAATTTATTTTCCCAAAATCGTTCATAGTATTCGAGCCACTTCTTTAATTCAAGTAACGGATCTGCTTGAAGTCGATACCTTGTTTCACGTCCCACTTTTGTTTCTGTGAGTAACCCAGCTTCTGTCAAAATGCGTAAATGTTTAGAAACAGCCGTTCGGGTTATGGGGAAATGGCTACTGATTGCAGTGACAGACAGCTCTTCATCACCTAACAATTCTAATAGCTGCCGTCGCGTTGGATCAGAAATTGCTTGAAACACATCATACTTATGAGCTGGTACACTCATATTAAGCCTCGACGTGAGTGCTTAATGCTTTCAGTAAACCAACCCAACCATTTGCCATTCTGTCTCGTACCACCATATGTGTTTCACCGAACTCTGTGATTGTATCTGGGTCCCAACCACTGTGGATCAGCGTAAATTCGGTTTTGTCATCCTCTAATTTAGTTAGTTCAAAAGTAACGGTCCAATCTTTTCCCCATGTAAAGGAAAGACGATTAGGCGGTTCAAGCTCCACTACTTTACAAGGAGACATGCCAAAAGGACCCGCATTCAATTGGAACTCATAGCCTTCGATCGGCTTAAAATCATTAGGCATAAACCACGCGGTAATTCCTTCTGAAGTAGCAACAGCATCCCATACTCTTTCAATTGATGCGTTACAAACTATCGTTTGGCGAATATCTGGAATCTTGTTTGAATGATTTGTTCCCATCTGTTTCCCTCCAACAATCAATTATTTACATGCTATCAGTCGACACGAAATTGTAAAGATGACTATAACCGTTTTTTCTCATAAGACGAAGGGCTTCCACATAATGTCTTATTTTGTTCCATTCGTGCCAAACTATCCCGAATTACTAGTCACAAGGAGACAAATAGATAACCAGTTAATACGACACCTTTTGGTTTCGCTTTATGATTATATGACACCTTTTGGTTTCATGTCAAACGAAACCCAGTATCTCATGATTTCTGTCCCCATTGCTCACCTTGACTATGAGAATGAATATCCTTCAACCACTCTACCATTACGTCCCTTCGTTGTTACAGCTCTAGACAGTGAGTTAAGAATTGCTTCCTCTGTCGCATCACTTGCAGCAGTGAATAATTGATTCATCACTGGATGATCTTCTCGTAGCTGAATCCGATTCTCCACAATGTGTTCACTGTGATGAGGAATCTTATGCGCGGTTGAAAAGGCAATCACTATATCTCCACTACCATGACCATAATAGCTACCCGTTCTGCCAAGTCCAATGGCACAACGTTTGGCCATCCGCAACAATTGACGCTCATTAACGGGAGCATCTGTAGCAAGAACAATGATGATCGATCCATCCGACGTATGTTCAATAGCTTCAGATGGAAGCTCTACATCTACTAGATGTTCTTTATATTTATCTATTTGAAATTCATCTTTTTTTCCAAAATTACTTAACACGAGTACCCCAACTGTATAGTTTTTTCCATCTACCTGGATGAACCGCGAAGAACTGCCTATCCCTCCTTTATATCCAAAGCAAACCATACCTTTTCCAGCCCCTATAGCTCCCTCTTCCGCTTGGTCTTCAGTCGCAACCTTGATCGCATGTCTAGCATCTTCTGGTTGAACAACACATCTACGGATTGTATTTAGATAACCATCATTACACTCGCCAACGACCAAGTTGATCGTTCCTGTTGTATCTCCAATCTCAGGATTTTGTCCTAGCATTTCCTGTAGGGTACCTTGCGTAACAGCCGGTACCGAAAACGTATTGGTGAGCATGATTGGGGATTCCAGCACTCCTAATTCATTTACCTGCACAAGACCTGTAGTTTTGCCAAATCCGTTGATCACATAACTAGCTGCTATCACTTTTTCCAAAAATAGATTACCCCCATGAGGTAGAATGGCAGTAACACCGGTACATGCATAGTCTTGCTTCCCGTCATCTAGAGGTCGATCTATAGTTACATGACCGACTCTTACACCTCTAACATCCGTTATGCAATTTTTCTTTCCAGTTGGTAACGTCCCAATCAGTATTCCTAACTCACGGACTTTTTTTCTTGTCGCTTGGTTCATTTATGTAACATCTCCCCATCATTCAATTATGTTTCATTATTCATACAGATTACTACATAATTATAAATCGCTCTATTATTGATAGGCTTAGATCATCCCGAGTTCATAAAGGCTCAAAATTTGAAACCACTCCACATAAAAAAGTTCGTTATGAGTTCAGGATATTTGTAATCAATCCCTCCTTCATCAACGAACCTTACAAACATCTACTAAAATCATTACAAAACAATATTAGACATACAGATCAAACATGTTCACTTCGTATCCACGTAATTGTAAATAAGTAAATAGCTGTGAACGATGGTGAAAAATATGCGTGACGCTCTCCGTAAACCAGTGGGCCTGAGTAGATGCATGCTCATGATAAAAAGGTGTTGTCTTCTTGTTTAAAAACTCATCCTCTGACATAGATAACAGATAAGAAGTACACAGTTGATATCCTTGCTCCATGGCTTGTGTTAAGGAATTCGCCTTATCCAATGTGTTGTACTTTTGTTCAACCTGTCTAATCGTATCTTCATCTTTCTCCTGCATGATTAAAAGGTCTACCTCCGGAATTGCTACTAGATGACAAGCTAATTCGTGTAGAGTACGCATGTTTGAAGCAGGTCTATACACCCAATCCTCCTCTTTCACTTTCTGTAGGAGTAAAATCGTACTACTCATACCCACTTTCATTTGATGAAATAGTTCATCGCGTAACTTCATGACATTAGACATGCTTCCTCATCCCCTCATACTCTTTGATTCTTCCTTTCTCGATTCTAACAGCTATTAGTGACAAATCCTGTCATGGTTTAACACATTAAGGAAGTAGCTTTTACCGATAATGCTCCACCATTTTATTAGCCTTCTCCCTCACATAAGAAATAAGTTCTTGCGGCTCCTTGACCACCACCTCTATGCCTAAATTCCAAACGAGCTCAGCGAAGAACCGAATTTCAGCACGTGGAATCCTTGTATCTATCCAGCCTGTCCCATCAGTACGCTCTTCAACCACACGTACCAAATCCAATATTGATTTTGCTTGTCGTGTACCATCTCTCGTCAGTTCAACGACAAAAGGAACGAGATTTCTCCCGATCTGTTCACTGTATGTAAGCCAATCCATGATGGAGTCATATAACAGCTTTTCATTATCTAAGCTATGCTTTACCGAACCCTCCTTTTCACAATCGATTTGCCAGTGAGCCTGTTTTAAAGCACCTAATTCAGTAGAACTTTTCTCCACATATTTAATCCGATCTGCCCGAAACAATCGATACGCTTGTCGTTGAAAACAATAAGCTGGGCAATACCAAAATCCATTATAGCTATATAGGCCGATAGGTTGAATCCTTCGCTCGGCGATACCCTTTTTGCCATCGTATTGAATGGTAAGAATTGATTGGTCAATAGCCGCTTCTAATAGAACTTCTAAATGGAGAGAGGATTGAGCGTACCTAGGATTCCAGAAGACAATTCGGTCTTGCATCTGATCAATTCGTTTTTTTACATCTTCTGGTAAATAGTGATAAAACTTTTTTAATGCTGATTTCGTTTCTGATTGAAAGGGTAGAGAGTCAAAAAATTGCAACGATTGATAAGCAAAAAACATAGCAACTGCTTCGGTTTCTTTAAAGAAAATAGGCGGGAGCATCCGATCCTGTAATAAATAATAGCCACCGCCTGCTCCTACCTCTGAATAGACAGGAACTCCTAACACGCTTAATTCATTCAAGTCACGTAAAATCGTGCGATACGAAACTTTGAATTCCTCAGCCAATTCCCGAGCCGTGAATTTTCGTTTTGCATTAATTGTCATCATGATTTCAATCAAACGTTGCGTTTTTGACATTCTTTTTTTCCCCCGTATGATATATCTATTTCTTTTTCTAGAGTATATCAAACTTCCAAAAAGGCAAACGTAAGGCGAAATCTATTTGCTTTTTTGCTTTCTTGCTCGGTATTCGTTTACCAAGACACTCATTATGGTTGAATCATGATATTCATGATCATAAAAAAGAAAGTCACGCTGAATACCATCCTGAACAAAGCCTAGCTTTTCGTAGACATATGTGGCACGTACGTTAAACCAAAATACATTTAATTCAATACATCTCAGGACAATCTCATGAACAAGCAAAATTACCTTCTATACGAAAACTAGCTGATTTACTTGGTATTAGTACCACGCCTGTAGAACAAGCCTACCAGCAGCTTGTCTCAGAGGGTTTTGTTGTTAGCAAACCAAAACAAGGCTATTACGTACAATCATTATCTGAGATATATGTTCAAAGGGTAATGGGCTATAAAAAGTTTCTAAAGGCGGGTTTGACTCATCTAAATTACAAGTCAAAAGCGAAGAAGAATTGGTTCAGCTAGCAAAAAAGGCAGATATTCAACTAGCCTCTGCATCTTGAATTCCCCTTTAATTCATATGATTCTATATTGTATAAAAATTGAAAATAATCATAAATTCGTTTATCATTTGGTATAGGAGTGATGATAATGACTAACCTTATCGTAGAAAACAGGTGGGGGCTTCTCATTGTTGCCGAAATAACATTTTGGCTACTATTTCTTTCTTTTTTATTATTTCGTTACTTACTTCAAAAGTCGTATGCTTCAAAGATTTCATTTACCCTCCTTTTGTTAAATGAAATTTGGATTATTGGACTGGGTATCATTGATTACATGCAAACTGGTGTATTTTCTATTTACCAAATTGTGATCGCAGTCCTCCTTTTATATGCAGTTACATACGGGAAACAAGATGCAAGAAAGGTTGACATGTTCATTCGAAAAAAAATAGCAAAATGGAAAGGTCAACCATGGCCAACACTACCAGAGGATATTGCTTATCTTGAAAATCAGCTCTATGGTTGGGAGCACACGAAGAAGGAACTTATCGGTTTCGCCAAACATGGAATCCTCTTTGCAGTTGTACATCTGTCTGTATTTATTTATCTCTGGGTTGTAAACCGAGATGTTATGCCATCTGAACTTTCTTTATTAGATAAAGGAAGGTGGCTGATCGCTACTTTTACAAGTATAAAACAAGTAAAGGCTGCAAGTGGTATCTGGTCAACCATTCTATTTATTGATGGTCTTATTACTTCTTCTTATATCTTTTCCCCAAAGCAGCCTGCAAAAAAGAATGAGAAAATCTGAAAAATTCATGGTTTGATCAGTCAGACTAAATTGAATACTACCGCATCTACGTTTAAGACAAAAATATTTATAGTAGACGGAAAATTCTATACATACGTGTAAAAAAGCTATTCCCAGGTAGATCATCTCCTGTTGGAATAGCTTTTTTATATTTTGTGTACGCTTTGAGCTATCGTTTTCTCTGTTTCATAAGCAGGTCCAGTCTAAGCAGGTATACCTCTTTTAGAATCAATATAGTTTGCCATTTCTGCAACAGTTGCATAGGAGAACATATCTGATTGTGTAGTATGATTTGGTTGTGACAACGGAGCAATTTTAACCTGAGTATAGATCGTCCAGCTATCTTTAGGAGTTCCGTCCTCTTCGTAATCCTGACTTGTTACCGTTAGTTTTAGATCAATTCAATATTACCTTCATAAGTACATACTTGTCTAAGCAAAAAAATAGCGTGAAGCCACTCTTTAATCGAGTTCGTTTCACGCTGTTTTTATATGATTACCTTTTTTTGTTCTTTTGTTAAACCTCTAACCTTAGATCAGTACTTTTTATTTATTTTACCTTAGGGCACCCTTCATCAGTATTCGTTTATCCACTTTTCAAATCAATGTTAGTTGATACTTTGACTCGAAAAAAGGATAAACTTCGTACCCCTCTCTATCATACTATTTTACATTCGCTTGTTTACAACCATCTGTAAGGCTTTTGGGGACAAGGTTATCGAAGTGTTTATATCTAACTTTTCTTGATTAACCACTGATAGCTCGTAGCGTTGTAAAATGGTCGCTAAAATCAACACGGCCTCCGCCATCGCGAATCTCTGACCAATACACATGCGTGGTCCACCACCAAATGGAAAGTAAACAAACATCGGTAATTTTTTCTCAAGACCATCTGCCCAACGCTCTGGTCGAAATGCCAATGGATCTTCAAAATAACGGGAATCACGATGCATTACATACTGACTAACTAACACAATCGAATTCTTCGGAATCATATATTCGCCAATTTCAATGTCTTCAGCAGCCTGACGAAGCAATATATAAGCCGGAGAAAGAAGGCGTAAGGTCTCATTTACCACCATACCCGTATACTTTAGTTTCGGTATATCCTGGATGTCTGGCAAACGACCATGAAGCACTTCACGGATTTCAGCTACCATTTTGTCTGTTGCATCAGGATTTTCAGACAGAAGATAAAAAGCAAACGCCAGCGCTGCACTCGTTGTCTCATGACCTGCAATGATCAAGGTCATCACTTCATCGCGAATTTGACGATCATCAAGTCCTTCTCCATTTTCATCACGCACACAAAGAAGCATACCTAACAAGTCATCTCCATAAATGCCTGATGATCTTCGTGCAGAAATTAACTGCAAAATCATGTCATCCATCTCTTTAGCACAGCGCTTATAGTTACTATAGCCTGGAAGTGGTATAGGGAACATGACTGCTTTAGAGTAATACCCTAGAATCGTCTGTAAAGCCTTAATAAGTTTGCCTTCGTCAATTGTATTGTTATGTCCAAACAGAGTCCTCATTACGACGTCGAGTGCCAAATTGAGCATGTCGATTTTAATTTCACGTTTTTCACCTTCTTTCCAGTTCTCGATGTAACGAGTAGTTACTTCAATGATGGTTTTTCCGTAACTTTCAATCCGCTTCTGGTGGAATTCCGGGGCCATCATCCGACGGTTCCGCAACCAGTGCTCTCCGTTAGCAGTGAACAAACCCTCACCCAATATATTCTTGATAAGTTTTGCTTGTAGTCGTTCATTTTTTATAAAACTTGACTGTTTTTTGATAAAAGCTTCTTCTATGAGCTCCGGCTTGTTCAACTGATAAATACGTTCGTTGAGCAACGGATAGTACACGACGTCTCCATACTCGTCTGCGTTTTCCTTGACGAAATCTAGGATATTACTCAGGGTACGGAACACATTGTAAAGAGGTTTGTTTGGCCCAGGTGGAAGTGTAAGAGTCATATTGTCCTCCTCAAACGGAAATCGTTTGTTGCTCAAATTTTCCTTGTTCCAATGCCTTGTTCAAAAGACTATAATCGATTTTTGCATTGTGCCTCTTATCTACCGGAATCTGATTCATATAGATAATGGAGTCGATCTGTGCCCATTCTAGCAATTTAGCCAATTCAGCGGTCATGTACCTCTTGCTACTCCTTTCAACAATTAATACACGACGACCGCGATATTGGGTTAATGCAGTACGCCCAATCGATTCGTCAAACGACAGGACACTTTCCACAGCAAACGGGTACAAAACCCCTCTTTCATCTCGAATACGTGCAGCAACTCGTCCCAAAAGCCAAAGTCTTCCCAATTGGTCGAAATACCCAGCATCCCCCGTTCGATGCCAGACTGCACCATCTACTCGAAATTTCGTCTCATCATCTCCTCTTCCGTGCAAATACCCGGAAAGTACATGTGGTCCTGTAACAACAATTTCGCCAGCCTCCTCATGAGTCAGGCAGATATTTTCAAATTCGGCGCTAGAAAAAGATCCCATCGGCTTACCCCACTGCTGACGAATAATACGCACTTGAATTTCTGGAACAGGGGTTCCTACTAAAAGACCTTTTCCTGATTTGATTGATGTAAGGTCAGAAGTATGGATCTCGTTCCAACCTACTTCTGCAATGGGTTCGGCTTCGGTTGAGCCATATACAGCCATTATGCGAGCATTAGGCGCAATCCTTTGTAAACGTGACATGAGCCGTGGGAATACTGGTCCACCACCACTGAAGATATATGTAAGCTCAGGTAGAACGATGCCATGTTTTTCACAATACCCCAACAGCTGTTCAAAAAACGCAGGTGAGGCTACAATTCTCTGGGCATGGTATTTCTCGATCTGAGCGATGACGGGACCAGGTTCAATTGCTCCCGGTCGGCGTAGATCCCCATTTGGAATAATACTCATCATTCCAGCACCGAGATTACACAGGGCAAAAATAGGTAGCGTTGTCATATCGATTGCACCAGATTGCATATCGAGACTGTGCCGAAGTACTTCGTATTGCGCAACTAAAAACCCATGGGTTCGCACTGTAGCCTTTGGCTCTCCGGTGCTACCGCTGGTAAAGGTGATGAGAGCGGGCGTATCATGATAACATGTATGATAATCACTGTACGGTGTTGCATTGGTTTGTGTGGTCAAAGAAATGGCTCCAGGCAATTTCTTTCCAATTACAAATTTATGTGGAATCTTCCGAATAGCTGGAGATAATAGCCTCAACAGTTGGGCTTTTGGACTTGCGATCAGTGCTTTAGGTGGGTTCAGTGTACAGCATCGTTCGATATGATTTTTACCAGCAGATGGATCAAGGAACATCGCAATCAACCCAAGCCTAAAAACCGCTACCAAGGTTATATACAACTCAATCGACATTGGATAAAAGAGTAGAACCGTATCACCCGCCTTCAACCCCTGTTTTTTAAAAATACCTGCCACTTGAGCAGAGCGTTTGTCCAGGTCGGCAAAAGTTAGTTGACGGGTCTCTCTTTCTGGCATATCCTGTATCGCGATCGCATTTGGGCGATTTTGAATATGGGGTTTCACAATTTCAAAGATATTCATGCTTCCCTCTCCAATTTCTTAGCAAATAGGGTATAATCGCGAAGGATGTATCCTTCATTCGAGTTGAACCTAGTTGATCGGTTTTTTTCGATCATTAGCGCATTTATGGCACGTTTGTAACCTAGCTTCTGAGCTAAATCGTAGACTGCCTTTACGAGGAAGGAACCTATTTTATACCCTTGATATTTTGGATCAACGGCCAACGTCTTCAGAATTACTTGATTGATTGTTCTGCCCAATTGGGATTGCATCACATCTGGTAAGGTGAACATAAAGCCAACCAGTCGATCGCCATGTTCGGCCAACAAAACAAGTTCCGGTTGAATATAAGGAACAATCCTTTTGTATTGTTTTAAGAACTCATCTTCACTGATCTCGGTGTACAAAAAATTTTGCTGGAAAGCTCGTGTCGAAAGTTCATAGATTCGTTTTAACTCCTCGTCCATTCGGGTCAAATCCAACTGACGGACACTAATACCAAGTCCACTCATATGCTGTGTCAGTTGCTTGTACCGTTTTTTCTCAAGCTCCAGCGCCTCTTCCCCCAAATCTCTATGATCGAGATCAACGATACGAGAAATGTAGTGAGCTAGCGGATCAAAGCCATCTTGTGTAAAATGATCTGCCCATTCCACTGGTGTATTCGGCTCAAGGAAGAATGGAAGATCTCCTTTTGTTTTCGTAACCAACCGGTGCATTTTCCAAGTACTTCCATCCATTGGACCAATAGCGATCGTACACCCCTTTTTTTCTAATTCTCTAGAAGACAATTGAAGTAATTCAACAGCTGCAGCACTATTTCGAGCTGCATAGTGTCCTATCACACCTACTTGATGATCTTGATATGGTGGTACGTGTGACCACCATAGGGAACAACGTGCAGCTACGCCTTCATTGTCTAGTATCATCCAGTGAGCATCAGCATTCGATTCATTCAAAGTATCGATCCGATTTGCAGAAGGGCCAGCTAATGAGCAGAACTCTTCCTTCATCTCGATACTTGTAACCCGCACTGCTTTAAACATATCGAGTGTTCCTCCCTACTCTTTCATTGTTCATTAAAAAAACAGAATTCCAATAACAGAGCCAACCGTTGCACAGATTGGTTGAATTAACACCTCTGCCTTTGATCTTTTAAAAACAAAGAGATAATAAATACCAGTAGCCATGAGCATACTCACAGCTGCCCAGATCGAATGGATAACCACTTCGCTGGACAGACCTGAACGAAGCACCAAGGCAGCCAATGTCAGCCCCCAATTCTTCAGAATGTTTAAAAGGAGGTAAATTAACAGATATTTTTTCTGAGACGACTGAAAGATTTCCGTGAGACTAAAACATACAGATTGAACCAACAGACCGATCAAGAAGGCGAAGAAGAAAACTTCACTCTGAGTCTGCTGATACAAAAATAGCCATACGAAGCTCATCGTATACGTAGCGATGAATAATCCTATTTTTTTGCTAGAAAACAGTTCATTTGAACTTTTCAAAATAATGGGCGATGACAAAGAATGTAATAGCAAGACCAATAGAAAGTCTGCTCCCCCAATAGCCCAGCTGACATACGAAATCAATGATATTCCCAGCACTGCCTGTGGACACACCACCTTAGTTCTTCTGCATGCTTCTAGTAAGATAAACAGTAAGAGAGCTAAGGAAAGCGCCAACAGTAAGTGGGCATTGTCTTTAGCAATGAGAAACTTGAGCATCATGAAGCTGACGATCGGTACCACCAAATTATCCTTCCCACCCCAAGAAACAGACTCAACTAGGGTGGCTAATAGCGACACTGTAATGGAGATCATTAAATTGGCCGTTCCGTCCATCGGAAAAAACAGAAATAAGATGATGTGAGTCGACAAAAAGGCAACTAAAAAGAAGGCAAAGGATCCTTCTATACTTTTCACTCCCTCGGGAACCACGTACCTCACCTGACCATAACGAACGCCGACAAGAGCGGCGATCGCATCAGCTAATGTGAGAATGATGAGAGAAATGCTGTACAGCACCCTTTCTTCCGGTTCTGTAAAAAGGAGAAGAATGGCAATACTCATAACGAAATACATCTCGCCAAATGAATAACGCGAAACATCGGATAAAATTTTTCCTGGTCCATCCTTTAGTCGAGTAACTCGGAAAAGAAGTAGGACAATTGCGACTAGCCCTAACACAACCAACACCGGCCAGTCTTGACCAAAAAGCCACGGAGCAATTAATGCGAATGTACCGCAACTCATATGAAAAAGCTTCCGGACCCATTCTGGATCAGGTTGAAATCTGACTTGGTAAAAACGCAGGCCAGCAATCAGCAAGGCTATGGCAGCAAGCAGCAGCACAATACCAAACCAAGGATGTAAGGGAATAACACCACTCATATGATTTCCTCCAGAACAAACGCACTATAAAAGAAGGCTTTATCCTGCTTAAAAAGATCTTGGCTCAAGTTCGTAAGCGGACGAAGCGACTCTTCCATGCGCGTTGGACGACTTCGAGGAACGAGCATATTCCAGTAAGCCAATCGTCCTTTTTTCCGCCCTGCTCGTACTAAAAGCTCCAGTAAATTTTCATATTGGTCTTCAGACATATATTCAAAAATGTCACTAAGGTTGTACTTGTCAATTGCGTTCTTGCCCACATCATTTAAATATTCTTCGACCGATAAGCAGTGCCATTCAATACGATGTAGATTGTTACGTATTGCATCAAAATTTTCAGGTCTCAATGCATAAGGTAGTGCATTGCTATGGTGGCCTAGTAGAATCCATTGGAGATAAGGATTTTGCATGGGATCCAGCTCAGTTAAGGCATATTGGGCTCTTTGTAGAATCCTTGTTGCCACGCTACCCTCTACGTAACGGAAAAAACGGGTATCCCTACCCAGCCTCCCCATGACAAAACGTGAAAAAAAGAATTGGAACATCAATCTCCATCGTAGTGTATCCCATTCCTTTTGATAAAACGTTCGACGCTCCTCTAGCGTCCGATGCTGAAGAAGTTTTTCCACTCGATAGCGCGAGTGTACAAAAGGTAATACCGAGTTGCGAAACATTGAAAAATATTGTTCAAATTTCCCGATACTTCCGATTCCAGACTCTATAGCAGCAGATTGAGAATCCCAATAGCTCTTTACTGCTGGTGTGAGCTGATTTCGACATTTTTGATACAGTTCATTGCGCCGGTTACTTGGGATTGAGCCCATTAGCTCCAACAGCTCAGTATGTGTTAAAGCTGAATAGGCAGCGACGCGTAATTCTAAGCAGGCAAGCTGTGCATGGCTCAAATCTAGGGCAACAACACGCTCTGGCGACTTGCTTACCATCGCTAGAGCATTGTCGCCAGAAGAAGAGATAGCCAGACAGTTATCTCCAGGCTGGATATCAAGTGCATTCAGGAGGATGTCAGCATCCTCCCAGCACTGGGCATAACGGATTAAGGAAAAATCAACTTCGCTAACTAGTTTAGGATGCGCTTCTATCGGTACTTGTGGGGCGAGATTTCCAACACTATTAGGCACTGATCGATCCCTCCTCCGGGGTTATCTTACGAATTACCCCCGTGCTTCCGTCAAATTCAACCCAATCTCCTGTTTTCAGCCATCGAGTCAGACCGGTTACAGAAACGATCCCAGGAATACCAATTTCGCGGCAAACAATTGATACATGGGATAAAAGACTTCCTCGTTCAACCAATAATCCAGCTGCTGAAGAGAAAAGCACGATCCAGCCTGGATCGGTTCGCTCAGCTACTAGGATTTCCCCTGGCAGTAACGTCACCCCACGAGGATCGGTAACGACTCGAACCGGACCGCGAACAACACCTGCCGCACAACCAATTCCTTTCATCACATCGCCAGTCAATGGTTCTTTCGGAGCCTTCGCTTTAAACGTATTTCCCTTATAGATAACGCCATACGTTTCAAATCGATCCTCAGGCACATCCATTTCATGATACTTCTCAAATTCAGCTTTTCGCAGTGCTACCAGACCCTTTAGGTTACTGCATGTCGCAGTTCCGTCTGCCATACCTAGCAGTTCCCCTACCTCCAGATAGAAAACATCGCGGGGATCGTCAAGCAGATCAAGTGCATAAAAGCGACGCCCCATCTCCAGAAAGATGGAACGGCAGCGGCCAAAGACCCGTGTTCGTTCGAATCGTAGGTTTTCCCGATCACGAACGCGCAACCGCGCATTTTTAAGTACCCAGCGAAAAAGAACACGACGAAACAGGTTGAAGCCGATTGATTTGAATGCTTGCTCTTCTGCCATGCGGCGTATTTCTTCTTCGCTCGGTCCCATCTTAGTTGGGGAGGAACGCATTGCAAGATAACCAATAGAGCGCAACAACGGCAACGGATTGTCAAACAGATTTATGCTTTCCAGTTTGAGTTCATCTAAACACCGATCTCCAAACTTGTCCAAATAAGCCTCGTACTCTTCTTTGAATTCCGGGAACCTATCCATTTCCTTCATGATCTCTGCTAGAGAGCCATTGCAGAGGATGTCGATGAATTTGGCATCTTGATGCGTTACCTTCATCAGCTTTTTCATACGCATTGCTGGTTCTGCGCTGATAATTCCCCCTTCTGCTGCGAGCAGTGAATTCTGTAAGGTGGAATCCTCATCATTGCACCATTTCGTAGTCAGCTTGCGCAGCAAGCCGTAGTAGATCATTGCTCCGAAGTCGTTGATCAACGGGGCATCCCAACGAGTCAGGAGCTGACCTTGTAGCTTCAGATAGTAGTTGGCTAGCTCGACTGTACTGTATTGATGTAAATCTGGGCGAGTAATACCAAGTGCATTGTTTAAACGTTGGTAAAAAACATCAATCGTCTTCGGTAAACGTCTGAAGTTGCCAATCAGCTTGACAATTGATTTACCTAGGCGCATTGCGTCCTTGAGCTTGTCTTGCATGCTCACCTGCTGCTGGTCATTATCAGTAAGTTGCTGGGGAAGAGCTTCCTTAACGCCCATCATCTGTTCCATAAAATTTCGATTCATCTGATAACCAGGAAGCAATGCCAGACACCGGTACCAATTCAGCAGATTGTAATACACCCGTCCATTTACAAGACCAATCATGCAACGGAACACAGATTCCCGATTAACGATTTCCTCACCAGAGACCCCCATTATTCGGCAGAATGACTTGTAAACCTCAGCATAAGCATGACGTGCAAATGAATATGTCAAAGGGGTAGTAATACCGCCATAGCTTTCTGAAATATTGCTGTTGTCCCATAGGTTAAACTCATCATCAGGGTCAATCATGTCAGCTAGGTTGGTAATTGGACGGGATTGCAGTAGGTAAAGCTTTCCATCCTGGATTGCCCACTCAATATCCTGAGGACGTCCGAAATAACGTTCACATCGGTGAGCTAGCTCTGCAACTGAACGCACCAACTCATCCGTAAGAGCTGGCTGATTCACCTTCTCTTTTGCTACATCTACGCTCTCCACTCCTTCATCACATTCCATAGAGAAACGATGAGCAATAAGTTTGGTGGCTATTTCACGCTCCACGATCTCCCCACTTCGATTCACTTTGAACGTGTCTGCATCGCATTCCCCTGACACAATCGCTGTACCCAGCCCATACAAGGCTCCCACAATGGCAATCTTTCTTTGCCCTGTCAGGGAGTCTGCACTGAATGCAACTCCTGCTGTTTCCGAGTCAACCATTCGCTGTACAAGGACGGCTGGTGGCTCAGGCAGTAGGCTAAGTCCCTTCTCTTTGCGATAAGTCAAGATACGTTGGCTGAAGCCAGATCGCCAGACCTGAAGAACCTTAGCTGACACATCCTCAGGTTTGACAAACAAGTAACTTTCTAGCTGACCAGCAAAGGAGTGTTCAGTTCCATCCTCATCTAATGCCGAAGAACGGACGGCAAGCAGTTCCCCATTTGCACTGAGTAACTCAACTTCTTTTTTTAGCATAGCCTCCACATTGGAATCTAAAGTGATATCTCTTAAAACCCGCGTGACTGCTTCTTCGGATTGAAGGACCGCTATCTTTAGCTCCTCCATAAGACTTTTTGGTACACTCGCAATAAAAGCATCTGGAGTAACAACGAACCACTCGGGAATAACCATTCCTGCCTGTCCCAGCAGAGCGAGGGCACGAGCTTTTCCGCCCATCTTTTGCAGTTCATGCGCCTCTATATGGTTCATTTGAAGAATATAAGTCATGTGCTTTAACCTCCTTTTCCATTAAAGTAAAAGTGGGACAAGTCCCAAACTAAGATACAGTAAGATAATGAGTAACCCCGAAACTTTTTCAATTGCCTGTGCTACTTTGGTTGTCATAGACCTAAGAAAAGCCAAGGCCATCAGAACTGCGATCAGCACGTTCAATAGAGTGCACCACATCACAATTTGGCCAGCATCCACCTGTACGGAAGCCATCAAAACCACGCAAGACGTGAGAAGGACGACAGACACCCAAATCCAAGTTGCCTTTTTGTAGCCCCAAAGGAAGCTATAAGTCTCAACACCATACTCCTCATCCTCTGGGATTCGTATTTTGCGCCCGATCTCCAGAATGATTCCGTTTCCGTAGCTAGCTAGTAAAAGCCAAGAAAGCCCAGAAGGAATTGAGACCGAAGCTGTAACCCAATCGCAAGCCACAATATACATCACGATCATCGGCATCATTACCATATGGGACAGCAAATAGATAATCGGATGAGCTTTCAACCATTCCTTGACAAAGAATTCCTTACTCATCAAAGCCAGATAGCCCCACGCAAGCACTAACCAAGGAATGAGCTTTGGAGACAACCAATATGCCATGCCTAACTGAACCAGTCCTATTAAAACGCCAAGTATCCCTAGTTGTTTTAGGGTCACAACTCCACGCGGAACAGCCCGATACGAACGAAATCGGGAGTCTTCTTCAAAGTCCTTAAATTCGTCTGCAATGCGCAATAGCAAAAAGAACAAAAAAGTCGACAGGAAACCAATAACAAGCGACTTGATACTAGGTAATGCCCCGTTTCTTAGGATCGAAGAGTATAGCATCGTAGAAATGCTGAATACAGCAACCACAATTCCATTTTGAACAATGGGAAATCTCTCTCGCTGATAAATCCACCAACGTTTTGACCAAGAGAGTTGTTGATATGTCACATTAGACATATTGTTTCACCATCCCAGGAATTGTGCCATCATTGCCACGAGATCGCTTATGGTGGGCCCTAGTAAAATCATCAGCAGCCAATGCAGCGATAATAGACAGCTCGCCAGCTAAGACTAGGCCGGCACATATCTCCGCAAGCGCATGTGCATGCCCAGCGCCTGAAAGTCCCATGATTTCAAGGCATGCCTTCTGACTCGGCAATCCCGTACCTCCACCCACTGTACCAACAATAACATTCGGTAAAGTTATCGATGCATAAAGGTCTCCATTCGATGTCAGTTCAAATCGTGTAATTCCAACGGCCGATTCTGATACACAAGCAACGTCTTGTCCAGTTGCTAGATATAGAGCTGTCAACCCATTAGCCACATGACCTTGGGAACCTATCATGCCTTGCAGGACTCCACCTACAAATGCCATTTTCCAATATTTTTCCATATGCTCAGGAGTAGTGTGAAAGCGTGAGCGAACCAATTTCGCTGGTAACACTACTTCGGCACAAACTTTTTTCCCCCTCACAGTCATGAAGGATTTTGCTGAAGCCTTCTTGTCTCCCGAAAAGTTAGCTTCAACAAAGCTATGCTGGAACGGAACTGGTGAATGTTGTCGAATATAGTTACAGATTTCTTGCGTTGCGATCGTTACCATGTTTTGTCCAGATGCGTCGCCGGTTGAAAATTCAAAAATGAGGTATACATAATTACCTTCGATCATGTGATCCATTCTAATGCACTGCCCGAAGCTTGTCGTGCTCTCAGCCACTACTCGTAAGTTATCAAATTCGGAAACTGCCCAGTTTGCAAAGCGGCTTGCTTCCACTACGCTCTCAAAGATAAAACCAGGAGTACGGCCAACTGCTTCTTTCAGAATCACGGCTCTGCAACCACCTGCTTCACTAATAACCTGTGCACCGCGGTGATAAGAAGCAACAAGTGCAGCCTCTGTAGTTGCCAAAGGAATATAATAATCTCCTTGTGCATAGAGACCTTTGATCCGTAGAGGGCCGGCCAAGCCTACCGGAATGTTGATTGTGCCGATAAGATTCTCAATATTTTTTTGATACAATTCAAGTTGGCTTAATGCTTGACTACCCAGTAATTGTTCTTTGGCATCAACTCCAACTGACAGTAAATCCCACCTAGCCTCTATTGCCCTTGCCGAAACTCTTGCTCCCCCAGGTACACGTTTTGGAAGAGGAGTGTCCTTGGAACTAAAATCCTGATATCGATCGTCATCAACACTTCGTAACATGTGATTATCTACTTCTTTACTTGTTGGAAACTTCATCGTTTTATCTCCTTTGCAATATGGTACTGGTACAGTTCAAGAATCATGTAAACAAGCCTTTCTCAATCTTTTTTTGTGACTGAGAAGGTTGCTGGATTTTTGGCGACCTAAAATTTTTAATATTAGCAAAATTTTCACCAAAAGAATCTACCAGTACCAAGTACAATTTGTACTACTATCCAAATGAATACAAATTCTTTTTTCTATTTGTGTTTATGATATTCAAAATGGTTTTTTAGTCTTTGCCTAAGTGGACTCATAGCTTAGCAAATTCCTCGAAATCCCAATTAAGAAATTTCTATCAATTCACCCGATAACATACTGCTATTTAAACCTGTTAAACGGACCTGACTCACTCAAAAATTACACCTTAATCTACTAGCTATGGGTAAATCCGATTCTAACAAAAATCATTTTTCTTACTAAGAAAAGGTTTTTCAAAAAAATTAAACAAGCTGTTTTTATTAGAAATGCTACTACTCCTCCTCTCTATAGTGATCTATCCTGTATACTTAAAATTACCCTTGCTGAATATTAGCACAATATGTCAAAAAATACAACTTATTGAAATAACCTGTTGCTCAATATAGTGAGAGTTCATTTCTTGTTTCTGAGAAAAACGTTACACCTTAAATGTAAATCAAGTTTCTTTTTACATAATATATATTTTTTACAATTTATTGACATTTAGTAACATTCTTTACCACTTTTGATAAAAATCGATTACGATTAACAAATACCAGTGCTATCAATGCAGATGTATGTAACAGCTGAGCTATCTTGGCTGAAGATCCGACGCCACTATTTCACTTTAAAATCAAATATGTTAGATTACGTACAACCGTTCGAGCTTACACCTTATTTTAGTAAAAAACTCGTTGATGGCTTAGAAGAGATTCTTGACATAGAATGGAAAAAGATGTTGCGAAGAAGGAATTGAAGAATTACAGAGAGAGGATGGAGACTGATATGTTCAAAAAAACAGGTTATCTTTTGCTAGATAACCTGTCAGTATGACTATGACTTCGATTTCATTAACAAATAGATAAAATAAGGAGCTCCTAAAGCAGAAACAACAATCCCTACTGGTAATTCCGAAGGCGCCAAGATATTACGTCCAATTGTATCTGCAGTGAGTAAAAGAAGTGCCCCAAGTAGAGCAGCCGTTGGAATTAAAATCTGATGCTTCGGCCCTACGATTTTTTTAGCCAGATGCGGAGCAACCAATCCGAGGAACGAAATCCCCCCCCAACTGCCACGCAGGCACCTGCTAAAGCAACAGCCGTTAACAGCAATACTCTACGTTCCCTCTCCACAGCGGTTCCTAAACTCACAGCAATATCATCGCCAAGGTGTAACACGTTTAAATAGCGTGCTTTATACATGGTAAAAGGAATAAGAAAAACAATCCACGGAAGCGTAGCTAATACATACGTCCAATTTGTACTCCAAATGCTACCCGACAACCAAACCATAGCCTTCATAAAATCTGTATCGTTCATTTTAAGCTGAAACACAATTAATAATGCACCCAGTATAGCGTTCAAAGCAATCCCAACCAAAATGAGGCGTGTCGGGGTTACACCATTTTTCCAGGCAAATAGATAAATCAGAAAGGCAGAGAGAGAAGCTCCGGCTAATGCTACTAATGGCAAAATAAAGATGGACATGGTACTAATAGCTGTCATCGAACCACTAAATAGATAAATATAGATGACGACAAACAAGCCTGCCCCAGAGTTTATCCCTATAATGCCTGGTTCGGCCAGTTCGTTTTGTGAGACACTTTGTAAAATGGCTCCAGAACTAGCAAGACCAGCTCCGATTAACAAGGCAATAACCATCCGTGGTAGTCGGAACTCGAATAAGATCAGATTGTTATCCGCCGTTCCAAATCCAAACAAAGTTGATATGACATCCAAAGGCTCAATGCGAATGACTCCTAAATGTAAACTGACAAAAAAAGCTACGATTATCAGTGATGTGATCAATCCAAGGACTAACCAGGGGCTTTTTCTTCCTTTGTGTAATACTTGCATTATAGGCCCCTCCCTTCGCGTCTAGCCAAATACAGAAAGAACGGCGCTCCTAGAATGGCAGTGACAGCTCCTACTGGTGTTTCAAAAGGTGCATTTACTAAACGAGCACCAATATCGGATATGATGAGTAACAGTGCACCTAGTAGAGCAGAGCACGGAATAATCCATCGATAATCTACGCCTACTAAAGAACGTGTTACATGTGGAATGACAAGCCCAATAAATCCAATAAAACCAGCCACCGATACAGATGCCCCCGTAAGAAGTAACACAACCAATATACAAATCACTTTTATAAGAAAATTTCGTTGACCTAAGCCTTTAGAAACATCTTCTCCTAGGCTAAGAATCGTTATCGAACGTGCTAATAGTAGAGCAATCGGAAACCCTATTGCACCTACGATACATAACAAACCAACACTGGCCCAAGGTGTATTTGCTACCCCACCTGCAAACCAAAAGCTAATATCCTTAGCTACATTAAAATGAATGGCAATAGCAGAAGAAAGTGAAGTAAGTAACGCTCCAACTGCTGCCCCAGCGAGTGCTAGTTTTACGGGAGTTAGTCCACTCTTAGACAACGATCCAACAGCAAATACGAGACCAGCACCTAATCCTGCTCCCAAGAAGGAAAATACCATCATGCTCATGTTTGACAGACCTGGAAAAAAAGCGAATGCAATCGCAATCGCAAACCCCGCTCCATTCGTTACACCCATAATGGACGGATCCCCTAGCGGATTTCGAGTCATACCTTGCATAATAGCTCCCGATACAGCTAAAAAAGCCCCTACTAAACCTGCTGCTATTGATCTAGGCAAGCGCAATTCTTGAATAATCTGATGGGAGGTTAGGTCTGGATCAAAAGAGAAAATGCTTGACCAAACCGTCAAAAAATCAATATCTGCTGCTCCCAAAGAAATAGAAGCCACCATTCCAAAGGCAAGTGCTATTAACAAACCGATAATCATTATAAGAGCAACTGCGGGTCTCGATTTTTGTTTCAACTGTTTCGTTGCCCCACCCTGCTCATTGTGTGATTCGTGGGATACCATTCTCTATCATTCCTTTGTCAAATTCATCCTGTTAAACATCTATTTCTATGAATTATCTGTCTTGAAAAAAGATGCATCTGCCCCTAGTCGTATGTATCATGGATTTCTTATAAAAATAAACAAGCATCTTTTTCAGTACCGCATCCATGAAAAAGTGCCTCTTTTTACATAACTGATTATCATTCTCAAACGATAGTATCATATCTTTTATTACTTTTACATAGAAAAAATGAGGACTAATCGAAGACCACAAACGATTTGACAATTCCCCTTACAAGTCAAACAACCTCAAGACAAGAAAATGTAGGATTCTTTCTATATAAAAAAGCATCCCACTTTATCCATTTTATTGGGATATTCGTGGAATGCTTTATCAGTGACACGTAAACATGATTCTATCTTACCAGTGTAGAAAATTGCGCTTCATGCAATCTACTATATACCCCTTTGGCTGCAAGTAACTCCTGGTGATTTCCCTGCTCTGTAATTCCGTCTTTTGTCACGACCACGATACGATCAGCATTTTTAATCGTTGCTAAACGGTGAGCGATTACAAGTGTCGTTCTTCCTTCAGATAGCTTTTCGAGTGATTTCTGGATAGCCAGTTCTGTCTCTGTATCCAAAGCAGATGTCGCTTCATCCAAAATGAGGATAGGTGGGTTCTTTAAGAACATGCGCGCAATAGCGAGACGTTGTTTTTGCCCACCTGACAGCATGACACCTCTCTCACCAATAATCGTTTCCAATCCATCCTTTTGAGAGTGAATGAATTCTTCCAATTTAGCATGTCGGGCAGCATTCCAGATTTCCTCATCGCTAGCTTGTAAATTCCCGTACTGGATATTCTCTCGAAGTGTACCTGAGAACAAGAAAACATCCTGCTGGACAATCCCGATCTGTTTACGTAAGGATTCTAGCTTCAAATCTCGAATATCTAATCCATCAATGGTAATTCGCCCTGCGGTAACATCATAAAAACGCGGCAATAAGCTACACAATGTTGTTTTTCCAGCACCAGATGGACCGACAAATGCTACTGTTTCACCTGCACGGATTGTTAAATTGATACTGTTTAGGATATTTTCTTTATTTTGATAGCCAAAAGTAACATCATGGTATTCAATGTTTCCTTGTAAATGATCTACAGCGATTGCATTTGTAGAGTCAGCTACGTCTGGAGCAGTATCTAAAAGTTCCACATAGCGTTTGAAGCCAGCAATTCCTTTTGGATAAAGTTCAATAACTGCATTGATTTTTTCAATTGGTTTAAACAATATATTTGTGAGTAACACAAACCCAACAAATTCACCTGCTGTAAGATGACCTTTAAGGACAAACCAAGTTCCACAGATCAATACAAACAGTGTCACCAGTCGCATAAGTAAGTAACTAATTGACATATTCATAGCCATGATCTTGTAAGAAAGTAATTTCGTCAAACGAAAACGTCCATTATTAATAGCAAATTGTGCTTTCTCATACTCTTCATTACCAAATGCTTGTACCACTCGAATGCCACCAATGTTATTCTCTACTCTCGCATTAAAGTCTGCGATATCGGTAAACATTCTTCTGAAAGCATACGTCATTTTTTTGTTAAAGAATACCGTTAACCAGATCAAAAAAGGAATAACGAGAAATGTGAGCAATGCTAACTGCCAATTAATATACAGCATTACCCCAAATGCACCGCATAGAGTCATTACAGCAATGAACAAATCCTCTGGTCCATGGTGAGCGATTTCTCCAATTTCCATAAGATCATTCGACATGCGAGACATTAAGTGTCCCGTCTTATTATTGTCAAAAAAGCGGAACGACAGCTTCTGGATATGGTCAAACAGCTTTTTACGCATATCCGTTTCAATATTAATACCAAGCATATGTCCCCAATACGTAACAACATAATTAAGAGCTGTGTTTAGAACATAAATACCTAACAAAGCAAAGCAAGCTCCAACAATTAACGACCAATCTTGCCCAGGAAGTAGTTTATCGACAAATTGATTAACTGCCAATGGAAATACTAATTCTAGCAATCCTGCAATAATGGCACATGTAAAATCTAAAATGAATAAACCTTTATAAGGGCGATAATAGGAAAAAAACCGACGTAACACGAATTTATCACTCTTTTCTCTCTTGTCTACTAGTGAAAACATTACTGCTAAGTATAAACGATCAAAAACTGAAAGTGAATATCTTTCTCATTTAGAAGTGTACTGTAAAAATTCTTACTTCTTTTGTTCCCTTCTTCTATTATTTATCTACTGACACGTGATACGTTACCAACTAACTACCAAGCTTTAGTAATAACTGGTTGCAGATGTAGTTATCGTTGAAGGTAGATCAAGATTACCCTGTGCATTTTACTGAAAACTGGTAAAGCATATTGGTTTTTAATCGGTGCTGTTTAAATAGGAACGGCAGCATTCCAGTAATTAGGAACCCCCTCCCTAACTAGAAATGCTGCCCGTCGTCTAACCTGTTTCGTTTCAGTTCCCTGCTATGCTTGCTCATACTGTCGTTGCTCTTCTTCTGTTTCCGGGATGATCGGTGGAGCTAACCTAGGTTTTCCCTTATCATCTAGAGCAATAAGCGTAAGTTAAGCACGTGATGTTACTCTTCTTCCCCCCGTTATTAAATTCTCAGATTCTACTTCAACGTACTAAGGAATAGCCGTTATCGTATTTCTGACCAACCGAGTAGCTGTCACCATATTTTCTAAAGAAGCAATCGTCTCCGTACGACCTCTCGTCTTTAACCCGCAATCAGGATTAATCCAAAATTGTCTGGATTCAAGGACCTGTAGAGCATTCTCAATCATTTTCACTATCTCTTCCACAGTTGGAACGCGGGGACTATGAATATCATAGACACCTAGACCAATACCTTTTAGATAGGAGTGATTATGGAAGGAATGGATTAGTTCACCATGGCTCCGCGATGTTTCTATCGAAATAACATCAGCATCCAGATCGCTAATAGAATCTATAAAGTCATGAAACTCGCAGTAACACATATGAGTATGAATTTGAGTAGTGTCTTTTACAGAAGAAGTGGTTAACCGGAATGCTTTTACTGCCCAATCTAAATACGCTTCCCACTCCGTTTTCTTTAACGGTAGCCCTTCACGTAATGCTGGTTCATCGACTTGAATCATAGTGATCCCACTTGCTTCCAACGCCTCTACTTCCTGTTGTAAGGCTAGTGCGATCTGATAGGTTACCTGCTGTCTGGAAATATCGTCACGCACGAAGGACCAATTTAATATAGTGACTGGACCTGTGATCATTCCTTTGACCGGTTTAGATGTTAGAGATTGAGCATAGATGCTCTCCTTGACTGTCATTGGTTCAATAAACTCTACATCTCCATAAATTACAGGCGGTTTCACACAACGAGAACCATAGGATTGCACCCATCCATTCTTAGTAAATGCAAATCCCCCTAGTTTTTCACCAAAAAATTCCACCATATCCGTCCGTTCAAATTCCCCATGAACCAACACATCAAGCCCAACTTTCTCTTGTATGTCAATCCATTCACGGATTTCTGCTTGTAAAAATTTTTCATATTGTTCTGCCGACCATTCGCCCTTCCGCCATTTATTTCTCGCCTGACGAACCTCTGTTGTTTGTGGAAAACTACCAATCGTTGTAGTCGGGAGAATCGGTAAATGCAAGAGGTTTTGTTGTTGTTGTCGCCGTTGTTCATAATCAGATGCACGCCCTATCTGATCTAAATCCAAGCTGGCCACAGCCTCATGTACACGAGGGCGATTTCTAGCTACAGAGTTCGCTACTCGTTCTATAATTGCTTGATTCTCAGCGAAAATCTCTATAACGCTTTCCTCACCGTTTCGCAACCAATCTGTAACATGCTTGATTTCAATTAGTTTTTCATCTGCAAACGCCAATGAATCTTTAACCAGTGGATCAAGCTGTGTCTCTTGGTTTAAACTAATCGGAACATGGAGCAAACTACTAGATGGCTGAATCCAGATACGTGATGCATCCACGTGACTTCTGATTTTTGAGAGAAGATTTATCTTATGGGTCAGATTGGCGCGCCAAATATTCCTGCCATCAATGATACCGGCTCCAAGTACTTTGTCTTGTGGAAATCCACTTGTAGTGATCTGTTCAAAGTTACGTCCCGCATCATGGACAAAATCTAACCCAATTCCTGCAACAGGTAAATGGATTACTTCCTTGTAGAATGTAACAGAACCAAAATAGGTTTGTAGCATGATTTGTAGTTGTGGAACAGCCTCATGAAGTTGTTCATAGATGTAGGAGATCGTCTTCATTTCGTCTTCGGATAAAGATGTTACGAGAATCGGCTCATCCATTTGAACCCATTCCACGCCTTCCTGCGCTAATTCAGTCAGTACTTGCACATAAAGAGGGATGAGCTGCAAGATAATAGCTGGTATCTGCAAAGGATCAAACCCTTTGGATAGCTTAATAAAAGTATAAGGTCCCACCATGACAGGTTTTCCGTTAATTCCTAGCTTGTCTTTCGCCTCTTTATAAGCAAGAAGCGGCTTATTTTCTGTAAGAACGGGTTTGATATCCTGAAATTCCGGCACAATGTAGTGATAATTGGTATTAAACCATTTGGTCATTTCGCAAGCAACCGCTTGTTGGTTACCACGAGCCATAGCAAAATAGGTGGACAAAGGTACTGCCCCACCAGCATATTCATAGCGTTTTGGAACATAACCGAACATCACAGCCATATCTAACATGTGATCATACATGGTGAAGTCATTGACCGGTATCAGGTCAATACCTATTTCCTTCTGCTTTTGTAAATGCTGGAGTCTACCTTGCTCCATTTGAGCAAGAAACTCCTTCTCTTTAATTGTTCCAGCCCAAAATGCTTCTAATCCCTTTTTCCATTCGCGATTCTCACCAATGCGTGGATATCCTAAACTGCTGCTTATTCCTTTGCTCATGCTTGTTCGCCCTCCTAGACAGGTTATTTTTCGTTAAAGAACCAACTCAAACAAAAAAAGCATCTCTTCCAATCAAAAGATGGTTAGAGATGCTTGAACAAGCAGTGAATATACGTATACAACTGCCACAGCTATCCTAACACCTCCCTATCTCCCGTAGGTCACACAGTGTTGTCGAAATAGGCAGGTCTCCTGACTCAAGAATCATCATCAGCACATACCTTCCCAATCCTACTGGATCAGTGGTATTTTTGCACTAACTCCTCTTTTACAGTGGCGGGACCGTGACGGATTTACACCGTGCTTCCCTTTTCATCCTTGATACTGATCGTTCAAAGAACCTATTTCCACATATTTAATTCAATAATATTAATACGAAAAACATAAACGACCATACCCTTTATCTAGGTATGTTTGCTATCATAATACAACTTCACGCAAAATTCCATATCTTTATTCAATTGCGTTTTTTCTTACCTTAGGGGACTTGTGTTACTTACATGCTGACCGTATTCGCACGCACCTTGTACCAGCATCCCCCCATCTTGCCCAAAATTAGGCTGCAAAATATGAATTCATTCTCTTTTTACCTATGTTTCCAGTTCTACTCTTCTTGTCCAATTGATAAGCATATAAGGACATCTACTGGAAAGGAGGCAATCATATGAGTCGAAACCGCAAGGCATACTATCCTTTCATCGGTCCATGTGATCCTTGTCCGCCACAAAGGGTTGTAACCTATGAGACACCGCCACAACTCTATTTGGGATTTCAACCCCCGAATTTACCCCAATTTGATCCGTACAAAGCTCTTTGTCTAGGAACCCTTTGGCCTGCTCTGTATGCGCCATATGAAAATCCGTACAAAGGGGGAAAATAAAAGTGAGCGATCATGGTACTCAAGCGGATGAACAACAGCAACAATTTTATGAGCTGCTTCATCAAATTCAGGTGCTAGACTTTGTTCTAGTGGAATTAAACTTATATCTTGACACCCACCCTACTGACATGGCAGCCATTAAGCAATTCAACGATACTGCTCAGCAAAGTATGACACTGAAGCGCCAATTCGAATCTTCATTCGGACCTCTGATGAATTTTGGCAATAGCTTTGCGCAATACCCATGGTCGTGGAAAGATGTACCTTGGCCTTGGCAGGTGTAAGAAAGGGGGATTTTGAATGTGGATCTATGAGAAAAAGTTACAGTATCCTGTTCGCGTAAGCAAATGTGATCCTCAAATGGCAAAGTATTTGATGGAACAATATGGTGGAGCTGATGGAGAATTAGCAGCTGCTCTACGATATATGAATCAGCGCTATACAGTTCCTGACAAGGTCATTGGGCTACTAAACGATATTTCCACAGAAGAATTTGCCCACCTCGAAATGATTGCAACAATGGTATATAAGCTAACGAAGGATGCTACTCCTGAACAACTAGAAGAAGCAGGTCTTGGCGCACATTACGCAAGCCACGATAAGGCTCTGTTTTTTCATGATGCAGCCGGTGTTCCTTTCACGGCTACATATTTTCAAGCAAAGGGTGATCCAATTGCAGACTTGTATGAGGATATTGCTGCTGAAGAAAAGGCAAGGGCTACATATCAATGGTTGATTAATATGACTGATGATGTCGACCTAATCGATAGCCTTTCTTTTCTTCGCGAACGTGAAATTGTGCATTCTCAACGGTTCCGTGAAGCAGTGGAGATTTTAAAAGCAGATCGTGAACAACAGAAGATTTTTTAACTAAGTAGCCAACAATATGAGAAAGCTCTACAAAAGAATACGAAAGGCGACTTGACCAAATTTCTAGTTAGAGATTTGGTCAAATGTTTTTCTACGCTCTATTTCCTCTGTGCACGTATCCAACCCTATGAAAAATTTTCATTTCTCGAAATAACAGAAATATCTTAATTCATACTTTACAGATCGGAATTATAGGAATATAATGAGGCTACATTTTACAATTGATTAGGAGGATCATTATGAGTAGAGCTTTTATACATTCATTCTTCACATTTCTGTTAGGGGCTTTCTTATTAGTCGGTTGCAATAGCGAGGGAGCACCCCCATCCACCTCTAATGCCCCAACCAGTGAACAGGCAGATGCCCAGGCTCAAACATTGCAAGTTCAAAACGCAGGTGACGTGGTTATCGCTGCTACAGACAAATCAAAATCGCCTGTATCGGCTAAAAATAGAAAAGACACGGTTGTAGTAGCTTTAACAGAACCAGGCGGGGTTTTTAATCCATATTTTTATCACAATGGTTATGATGGGAACGTTACCTCCGTGATGTTTTCCCCACTTGTTGATATTGATAGGAATGGGAAACCAGCTCCAAAATTAGCAGAAAAGTGGGACATTTCCGCCGATCAGCTTACATATACCTTTCACCTGCGTAAAAATCTGAAATTTAGTAATGGAGAGCCCTTGACTGCTGATGATGTCGCCTTCACTCTAACTATTTTGCATGATAAAACGTATGACGGGGAAACAGAAATCGCTGAAGCGCACATTAAAGGCGGGAGTGCATATAAAGAAGGTAAAACAAAAACCATTGAGGGAATTAAAGTAATCGATCCACAAACAATCGAGATTACCACAGAGAAAGTAAACGCTCGTTCTCTTCTCCTACTTGGTGGTCACGTTTTGTCCAAAGCCTATTATGGAAAAGGTTATGAACCAGGTAAGCTTGACTACCTACGTACATTGCATACAAAACCGGTCGGAGCTGGCCCTTACAAGTTTGAAAAGTTTATCCCCGGTCAAGAAGTGAGATTTGTGGCCAATGAGTATTATTACGAGGGTAAACCTGCCATTACCCATTTTATTTATAAAACAACCGATGGCGATACAACTCAGTTTTTCCAAACGGGCGAGACTGACTATGGCTCCTTCCCTGCTAATGCTGATAATCTGGAGCTTTTAAAAAGTCTCGGTTTTGCAAACATCAATATTTATACTTCGACTGCCTATAGTTATCTATCGTTTAACCATAGCAAACCTTATTTAAAAGACAAACGTGTTAGACAGGCGCTAATCTATGGGCTTGATCGTCAACAAATCGTGGATGCTGCCTATCAGGGTTATGCACAAATAGCTAATGTGCCTGTAGCCCCTGTATCCTGGGCGTATACTGAAGATGTGAATCCCTATGCTTATGATGTGAATAAGGCTAAACAACTACTGGATGAAGCTGGGTGGAAAGAAGGCTCAGATGGCATCCGGGAAAAGGACGGGAAAAAACTAGTTCTTCATTACTTGACTACGAAAAGTAAAGTAAGTGATGTGCTCATTCCCATCGCGAAGGAAAATTACAAATTAATCGGTATTCAACTAGAAGCAGAATTAATGGATTACCCAGCACTTGTAGCAAGAACAGATAAAGGTGATCACGATCTTGCTTCCTTTTCTACTACGATGCTAGGAGATCCATCTGATGGTGTTGTTCAGTTCTCTTCTACGGGTGGAGGTAGCTTTACAAATACACATGGTTATTCCAATCCTAAGGTGGATGAACTGCTTGCAAAAAGTGTAGGTACGCTTGATATTGAAAAACGCAAAGAAGCTTATAAGGAACTTTATCAAGCATTAAGCGACGATCCTCCGTTTATTTTCCTGAATTATCGAAAAATTTTATCAGGTCATAATGCACGAGTGGAAGGATTTGAACCCAACGGTTACACCGGTATAAGCTCAAGCCTACCTAACCTGAAAATTGTGGAATAAGAGGACAATCGAACATGCTCAGTTCCTATGTACTAGGTAGGGACTGAGCATCTTCCTTAGTCATATCAAATGAAAGTTACCATTCCATCTACGTTTTAGCTAGGAGGCGCTCTGTCAATGAAAACCTACATGTTCAAGAGACTGATGATTATGATTCCAACTTTGATTGGCTCTTCGCTCTTAATCTTTTTTCTCTTTGCGCTTACCCCGGGTGATTATGTGGATACCAATCCTAAGCTAAGTCCCGAGAGAAAAATTGAGCTAAAAGCGTTATACGGTTTAGATAAACCCATTATAGAGCGTTATTTTGTTTGGGCGGGCAATGTATTACAAGGAGATTTGGGATATTCCCTTCAATATCAGCAGCCTGTAACAACCATTTTAGGACAATATATATGGAGTTCTTTCTTAATCGCGTTCACCTCCACTACATTGACTTGGATCATTGCCATCTCGATTGGTGTTTTTTCCGCAACTAGACAATATTCTTTGTTTGATTCGCTTGTAACAATCGGCGTTTTTGCCGCTATGGCCTTACCAGCATTTTTCGTAGGTTTACTTGCTATTAAAATATTTGCAGTTGACCTTGCATTATTGCCGCCTGGAGGAATTCTTACAACTGGTAGCAATGCAACGGGTATGGCCTATGTTATTGAGGTTGCTAAACACATGATTTTGCCTGTTACAGTATTAACCATGTTGAGTGTTGGCTCCCTAACTCGGTATTTCCGTACCAATATATTAGAAGTGATTCGTCAGGACTTTATTCGAACAGCTCGCGCTAAAGGCTTAAAAGAAAAAGTGATTACCTACAAGCATGCTCTTCGCAATGCTTTGCTGCCTGCCATTACCCTGCTCGGCTTTGAACTCCCCGCCCTTTTTGGAGGAGCAATTATTACGGAAAAAATTTTTAACTGGCCCGGAGTTGGTCAGGTGTATATGCAAGCGTTATCACTTAGAGATTATCCCTTACTAATGGGATTTACCATGTTCATCGCGTTACTTACCATTATCAGTAATTTGCTGGCTGATTTGTTATATGGTGTTGTCGACCCGCGGGTGAGACTAAAATAGGAGGAGCAAGCATGAATACTATTGTTAAAAATGACTTAGAGACTGGCATCCAGACTGCCTCTTATTCTAAGTCCTCACTATGGGGACAATCCTTCAAAAAATTACAGAAGAACAAAATAGCGATTATAGGGCTTTGTTTTCTCGTCATCATCTTTCTTTTTTGTTTTCTAGGACCACTGCTATCCCCTTATACATTAGGAAAAATTAATGCAGCACTGATCAACAAGCCACCAAGCATGTCCCATTGGCTAGGAACGGATGCTCTGGGTCGGGATATTTTAACTCGGCTTATGCAAGCTGGTCGAATTTCTTTAACTGTCGGTCTCGCTTCCATGGTTCTCTCTGTCTTTCTTGGAACCTTGCTTGGTGTTCTAGCTGGATATTTTCGTGGGTGGATCGACACAATCATCATGCGTGTCTCAGATATCCTGATGACAATTCCTGAATTACCGATGCTGTTTATCTTAGCAGCTGTATTATCTGAGTGGAAGGTTCCTTCTAATTACCGCTTATATATTGTCATGATTATGCTTAGTATCGTTGGCTGGGCCGGTTTAGCGCGCCTCGTTCGCAGTCAAATTCTGAGTCTACGCGAACAGGAGTATATTCAAGCAGCTAAAGTTTTAGGTCTTCGCAATAGTCGAATTTTATTTCGCCACCTACTTCCCAACATTTTTCCTTTGTTGATTGTTGTAGCAACATTGCGGGTTGGTGGGGCAATCTTGAGTGAGTCAACGCTTAGTTATTTTGGACTTGGCATCGTCCCCCCTACAGCAACATGGGGTAACATGATTGATTCCGCTAACACCTTAATTGATTTTCAAAAAAGACCGTGGCTCTGGATTCCGCCTGGCTTAGCCATTTTTGTAACAGTCATCTCCATTAATTTACTAGGAGATGGATTGCGCGATGCTTTAGACCCGAAAATGAAAAAGTAGGTGGCCGACATATGAATGGTTCAAAACAGCCTTTTAACTCCAATCCGATGGAACATCGTGAAGAACAAATCCATATTTCTGAAGCAGAAAATGTAAATATACACACTGGTGAGGAACAAGAGACAGTCTTAGATGTCAAACATCTGTCTACCTATTTTCATACTGATGAAGGGATTGTCAAAGCCGTTCATGATGTTAGCTTTCAAATGAAGGAGGGCCAAATCGTCTGTATTGTTGGTGAATCTGGATGCGGTAAGAGTGTTACAGCGATGTCTCTTATGGGTCTTATATCTGGACCTATGGGTACGATCGTCAATGGTGAAGTCTGGTTTGATCATAGGGATTTATTGAAGATTTCTGCTAAAGACATGCAACAGTTACGCGGAAATGAATTAGCGATGATTTTTCAGGAACCTATGACTTCTTTGAATCCTGTATTACCCATCGGAGAACAAATCATGGAACCATTAATCGAGCATCTTCACGTTAGCAAAAAAGATGCGTTCGAAAAAGCAATCGATTTGATTTCCTTAGTAGGGATTGCACGGCCAGAAGAAATTGCTCGTTCTTACCCCCATCAATTAAGTGGTGGTATGCTCCAGCGAATCATGATTGCCATTGCTCTTAGCTGTAATCCGCGTCTACTGATTGCTGACGAGCCTACTACGGCACTAGATGTAACGATTCAAGCCCAAATATTAGATTTATTACGTAAAATTAAACAACAATCAAACACCTCTATCCTCCTGATAACGCATGATTTAGGCGTCGTTGCAGAAATGGCTGATTATGTAATTGTTATGTACGCAGGCAAAGTGATAGAAGAAGGTCCTGTTATTGATTTATTTCTCCAACCGAAGCATCCCTATACACAGGGATTATTACGTTCCAAACCAGTGATGAACCAACGGACCAATCGACTTTATTCAATACCAGGTCAAGTTCCCAATCCAATTGGATTAGGCGATTCCTGTTACTTTGCCGAGCGTTGTGAGCATCGTAAGCCACAATGTCTAAAGAAACAGCCTCATCTATCCCCCGTATCCGATAGACAGAAAGTAGCCTGCTGGTTGTATGAGGAGGAGCAAGCATGAAAGAGTTATTACTTGATGTACAACATTTAAAAAAATATTTTCCTTTAGCCGACGGTTCCTTTCCATCTAGTAAAGGGCAAATAAAAGCAGTTGATGACCTCTCCTTTTCGATCAGAAAGGGGGAAGCATTCGGGCTGGTCGGAGAATCGGGAAGTGGAAAAAGCACGGCGGGACGAACGATTCTGCGAATGCTCGAGAAGACTTCAGGAGATGTCTACTATAATGGCATTGATCTATCTACCCTCTCACCTAAAGAGCTAAGAAAGATGCGCCCTGCGATGCAATTTATTTTTCAGGACCCATACAGCTCACTTAATCCTCGTATTCGGATTGGAGATGCAATCGGAGAAGCGCTGCTTGATCATGGATTGGTAGCCAAGCGCAACCTACGTGAACGTGTACAACAAGTAATGGACTTGTGCGGTCTTGCCCCTTATCACTATGACCGATTTCCTCATGAGTTTTCTGGTGGTCAACGACAACGCATTGGCATTGCTCGCGCGATTATTTTACAGCCTGATTTTATCGTTGCGGATGAGCCTGTATCAGCACTCGACGTTTCCATCCAGGCGCAAATTATCAATTTATTTCAGGATTTACAGGAAAAGCACTCACTTACCTATCTATTTATTTCGCATGATTTAAGCGTGGTGGAACACCTTTGTACAACGATTGGGGTGATGTACTTAGGCTCCTTTATGGAAGTGGCCCCGCGCGACGAATTATTTGCACATCCCCAACATCCCTATACTCAAGCACTTCTATCGGCTGTGCCTGTTCCAAATCCCACAGTCAGACGAGAGAGAATCGTGTTGCAAGGTGAAATTCCCAGTCCAGCAAATCCGCCATCCGGGTGCAAATTTCATACAAGATGCCCATATGCAACCTCATTGTGCTCCGAGCAAGCGCCCCTTTATCGGGAAATTGGAACCAATCATTATGTCGCGTGCCATTTCGTGTAATAGCAATAATCACCAAAAGGTGCTATCTAGTTAACCAAAGCGAAAGCAGGCCTGATTTGAAAGGAGGTGACATCAGGCCTGCTGGCGTAAGCGCAGCTTATGGTATTTCGTACATTAGTTTCAAGAGCGCAGGATTTTTTCCAGCCATTGTCCAAGCCTAAAATAGTGGTCGAAATTATATATTACTCAACGTAACGAAATCCGCCGTTCGATGTGGTTGGCGGATTTCGTTGGGAGTTTTTCCGCTCACTAGAACCATAACTCATGCAGAAGTGTTATTCCGTTACCCTTTGAGTTGTTGACCTCTACCAATACTTGTGCTTCGTATGCATCTGTCAGTGAAATCACAGTCAGAATCAAAACTCGTGACTGTACATGTTCGCTGTCAAGATTTTAAAACTCTTTTCCTCATTACTAATTTCTCTTGCTTTCTCCTGCCAATGCTACCCCTCCTCTGATAATTGCAGGGTCGTGCATCATCATATCCACTTCATATACAGAGATATTAAAGACTGACTATATCCACGAAAATCTTGAAATATAACGAATACGGAATGAAAGTAAGGGTCTACAATAAGTCGCTAACCTGTCCAACAAGCGTATAATCTATTGTTGCCGGTCCTCACGTCACAGGAATGGACATGGGTGCCTGCTTCGTACAATACTAACGCCGCTTTGTACAATCGATAAAGTTAAACCTATTCCATACGTTTCTATAAGATTCATTTGCCAATAAGGCTCTTCACAACATTTCCGTTAGCTTCTTTTTCTTACTACAAGTTGAATGACATGGGCTAAACCGGTATGCGCCTTTCCTTCCACTCGCTCTTGTTCTCCATAGAAGAAATGGATCACCTCAAGACCTTCGCACCAAGTAAGAATTTCTTGTGGTTCGTAAAGCATAGTAAGATCTGTGGGTCCACCTGTACCATAATGTAATTGGTCTTTGGAGTACACCTCAAGCATAATAATCCCTTCAGGCTTTATAGCATTTTTCATTTTATTAAAAATCATTTTCTGATCATCCCTATGAAAATGTCCAAATACCATTATTGCCGCATCATATTCCTCGTTTGATACGTTATCTACCAATAGGTCTTTTTTTTTGGTATGCACATCAACGGCGTACTTCTGAGCTAGTTTTTTCGTTTTTTGTAGACCACTCTCAGCATAGTCAATTGCTGTCACTTCATGATCTCTTTTTGCTAAAAAAACAGCATTCCTACCTTCCCCCTCTGCAAATGCTATAACTTTTTGACATTTTTCTAATCGAAAGGCTTGTTGTTGAATAAATACGTTAGGTTCTTCCCCATACATATATTCCTCCGAATTAAAACGCTCATGCCATATATTTTCCATACTCACTAGCCTCCTGTAATTCATTTATGCTTTCACTAAACTTATCTATTTCCTTACAACTTCTGTTAAAGAATTCATTCAATCAATTCCTGCATGGGATGATCGGTTTTCAATCATTGTCCCTCAAATCCAGATATTAAAGACATTTTATATCTGTAATAAAACAAAAAAAGCTATTTATACACAGCGAACCGTACACCTCCTTTCAACATAAAGTGGCTCGTCTTACATTTGTGTTTGCTTTTGCTTTTGGGCCAAATCCGCTAATTTCATTTTTTTGAGATGCGACTCCATCTTCTCTTCCGCTTCCCTCATTACAGCTTGAATCAAGCATTCGTCGCCGTGGAGAAAATCGCACTCAAATAAGGAGCTAGTGCCTTCAATCGCGTGGATAATATCCAAAAATGTTATATCGTCTTTTTTGCGGGATAACCGATAGCCTCCGTTGGCTCCTGAAATCGATTCGATCATACCTGCTTTCACGAGCCTCGTTAAAATTTTGGACAAATAGGTTGGTGAAACACCTTGGGATTCCGCCAACTGTTGGACGCCTACCGGCTTGACCGGAGAAGCGGCAACCAGCATGAGCATGGTGTGCAGAGCATAATTTGTTGCTTTTGTGAATCTCATGGTTGCACCTCAATTAAAGATTTATTGTATCTATAATATCCTTGAAATCGCTGATGTGTCAAGTTGTACCCTTTTATAAAAAACTTCCCATTAACTGAGAACCTTCATTAAAATAATAAAGTTCCAGATTTGCATTTGTAAATGGAACATCGATCGTTGTGAGAGTCATATTGTCTAAAATATAAGGTTAAAAATCAAGCTCTCTCTTCACTGAGAGGGCTTGATTTTCTTCATTTCATGACTTGCTTTTCCTCATAACTTCACTTAGGGGCTTTTTTCAAATCCGCTCACCCACCCTGTCCATAAACGGTGGCAGTTCATTGGCCACGGCAGAGTAATAACGGAACTTTTCCGGCGTTGATTAAGTGACGGACCCCACACCAATGATTTTTACATTTACCTTTATATTAACTCTCGCTTTCTGAAAATTGTCCAGCCAGCTCTCCTTCACCTTTTTCCAATGCGGATAGGCGTAGGCCCGTGCATACATGCCGAATCCGGCTGGATCAAGTTTCGCCTTTTGTAATTTGCGAATCAGGGCGGCAAATTTCTGTTCCAAATTCTCCTCAATCATTTTTTCCAACCCCTCCGGAGATTTCACGATTTTGAACGGGAATAATCGCTCTGAAACATAGGCGGTGGAGTGAACATTCACATCAAATATGAAACGGTCCTTTTCATACCGGGCTCGCGTTGTGGTCTCGATGCCCTGAAGATTGATGCTAATCTGTTTCGTGTCCACTTTATCAATGTCTTGTCCTGGAGCATTCGGAAGATGTAACGTAAAAGGAAATTCACCCTTTGTTCTTTTTCTCAATATATAAATCAGCTTGGTTTCATCTGAATCAACTACCATTTTTACGCGAGAAGCTTTATCCAATAACGCAGTGCCGGACAAGACAAGCTCTGTTTCCTTGCGAAGGGCTGTAATGCTTGGCGTAATGCCATTTTCCTTCAGTTGGCGATGGAACTCCTGTATTGTGGTCTTGGTCGTCTCATTCCGGAACAGGCCTGTTTCGACGAGATTTGACAAATACAATGGCAAGCGCGGTTTGTTTTTGGGTGTAAAACGAATCAGTTCGTCAATCGGACCATCATAATAGACGACACGCGCCGTGACAGTGCTTTTTGTATCCCGATAGAACGGATCGAGTAGCGTTGACCAATTTTTCTGCTTGGCGAGTTTATTTCCGATAACCACGATCTGTGTCTTGCCTGCCGTGGTCAAGCCCAGCGACCGTTTATCGAAGCCTTCGCGTGAATGGCGCAATGTTGTCGAATGGACCTCAAACTCTTCTTCTTTATCTTTCGCCTCCTTCGAGAAGACCGGACTGGAGATCGCGAACACCAGATTTCCGTCATTATCCAGATCCATTCCGATAAGCAACGACAGAGTCATATTCTCGATCGTTGTATAGTTGCAGCCAGAAACCGGAAATAATGCGATCAGCAGAATTGCGATTGTGATTATCCGGCGCATTAACGACTCGCCTCCTTAGGCGTTATCTTCTGGTAAATCTTGATGGATAGATATAGTAGAACAGGCAGGAGATAAGAAACTATCAGGCCGGAATAGCTTGCCCACTGATTCCAGCGTAACGATTCAAACCAGGAAGGCTTCAGCCACGAGGCAAACAAGATTGTACTGATGCAGATTACGAGCACATACGGGCCATGGCTCTTTGTACCGAACAGGCTTGCTCCGCTGACAGAGGCGCCATATATAAATGGAATCAGTGAGGTGGAGATGACAAATAGATACATAGCCAGGAAAATGATGTCGAACCTTTCCAGAAAGCGGAATTCGATGAGCTTCAGCAAGTTCAAAACCGGTTGATTGTAATCAAAAATCTCGTCCGGACTGAAAAAAATAAAGCAGACGAGCGTGCTGAACACATAAATAAGCATAGTCAACGTATTGCCCAGCACGATACCGTGGACTGCCAGATCTTTGCGGCGCAGGTACGGATAGATGATAAATAAAATTTCAAATCCGAGATAAGCTTTCGTCGTTGTCGGCATCGCCTGCAGGATGGGACTCCAGCCTTCTTTGAAAACCGGAAGCAGATGAATTAAATAGCCTTCACGCAATGGTATTAGCAGCACTGGAGCCATCCATAAGGTCAAGAAGAACACAATCTCACAATATCTAGCGATAGCAAGAATATGCTTCCTCGCTGTAATATAGGCGGGAATAACGACCAACAGCAAAATAAACGGAATAGGCGTCATAGTCAGGAACCATGCCTTTGTATACAACATGGTGGAGATGAATGTGGACCATGCCGAAAATGCAAAATGCAACGCAATCAACGCAATAATGAACTTGCTGATAGCTTTACCAAAGAGCCGCCCCAACAATTCAAAAAAGGTATCTTCCGGGTATTGCCGCATTACAACAACCATAATTACGCTGAAAACCAGATTAACCAGCCACGACAGCACCAGCGCAATCCAGCCGTCGGTCGAGGCTATCTCCGCAAGCTGACGTGGAAGGGACAAGACGCTGGTCGCCACTTGAATGCCGTGAATCAGCAAGGTGTACTGCATAAAACTGATGGAGTATATGCGGTTTCCATTCAAGATGAACTGTCTCCTTCCGGTTTATTATCCCCTTGCCGCTGTAACTGTTGAGGATGCGTTCCAGCAGGACGCGTCTTCATCAACCAGAGTGGGAAGCGTATGAACGTATCCTTCAGATCGGCAAAACGGATAGGAGCTAACGGGGTACCGTAGGAGACACCGAGTGATGTCAGCGAAGTCAAATGAGAGACGAGGAGCATGCCACCGCATACGATGCCAATAAAACCATATAGAAAGGCAATCAGCATCATCGGAAAGCGCAGGAAGCGAATCGCAGTTCCCATATCGTAATTAGGCATGATGAAGGATGCGATTGCCGTAGAGGCAACGACGATAACCATGATATTGCTGACAATTCCCGCTTGGACGGCGGTCTGCCCGATAATAATACCCCCAACGAGTCCGACAGTTTGTCCGATCGGGGCCGGTAGCCGGATTCCCGCCTCCCTCATCATCTCCAATGTTACTTCCATAATGATAGCCTCCAGAAACGGATGGAACGGAACCCTTTCCCTTGATTCTGCGACGGATAGGATTAACTGAATGGGAATGACCTCGTAATTGAACGTAATGAAAGAAATGTAGATCGCTGGCAAAAACAGAGCAATAAAAAAAGCAAAGAAACGTAGCAAGCGGATGAAGGAAGCATAGATCCAGCGCATGCTGTAATCATCCACGCTTTGAAAGAACGAGACGAACGACACCGGCCCGACAAGCACACTTGGCGAACGGTCCACAACGACGACATATCGACTTTGCAAAATATGAGAGGCGGCAGAATCAGCTCGCTCTGTTATCAATAGCTGCGGGAACGGAGAGAATGCGCTATCCTCGATCAGCTCGACCAGTTCGCCCGTATTAATGATACAGTCGACATCTAGTCCTTCGATGCGTCGAACAAGCTCCTGCAAAACCTCTGGATCGGCCACATCTTGCAGATATATAATGGACAGGTTAATCGGGCAGCGCACACCTGCTTTAACCTGCTTAATTTTGAGTTCACGGTTTGGAATATAACGCCGGATTAGGGCGATATTTTGAGAGGCCGTTTCGACGAATCCCTGATGAGAGCCGAGAATTGACGTTTCGATCGACGGATCAGTAATTGATCGTTGCGGCCATCCGCTTGTATCAAGGATGTAAGCTTTCGTGGAGCCGGAAAGAAACAGCACGCTCTTGCCATTCAACAGCAAATTTTCGACTTGTGCCATATTGGATTCCGTTTTGATTTTACCCACGCTGACAGGGAGGGTTCCCTCTGTATTAGACAAGGATTCGATTAGCGGACGAAGGACATCATTATTAATTGAATTCATATCAATCAAGCCTTCGAAATAGACAAGCATCGTTTCAGGTGCGTGCGGCGATTCGATGCTCCGGTAGACCAGATCAGGAGCGTCAGAGAAAATGGATTCCAGCAGTTGAATATTATCTGACATCCGTTCACTTACTTTACCGTACTGTTCTGGCATTCTCTTCACCCTCACGATTATTCATATGAGTGAAGTCTGCCTCACAAGTTTCCATTTTATTCTTCATAGAAGGAAAGTTGACAAGAAGCGATTATCTGATAATCTTTTCGAGGTGTCTTTTTTCAATGGATGTGATGACTCGTTATGCCAAAGCTGTCGGTGGCAAAAGTTGGGGGCCTTCACTTTCTGATACTAATGATTGATTCATTGATTGATCCTCACTGTACCATCAAGCGCTCCTAAACTTTTAACATAGATAGGAACTGCTGATAGGAACTGTTGATAACAACAAGTGAAACCCTAAAAATAAAAAAATTAGATGATGTAATCAATAAAAAATAGAAATTTTTGGTCCATAATTTTTGTTTTCGTCAAGCAAGTGTTCTCCAAGCGGTATTACGTAGTTGAATGTTGAAAAATGCCGCCGAATAGGATTTCCCATGACGTTTCAAATTCATCATTTATATTTTCTTCCCTCCACTGTTTAGAAAAAGCAGGATGATAAAAATAAGACATCAGCCCAAAGATGGTAGTTGCTAATAATAAACTATCTTGATCGTTTATTTCATTATTGTTTATCCCACGTTTGATAATGACATCTAACTGATTAATTCCCCCTTCCTCGTGCCTTTAAATGACTAGCCTATTTTTTTGAATCAATGAAGTGTTAAGAGCAAATAATTCCTCATTCTCTATAAGTTCCTTTTTTGAGCTGAAATAAGCGAAAGAAGAGTTTCTCGGCCTTACCTTCCTGTTTTGTAATTGCGTCAAGGGTATCCGAATATTTTAACAACCATCTTTCAAGAATCGCATCTCGGCTAGCTTACTATGGAAATAAGAATACAGCACAACATGCTCTACCTTCAGCAAGTAATAGTAGTCACACAATTGACGTTTGAATTAGAGAAAGCGGTAGCAGAAATTCCTGAATCAGTTATCCTTCGATATGGGACACTTTATGGACCAGGTACGTGGTATGATTTACATGGAATGATTACCGAGAAGGTACACAGAAATGAAATGACAGCAACCGAGGGAGTGAGCTCTTTCCTTCATGTTGAAGATGCTGCAAGAGCTGCCTTCCTCGCACTAGATTGGCCATCTGGTCCAGTAAACATTGTGGATGACGAGCCAGCTTCAGGAACTTTGTGGCTACCTGCTTATGCCTCCATGATCGGCGCACCTCAGCCGACTATCCATTCTGGGAGCAATCGTGGTGAACGAGGTGCTTTAAACACCAAGGCACATATTTACTATGACTGGAAACCGCTTCACCCTTCTTGGCGTGAGGGTTTCAAGAACGTTTTAAAATAAATATCATTTATGTACAAAATTGTGTACCCTAGATATACGTATCTAGGGTATTTTCAGCCTAGGAAGAGTTTTAGTGGAGTATAATTCGCGCTTTAATAACTTGAAGGTAGAGGAATTATATTTATCTTTTAAGCCCTATTTAATTTCTATCGCCTATCGGATGCTTGGTTCTTTAACTGATGCTGAAGATATTGTTCAAGATACCTTTATTAAATTACAAGGAAGTGACATTCCTCAAATTAACAATGTGAAATCCTATTTAAGTAAAATGGTGACAAATCGTTGCATAAATGAGATTAAATCGGTTCGAAAAAAAAGAGAAGCTTACCTTGGTACTTGGTTACCAGAACCTATTGTACATGGACAGCTAGTAGATCCTTCAGAAAAAATGATCCAAGATGATTCACTTAGTTATGCACTTATTATTTTAATGGAAAAATTGTCTGCCATGGAGCGAGCAGTCTATGTTCTAAGGAAAGCATTCCAATTCGAACATCCAGAAATCTCTAGCATGCTGAATATTACCGAAGTAAATTGTCGTAAAATATTCAGCAGAGCAAAGAAAAAAATAAAAGACCTTTCTGAGAAAAGTAGGATACCCTATCAAGTTCAGGAAGATCATACAGATAGATTTATCTCCGCTTTATCAAAAGGGAACATTCAAGAAATTACGGATATTTTAGCTGATAATGTAACCTTTCTTGCAGATGGGGGAGGCAAAGTTGTTACTGCTATTAATGAAATCGTGAGCAAGGAACGTGTCTTAACCTTACTGCATGCGATTGCAACCAAGTTTTTTACTGGAAAAACGGCACACGTAGTGAATGTAAATAATCAAAAGGGAATAATCATCGTAAAAGATGGAAAACCAATAGGCGTATTTAGTTTTGTTTGGAATCCAAATACCCATAAAATCCACCAGTTGTTTTATGTTGTAAATCCTGCTAAACTCCAAAAAATCAATATTTCCTAATTCTAATGTTGAGGATTTCCAAGTATCGTGCCAAGGAATACCAACGTCGCTGTCACCAAGTACCAACTCGATAAAAAGTAGTCATGGTTTTTACCTCTGGTCGTTTCCTCTCACCCGTTTCTACTTTACCAATGACCGCTTTTGCTTTCCCACGTTCTTCTAGATAATTATCATCTACTTATTCCTAATTCTATTCTTTCGTCTCCTACCAGTTCCCCAATGAAGTAAAAGTGATATAAAAAATATAGGATGCCGTTCTCTCCCACACAAATGGTTTCACGGCATCCTATTTTCTATAATCTTCATCTTTTCCGAATTTTTCTCCAGATTATTCGTAGCGCAATGCTTCAATGGCATCTAGCTTGGCTGCTTTGTTTGCAGGGTAGATTCCAAAGAAAATCCCGATTGCACTAGAGAAGCCAAATGCGATAAGAATACTTTCCCAAGATGTAACAGGAGGCATGCCTGCAAATGAGATAATAATAGAAGCTAGTCCAAGACCAAGACCTACCCCTACACCACCACCAATTAAGCAGACAATAATGGATTCGATCAAAAATTGGGTCAAGATATCCCGTTTTTTAGCACCTAATGCTTTCCGAATCCCAATTTCGCGCGTACGCTCCGTCACAGAGACTAGCATGATGTTCATAACCCCGATACCACCAACTAATAGAGAAATTCCGGCGATAACAGAGAAGACCATCGTAAGCATGTCAAGCATCTTCGTGATTTCTTTTAGATCATCGGCGCTGTTTTTTACCATATAATGATCGTTATGCTTATGTACACGATTTAGATATTGTTTGGTAAAGTCCATGGCCGATTGAATGGTAGCATTTGATTTTGCTTGAATGTGGAACATGTTCACGGTTGCTTTCTCATTATGATTGAGATAGGTTCGTGCAGGCATGTACACGAGATCCTGCATGCCACCGCCCATAAAGCCCTGCATATCATTTTTGAGGATTCCAATAACAACAAAGGAGGCATCTGACATGTAAATACGATTTCCTACAGCATTTCCCTGAGGAAACAATTTATCAGCTAAACCTTTGTCTAATACAACTACATCACGTTGCTCTTTATCGTCGTCTCTGGTGTAGAAACGACCTTGGTCAATCTTATAGCTCGTATTTACTTCTAAAAAGTTACCTGTTGTACCAAATACCTGGGCACTGATATCTTTTTTCTTATCCTTAATGGTTCCACTACCATAGATTTGAGCCATGACATTTTTTATGTAAGGATTAATTCTTTCCAACGTAACGGCATCATCGATGGTCAAATCATCATCTTGAACTGGTTCATCGCTCTCCCAGTTTATCCTTGTGGTAAACTTTGCATCAGCTACATTCCCGAACTGACTTGTCATCATTTCTTTTCCGCCCTTACCCATCGTCATAATGGCAATGACGGAAGCGATGCCGATAATAATACCTAACATGGTTAAAATAGAACGTAATTTATTGGACCAAATCCCATCAATGGCAATACGAAAGCTCTCTATGAGGTTCATGTAGTGAACACCTCGTTTTCATCTGTGACAGCGAAGAGTCGTTCTTTCACTTTTTCATCCTTAATAATGACACCATCTTTAAAGACAACAATACGTTCTGCGTGTTGGGCTGTATCCAATTCATGCGTAACAAGAATAATGGTAACTCCCTGAGCGTGTAATTTTTGAAAAATAGCCATAACCTCTGTTGTAGAACGGCTATCCAGGTTTCCAGTCGGTTCATCGGCTAGTAAAATAGCGGGTCGATTAACGAGAGAGCGTGCGATGGCTACACGTTGCTTTTGACCACCAGACATCTGTGGCGGCTTGTGATCCATCCGCTCTTTTAGACCTACACTAATCAGAGCTTCTTCTGCACGTTTTTTACGTTCACTAAGAGAAATGCCTGCATAGAGCATAGGTAATTCTACATTGCGAACCGCAGAAATACGTGGTAATAGATTAAATGCCTGAAAGACAAACCCAATTTTTTGGTTTCGAAGATCAGCTTGTTGATTTTCGTTTAACGTAGTGACCTCTACTCCGTCCAGTACATAAGAACCGGAAGAGGGACGATCCAGGCAACCCAGCATGTTCATAAAGGTGGATTTACCAGAACCAGAGGGCCCCATGATCGCGACGAATTCCCCTTTGTTAACGGTAAAATTAACTCCTTTTAGGATGGGAAGCTCAGAATCACCGTTCATAAAGGTTTTACGAATATCAGTAACGGTTAACATCTGTTTCCCTCCTTTTATGCGGCTCCAGGTACGCCTGCTTCCATTGCCATTACCGGCATGCCTTCCATCAAATCAGCAGAAGGACTGCTAATGACACTGTCTCCTTCATTCAGACCGCTCGTGATTTCTACATGTAAGTCGCTTTCGGTACCTGTTTTTACTGGACGTTTTTTCGCCAGACCGTCTTCTACTACCCATACAAATGAACCGCTTGGATCATTCACAACGGCTTGGAAAGGGACAACAAGAATGTTGTTTTTATTGGTGATCATAATATCCACATCTACATTAAAGCCAGGCTTTAGCACAGAGACGGCTTGATCTAATTCCAATGTTACATTTACTTTTGTTTTTCCTGTCGTTTCGCCTTTTTGAATCTTCGTTGCCAGTGGCGAGATACGAGTTACGGTAGCTTCTGCTTTTTCTTTGCCCATAGAAGTACCACTTACGAGTGCTTTTTGCCCTACTTGAATATCTTTTACATCTGATTCGTTAATATCTGCGACTACTTGTAATTTTGATAGGTCACCCATCGTAATAATTTCTGTACCCTTCGTAACGGCTTGACCATTCTTAGCATCCACTTTCAAAATGGTACCTGTGAATGGAGCTACCACTGTGGATTGAGAGCTTTGCTTCGCTAGCTCTGCTTTTTTTACGTTTAGCTGATTAATTTGTGCTTGAACAGAAGCAATATCTGTGCTTTTTGGACCTTTTTTATTTAGGGCTAATTCGCTCTGGGACATTGTAAGAGATGATTGCGCTTGTGATAAAGATTCCTTAGCCTTGTCCAATTCAGTTGCGGGAGAAGCACCAGCCTCAACCAATTGTTTGGTACGGTTGTATTCCTTCTGGGCAGATGCAACCTTTTCTTTCTCCTGACGAACACGTTCCTCCTGTTGGGCAATCGTTTCAGGCTCTTTGCCTGATTTTACACGATTAAGTTCAGCCTGCTGCGAAGCGATTTGCGCATTAATAGAAGCGATTTCGCTTGATAGATCGGTTACATCTATACTACCAATAACCTGGTTAGCAGTAACATTGTCCCCCTCTTGTACAGTAAATTGTAACAGGGTCCCATTATTTGGGGAGAAGAGCGTCACCTCTTGCTTTGCTTTAACCATTCCTGATGCCATTACCTTGTTTTCAATGCTTCCTTTTGCAACAGGAGTGACGGAAACAGGAAGGCCCGTTGCGTCGACAGCGGTCATTTTAAAATAACCATAGGCGCCGACGACTACTACTCCAGCTGCAATAACACCCCACCAACGTTTCTTCATAATAGCCTCCTCAAAAAATTTCTTTACAAACAAATTACACACAAGTTTTTCAGCTGATTACACGTCTTCCAATTTTACAATTGCAGAAATTTTTCATTGGTCATTACGAGCCACATTTTTCTCAACGTCAAGCACACATTTCACATACTCCATAGAAATGCCAATACTGGTAATCTCAAAATTGAAAAACTTTTTAATTTTCCTTTCCTCACCATTCTTTTTGATTTTACATATTTTACTTGAACAATTTGTATTCTAAGGCAAGGGGGAAATGTTTACAATTTAATAAGGTGACATTAGGATTACAAAATTGTAAGGTGGGGCTATTTGCACCCCCATTTGCCTTACTGGTGATCTTCTTAATGAAAGATCATGCTATCTAATTTTGGTTAATAAAAAAGGATGTAGCATAAACTACACCCTTGCATGAAGATTTTCGTTACTATCTATACGGCATTTTTGTTTTACATGTGAGTGTATCCGTTAGGAGTGACTCCCCAAGAGTCCCCTGCCTTTAGGCATGGGGAGTGTCAAGTCATTTCATCCATATTCACTTCATTCTTCTCTTTCATTCTACTAAAGATAGATGCCAATACAGAACCCGATATATTATGCCAGACGCTAAAAATAGCACTTGGAACTGCTGCTAAGGGAGAAAAATGCGCGGTTGCAATCGCGACTCCTAGACCAGAGTTCTGCATTCCTACTTCCATAGCAACGGCTTTTTGTTTGGCTAGATCCATTCCACAAAGGCGAGCAAACAGGAACCCCAACAGAAAGCCAAGTACATTATGAAGTACTACAACAGCAAAAATCATCAACCCTGCTGAAGCTAATTTTGCTTGATTACCAGCCACTACACCACAGATAATCATCACAATTGCCACTACCGACACCAATGGTAATGCTTTCACGCTGGCGGCTGCCTGCTTTCCAAAATATTTTTTCACAAAAAGCCCTAGAGCTAACGGAATGATAACCACCTGAATAATCGAATAAAATAAAGACCAGATATTTATATCTACCCATTTACTTGCTAGCAATAAGATTAAAAACGGTGTAACAACAGGTGCAAGTAGCGTTGATACAGAAGCGATTGCTACAGCAAGAGCCACATCCCCTCTTGATAAAAACACCATTACATTGGAAGCGGTACCGCTTGGACAGCACCCTACCAAAATAACCCCAACTGCAATTTCTGGAGGTAATTCTAAGAAATAAGCTAATAAAAATGCTAGTAGTGGCATTACAAGATAATGTCCAATTACACCTAATGCAACATCTTTTGGACGGCGAAATACTTCTTTAAAATCAGATGCAGAAATGGTTAAACCCATACCAAACATCACAATTCCAAGTAATGGAATCACATAAGCCCCGATCCATGTAAAATGTTCAGGATATACATAGGCGATGACAGAAAACAACAAAACCCAAACTGTAAATGTCTTTCCTGCAAAAGAACTGATTCTCTCCACAAATCCCATCATAAAGCCTCCCTGTTGTTTCTCTATCTATATTTGCTACATGAGTGCATATAATTCTCGCATGGGTCTGAGAATGTTCTGTTTAATACTCAGTTCAAGTTTTTCTTTATCCCCAGTTTGTAACGCATGAATAATGTCCTCATGTTCATGAATGGAAGCTTGGTTCATCTCATACGGTTGCTTTAAAAATACATATTTAAAACGGCGGATATGATTTTGTAACGAAACATGAAATGAGCTCAGATACGGATTGTCTGCTATATCTGTGATTAGATTATGAAATTGTTCATCATACTCCATCGCTTGAAAAGGCTGTTCTCTGGAGATCGTCTCTGCAAATTTTGCATTCCATTCTTGCAACTGCTCAATATGTTGAGGCAAGATGTGTACAGAAGCAAATTCGGCTGCTAAGGCGTGTAATGTTGCAAGTGTAGGATAAACTTTTAAGATATCCTCCTTCTCAAGATTGCTCACTCTCGTCTCTTTTCCTGGTAGCATGTGAACCAATCCCTGTGCTTCAAGTAATTGCAGAGCTTCTCTGACAGGTGTTCTACTCACGTTCAATGCTTCCGCCAGTTGAATGTCTACTAATTTCTCTCCTGGCTTTAGTGTTCCATCTATGATCCATCTTTGAATGTGAGAGAAGGCACAGTCTTTAGCGGACACTCTAATAGATGCTACATAATTACTAGGAATTGGCATGTCTTCCCTCCTTATTCATTCAATATGTAATATATCGCATACAGCTTGTACATTCAACCGAATTTTCAATCTATTCGCACTTCCAAATTATACAAAAGGACCACAGTTGGGTTTCATTTCCAACCATGGTCCTTTTTGTTAGTTTTCATTTACAAGTAACCGACCTAGTCGCTGCCTATTTGCGAGGTTTGTTACTCGACGTCAAGCATCACATAACTTTACTAATAAGAAGTATCTTTAACACGCTGGTTCAAGAAATCAAAGTCTTGGTCGTGTAACGGCTCCACTTTCCCTTTTTGATAGCCGCTTCCTTTTGTGGAAAAGAAGTCATGCGTACTTGTTTCTGTACGAATACCATTTAATACAACAGGGTGAACTTCTTCTTCATCAAAAATCGGCTCTACCCCTAAGTTCATAAGAGCTTTATTGGCATTATAACGAATATACTTTTTCACTTCATGTGTTAACCCAATTGAATCATACAGTGTTTCCGTATACTCTAATTCATTCTTGTATAGTGCTTGAAGAAGTTCATCAACGAACAGGGTTGCTTCATTCTGTTCAGCATCTGTTAATCTTGCAAAAACTTCTTGGGCTAACAACCCGACAAATACACCATGCACACTCTCATCACGAATGATCAGCTTGATAATTTCTCCACTGGCTACCATTTTCCCTTGACCAGCTAAAAACAGTGGATAGAAGAACCCGGAATAAAACAGGAAGCTCTCTAAGAATACAGAAGCTACCATCGCTTTATATAGGCTCATATCGTCGCCATCTTTGATATTTCTGTAGATTTCATCAATCACTGCTGTTTTATATTGTAGATGTTTATCTTCTTTTACCCATTGGAAAATTTCATGAATTCGTTCTGAACTAGCTACTGTTGTAAAAATAGTACTATAGCTCTTAGCATGAATCTCTTCCATCGCCGCTTGGAAAATCAGAATGGCTTTCTTTTGCTTCTCTTTCACATGCTGGGCAATCATTGGCATGCCAACATTTCCCTGTTCCGTATCAAGCAATGTTAATCCACCTAATACCTTCATGTACGTATCACGTTCATTATCCGTGAGGTTCGTCCATGATTTTAAATCCTTCGAAATTGGAATCTCTGTATCTAACCAGAACTGAGATGTATTTTGCGTCCATAACATCTCGGTATACTGGGTTTCCGGTTCATTCCAGTTCACTGCTTCAAATTTAGACATTGCGATACTCCTCTCTTATACGCTGCAACTAACGCATTCCTCAATGGTTTTTTTCTTTGTACGGGTATAATACAGCGTCTTCAAACCTTTTTTCTGAGCATAGATATAATACATAGCCAGATCCCGTGTGGTCGCGTCATCTTTTACATACAAAATAGTAGAAATCGCTTGGTCTATATGCACCTGTACTTCTGCTACTAGGTCAATTACATTGAACATGTTCATATCATATGCCTCTTTATAGTAGAAGAAATTATCATCATCTAAGAATGGCATTGGATAAATGGTTTTGGAATCACCATATTCGCGCTCCTCGATACGTTGTGTAATCGGTGCGATTGATGCTGTAGAGGATTGCAGATAAGAGATGGAGCCCGTTGGAGCAATCGCTAAACGATAGGCATGGTAGAGTCCATAGGTTTGTACTTCATCCTGCAAACGAGTCCAGTCTTCCTTTGTTGGGATATGGTGACCTTCGAATAATTGTTGAACTTTTTCTGTTTTTGGTGAGTAATCATGTTGCTGATAGCGTTCAAAATAACTACCTGATGCATATTCACTACGTTCAAAATCTAGGAAAGTAATTCCTCGTTCTTTTGCAATAAGCATAGATCGTTCTAATGAATAAAAATTCAAGATCATAAAGAATGTACGTGCAAAATCAATTGCTTCTTTCGATTCGTAAGGAATCTTATTTTTAGCCAAATATCCGTGTAGATTCATTGCTCCCAACCCAACAGAATGAAGCTCGCAGTTTGCTTTTGCTACAGATGGAACGATCGAAATATTTGTACGGTCACTCACTTCTGTAAGAGCATCCATTGCTAAATGAATCGTTTCTTTCATTCTCTTATTCGCCATTACATTTACAATATTAAGCGAACCCAGGTTACAAGAGATGTCCCGGTTAATAACATCGTCCACCCCATAATCATTAATGGTGGAAACTTCGCTAAGTTGGGCAATTTCACTGCACAGATTAGAGAATTTAACTCGACCAATCTCTTTTAATGCGTGATATTCGTTGACATTATCAACATACATAATATATGGATAACCAGATTCCATCTGGATTTGGGCTAATTTCATAATCAGATCACGTGCTCCGATTTTTTTCTTACGGACACGTGGGTTATTTACCAGCTCGTCATATATACTAGTGATATCCATATCGTCTAAGTGCTGACCATACTCTTGGAACACAGTATGAGGATAGAACAGGTACATGTCTTTATCTTTTTCTACCAGCTCAAAGAATTTATTAGGAGTAACCACGCCAAGTGACAAGGTTTTAATCCTGATCTTCTCATCGCTGTTGATTTTTTTTGTATCTAGGAATTCTTGAATGTCCGCATGGAAAATATTGAGATAAACAACACCACTACCATCGCGTTGACCTAGCTGATTTGCGTATGAGAACGCATCTTCAAACAGCTTCATCACAGGAAGAACACCACTAGCCTTACCATCTAGTCCTTTGATCTGCTCTCCAGCCGCACGGATTTTGCTAAGGTTCAAGCTCACACCGCCACCAATTTTGCTTAATTGCAAGGCCGAATTAATAGAGAACCCAATCGAATTCATAGAATCATCTACTTCAAGTAAGAAACAGCTAACTAGCTCTCCACGTCTCTTCTTACCTGCATTTAAGAAGGTAGGAGTAGCAGGTTGGTATTCTTGCGAAATTAATAAGTCTGCATATTGCAGTGCTTTTTCGCTATCCCCTTTTGCTAAGAATAGGGAAACTACAGCAATCCGATCCTCGTAACGCTCAAGAAATTTACTTTCATCATTTGTTTTCATAGCATAGTTATGATAAAACTTGAACGCACTCATGAAGGATGGGAAGCGGAATTTTTTATCATATACATAGCGATAGACCCGTTCGATATCGGCAAATTCATAGCCTTCAAACACTTCAGCTTCATAGTAGTCATTTTCAATCAAGTAGTTAATCTTCTCGCGTAAGTTATGGAAAAAGACTGTATTCTGATTTACGTAATCAACAAAATAACTCTTCGCTGCCTCTAAATCTTTATGAAACTGAAATTTCCCGTCTTTCTTCACCATAATTTCGTTGTTCAACGTGATCCATTGTGGTAGTTGCGTGGACAAAGTGAAATACCTCCTGCTTAAAAGTTTCTACATCTCTTTTGGTACCGCTCAATTCAAATTTCATGATTAATGGCACATTGTATTGGTCGGCAATCTGGTCAGCTGCTAATCCGTAGCGAGTCCCCCAATTCATGTTCCCGCTAGTTGCAACCCCCTTCATCCATTGAGAGTGTTGAGTTAGAAATTGTCGTGTCGTTTCAGGAACTTGTCCAAATCCCGTTGTATATGTAATCAGAATGAAAGGTTCGTTTATGACGATATCATCGGAAATTTGTATACATCGAAAATCTAGTTTTTGGACGAAACGTTTCACATTTCCTGTTTTGGAATCATATACGATCAGCATCGATACACCCCCCTTTCATGTATAAAGGACATAAGATGGTAGTAAGCTGACTGCTGATAAATGCTACTTTTTGCCAACATAAAAAGCTCATCCCTTCATGGGTGAGCTTTAAAACGGCACAAAAAAAGAAAAAATAGCAAAGCAAATAGCCGCTACTATTTAATCCCAGTACCGTTTCAACTTCCCACTCCCCGAAGATGCGAAACTAAGAGAATGGGCAGGTCTACTGACTTGTGTTTCACTTTACTTTGAGCCCTTCCCATATAAGTCGCCTGAGACATGCTTATACAGTGGTCTGCTCATTTCATCCACACTTACAGTTGCGGGGACAGCTCTGGAATTTCACCAGATTCCCTATTAAGTCGCAAAATGACACCTAATTCTCGGCGGTAAAGTAACTTTTATCAGTATGTAGTATATAACATTCATATGAGACACTAAATGTAGTCTTGTCACCTAGCATACAATGTTTCTATCAAAAGAGCAAGCTACAAAATGCCTACAAGTCAAAAATAAAACTCGACGAACTGATAGGTAGGACAACCAGCTACACTTCATGTAAAAATTGCCTCTTTTATCTGTTTTTCCTCAATAATTACATCTCTACTCATGTAAAACGCAACGTTAACTTAGGTTGCTGCATCTTATCTAGTAATGTAACTATTACTTGAAAATTTCTAACTAGTCTCCAATCAATAAGCGTAAAGGATAACAAAACCCCACGTATATGGCTTGTTAAATAAGAACAAATGTTCTATAATCAATAGTAAGCTATCTACAGCCCTTACAGATATATCATTGTACCAGTATAAAGTCATTTTGATAACGGATTATTGAAATTTTTATATGTATTTATTTCGATATACGAAGTTGAGCAAAGGATAGGTGGTCATTCTCATGTCTGTAACTAAACAACGGGATTCCTTACAACTCCTTGAGAGAATCCCTTCTTTTCCTTGGTTTGTTGAAAAATATGTGGATCATAAAAGATCGAAACGCGCTTCCGTCTCGACTCTACTCGGCTATCTACGTGATTTTGAATTCTTTTTTCGGTGGCTAATGGCAGAGGGCCTCTCCACTGCCCAAGCAATGAGCGAGATTACACTCAATGAGCTAGAGGGACTACGCAAAGAAACAGTAGAATCCTATCTTCTCTATTTACAGGACTCTCATCTATTTGAGCGTTCGTTACTATTAACTAAACCCACTAAAAGTGCAAAAAAAGAATACAGTGACTTGACAATATCTCGCAAGCTTTCTAGCTTAAAGTCCCTGTTTTACTATTTATCTGCACTCTCAGAGGATGAACATGGTGAATCTTACTTGCAACGAAACGTGATGGCAAAAATTGAGTTACATGTGGAAGAGGTTACACCGCTCGCTCGTGCAAACGCTATCCGCTCTAAAATTTTAGTAGATGATCAAATCCAAAAATTCGTCGATTTTGTATACCATGGCTACTTGCAGTTCTGTGATACCAAGAAAAAGCTACATTTTCATTATCGAAATCGGGATCGAGATGTCGCCATTATCGCGTTAGTCCTTTCTGGAGGATTTCGTGTATCTGAAATTGTTAATTTGAACCTTCAAAACGTGGTACTGGAGAAAAATCAGGTCCTAATGATTCGAAAAGGAAAAAAGGAAGATGCCCCATTCTTCAGTGATTGGGGAAAGGAATATTTGCTCCGTTATCTGAATACACGTCAGAAGTATCAGCCACCTGCTAATGAAGATGCTTTATTTCTAACGGTATCACCTACAAAGCCAATCGGACACCGCATCGATCTACGTTCCGTTCAGAAATTAGTAAAAAAATATGGAAGTGCATTTGGAATGCCAGACATTTCTGTACATAAGTTACGTCATAGCTTTGCTACCCAGTTTTTGCGATTAAACCCTGATCCTCATCAGCTTCAAGCTCAATTAGGTCATTCAAAAATAGATACTACGATGCAATATGCCCATGTACTAGATGATGCTTTGAGTAAAGCGGTAAATCGAACAACTCGTAAATTATAGAGAAAAGCCCTTCTTTGCATGTGGAACACCTACAACGCAAAAACTACACACTATCTCCCATACACAAACCTCTTTGACACTCCCCATGCCTAAAGGCAGGGGATTCTTGGGTAGTCACTCCTAACGGAGTGAAATTTACCAAGCTATCCCTGTGTGTCCCACAGTTCAGTTGGTTATGCCAACAATCGAAGTCCTTCTTGCTCAATATTGTGGCAGCGTTTTTGTCACGATCATGTTGTACGCCGCAGTTCGGGCATGTCCAATTACGCAAATTGAGATTCTTTACCTCTTTATTTTGGTATCCACAACCAGAACACAACTGCGAAGACGGAAATTGTTTCCCCACAATGGAAATTGTTCTTCCATACCAAGCTGCTTTGTATTCCAGCATGGTTCTGAATGCCGACCATGACGCATCTGCAATGCTTTTCGCAAGCTTGTGGTTCTTGATCATGTTTTCCACACGTAAGTCTTCCAAGCAGATCGTTTGATTTTCACGAATCAGTTGAGTTGACAGTTTATGTAGAAAATCGTTTCGTGTGTTCGATATTCTTTCATGTAGACGAGCTACTTGTTTTCGTGATTTTTCTCGGTTCTGACCACCTTTTTTACGTCTGGACAGTTTCTGTTGCCAAGTAGCAAGCTTCTTTTCGTAGTAGCGAAGAACTTTGGGATTGGCTATTTTCTCACCTGTCGAAAGAATGGCAAAGTCTTTGATGCCAAGATCAACCCCAACAGTCTTTTCTGCTTGTAATAGGGGTTGAATCTCTGTTTCGCACAAAACAGATACAAAGTATGTGCCTGAAGGATTTTTTCTAACGGTAGCCGAGAGAATGCGTCCTTCGACTTCTCTTGACTTCGCAAATGTAACCCATCCAAGTTTAGGTAGTTTAATGCGATCCCCTTCCACTTTGATGTTCATCTTGCATGTGTAGGATTGCTTTGGATTCTTCTTGCTCTTGAATTTAGGATATCCTTTCTTTTCCTTGTAAAACTTTTTGTACGAAGAATCCAAATCTTTCAAAGTGGATTGCAGGGCAGTGGAATCTACTTCTTTCAGCCACTCTATCTCTTTTTTGAGTTGTGTGAGCAGGGCAGAGCAATCGTTGTAGTTGAGTGTTTTCTGTTCTTGTTCGTAAGCATCCTTTCGCTTCGCAAGAAAGTGATTGAATACAAAGCGAGTGCATCCGATAGTTTTGTTGATGAGTGTTGCTTGTTCTTTGTTTGGATACAAACGAAATTTGTAAGCTCTGTGCATGTTCAATCACTCCTTTCTTTTTGTGACTCAATGTATTGTTTAATCACATCCAGTTGAACAGTCCCAACTGTGGCAACAAAGTAAGAGTTTGTCCAAAGTGAGGGGAGTCTACTTTTGAGATGTCTAAATTCCATCCGCAAAACTCTGGATGTATAGCCCTTCAAATGTTTCACTATTCGGTGGATTCCGAATTGAGGATCGCATGTGATGAGCAAATGAACGTGATCGGGCATGATTTCCATCTCAACCACTTCAGCACGCAATTCCTGTGCTTTTTCAAGAAACAATTCCTTTAATCGAACATCTACTGGTTCAATCAAAACCTTTTTGCGATACTTTGGACAAAAGACAACGTGGTATTTACAATCAAATACGATATTGTGGTTACTTTCCACTGATCTACTCAAAGCCATCACCTATGGCTAATTATACCACATGTCGTTAGATACATTTAGCATATCTAACGTAAATCCGCGAAAAAAAAAGTACTCAGAGTGTTGAAAAAGCCTCCTGTCGCAAAAAAGAGGGCTTTTCATCTGTTTTTATGGGGTACAAAGCAAGGGGTTTTACGGCACGGTTGATAATATTAAGGTATATAAAAAAGCAGGCAGCATCCTTCCTTCGAATGATTGCTGCCTGCTCTTGCTTAGTATACTGGGTTCAATCTATTCTTCTCCTTGCATAGCATACCAAATTTCATAAAGCTGCTTGATCTCTTGTTCTTGTTCTGCTATTTGATTCTGGTAGTGAAGAAGCTGTACATAGTCGTTCTTACCTTGCTCCATTTCCCGCTGCCACTGCTCACATTGCGCTTCTTTTTGAGCAATCTCAGTTTCTAATTGCTGAAGTTTAAAAGGATTCACTTTAGGTACTCTTGCTTTATTGAGAGGAGCTAATTGTACCTGTTTCTTATTCTCTGTTTGACTAACTTGATATACAAATTCTACAGTTTCAGCTTGGTCATCAGGTACCTTTTGGAGCTGATCATTATTACTCTGTCCTTTGTTTTGTGTATCTTGTACATGTAAGCTTTTTTGCTTGTATTTTACCATTGTATGATTGTGAGCTAATTGGTGCTTTTTGCGCTTTTCTCTCGCTTCTTCATAAGTTCCTTCATAATGGGTCAAGTGCTGATTATCAATCCAGTAGACACCCTCAATCATTTTTTGTAAAAAATATCGATCATGGGATACGATGAAAAGTGAGCCTTGGTATTGAAGTAGGGCTTCTTCCAATGTTTCTCTCGCTTCAATATCTAAATGGTTAGTAGGCTCATCTAGTATAAATAGATTAATGTCTTGATTCATCAACTGAGCCAGCCGTAGTCGCATCCGCTCTCCGCCACTGAGTTGACCAACTTTTTTAAATACATGCTCACCATAAAACAAAAACCGAGCTAGCATATGCCGTGCTTGTGCTTCTGTTACAATCGCGACTTCTCGAAACGCATCAATCACACGCCGGTTAGGATCTCCCTCTAAAGCCTGTTGTGATAAATATCCAACCTTTACTTGGCTTCCTAGCATTATATTACCTGCGTCCGGTTCTAGCTCCCCTAAAATCATTTTAAGAAATGTAGATTTACCGCTACCATTGGAACCCAGCAAAGCTTTCCGCTCACCATATCGCATAGAGAAATTCGCTTCCTGTAAAAGACACACATTCCCAAAAGCTTTCGTCACAGCATTCATTCTTATTACATCTTGACCACTTCTATCTACTCTTCGGAAAAACAAGTCCATTTTATCAGCTTCGAGACGTGGACGTTCAATTTTCTCCATTCGTTCCAATGCCTTCTCCATACTCTTGGCCCGGCGATGAAAAGAATCGTTGGGAGGATTAGCCTGGTTTCCCCATTCTCTTAGTCGCTTAATTGCTTCTTTCATTTTCTTGATTTTCTTTTGTTGTTCTTGATAATCCGCGAATTGCCGTAATAAACGTTCCTCTTTTTCCTTGACAAACTCGCTGTAATTCCCTTGATAGGTTTGTAGTTCTCCACTATCCACTTCCCATATGCTTGTAGCCACTGCATCCAAAAAGTAGCGATCATGGGAAATGAGTAAAATAGTGCCCGGATATTCACGTAAGAATTGCTCTAACCATTCCATTGATTCTACATCCAAATGGTTAGTAGGTTCATCTAAAAGGAGTACATCACTTTTTTCGCATAAAATTTTTGCCAAGCCAATCTTTGTTTTTTCTCCCCCACTAAGCAAAGAAAAAGGGGTTTCAAGTAACGACGTGGACAATCGCAGACCATCTACTACCTTCTGAATCCTAGCTTCCACCATATATCCGTCTAGTTGTTCGAAAGTATCCTGCAATCGTTGATAGCGAAATAATAATTTTTCCTGTTCCTCAGTTGATAATTTTTGATACTCGTCGATATTTGACATGAGTTCTTGACACGATTGCATGGACAACTCTATTTCTTGTACCTTGGCAAAGGCACTTTCAATGACATTACGTCCCGTCCATTCCTTAGGATATACAGGTTGTTGTGGTAAATAAGCAAAGGTAGCATCCTTCGCTCGAAAAATAGTTCCTGAATCTGGGGTATCCAAGCCCAGTAGCAAGGTGCAAAGTGTGCTTTTTCCCGCCCCATTTGGTCCAACAATACCAATACGTGACAACCGGTCCACTTCACATGTGATATCCGTTAATACCATATTGGCTCCGAATGATTTTGAAACAGAGTTTGTAGCAAGAATGATCATGATCTATTTCCTCCTTGGAAAACAGCCCCTCACAAGCGCTACACAAGCGTTAACATCCCCCATGAATCATTTCATATCATTAGTGCCTCGTACATTTTATGAGAACACAAAAAGCCACAGGCACCTACCACCTGTAGCATCTTTTTTCCTCTTAAATCAGGATGATCGAATAATGAATGAAAGGGAGGTTATGAATGCATGGTACGCGTTAATGGAAACTGTTCGGTTTTGATAGTAGAGTGAAAAATGGACAGACTTCTCCCGTTGTTAACGAAATCATGTGTCTGACTGGACATTTCTACCACAAACCACGCTTGAACAGCTCCTGACATGTACCTGCACCTCCTTTTGTAAACTTTTCCATAGTATACAGAACGGTTTACCAATTGTAAAGTAGATTTTTCAGCTAATACTCTGCAATGCTTACATTTGATTTATAGGTTCGCTCTGTCTTGTTCTGCTAATCTCTGTAAGATTCTCCGCTTCTTGTAGAGCATCTGCCCTGTCATCGCTATGTCTGCAATCTGTGTACGATTCGTATATGCACCAAAAAACATACCAACTATGGGGATTAACTGAAATAACTTCTTCCATGCCATATTATCCATGTATGTCAAGCTCACTTCGCGCCAGCCTTGTAGCTGAGCAATCATTTCTTGATGTTTTTCTCCCTCATCAAAAGCTGCCAGCTCTTCTAAAATTGCCTTTTTACCAACTACATCTGCAGAGGTAAATTGCAAACATTTAATAATAAAAATACGTTCCACCTTATCATGCGGGTCATAGCCATACGTAAGTGCCATCTCCTGCAATACTTTTAAGGAAAGACCTATGATAACTGGTATGTCTATCGCAAGTGTAAACATACCGCCAAAGCCTGTAGTAGCGCCTTGAACCATCGCAACATTCGTGCGCGATTCCGTTAATTGAAGGGCTACCTGATCCATTTCCTGTAGAGGTCTTATTTGCACTTGCTCGATCGTATTTGGTGGGTTGTTAAACCGGCTCCAAACATCTTGATTCTTGATTAGATATTTCCCGCCCGTCTGGATATAGGCACCTAATTCGTTTAACAAATCTCCTACCTTTTCTTTTAAAACTTTTGGGACAGCTCGATCTAACCATACAAACGGAAGGCGCCCTATTTTCTCCCAGAACCATAGATCTTTCTGCTCTTGTTCCCACACTTCAATGTTACGGAACTGTTGTTGCAATTCCTCTACGCTTTCCATGAATTATGCCCCTTTCACTACACCGCCCTCTTGTCTCACACTCATCAGATTAGGTAGCTAATCGACAAACCGCTTCATACAAATACTCTACGCCGAGACAAATATCTGAAGCATGGGACCACTCGTCAGGATGATGACTAATCCCATCCTTGCAACGAACAAATAGCATCCCCATTTGTGTTATCTCAGACAGAATCATCGCATCGTGACCTGCACCACTATACATCTCTGGCAGTTCGTTCTGTCTTCTCAAGCCAATCTCTCGAAACATCTGTACAAGTTCAGCGGCGGCATCCGCCTTTTTTATCGCCAACACATTCTCAATCTGATATTCTAGCCCACGTCGCAAGGAAATTTCTGAGAGGAGGGCCTCTATATCTGTCAAAATCTGCAACAACCGACTCTCATCTATATCTCTAATATCAACTGTCAATTCAACCGAGCCTGGTATTACATTGCAAGCACCTGGTTCTATCCCAATTGTACCCACTGTCCCCACGGTAGGTTTGCTAGCATCAGCACTACATATTTTTTCTATTCCCAAAATTGCTTCGGCTGCAGCCATGATTGGGTCGTGTCGCATGTTCATTGGTACTGTACCTGCGTGACCTGACTGCCCCATCAATTTGATGGACAGCAATTTCACTCCCATAATGCTGGTAACAATCCCAACAGGCTCATTCACTGCTTGTAGATATGGACCTTGTTCGATATGTAGTTCTAGATATGCCTTTATTTCCTCAGAACTCAGCACATCTGATCCTGATTGTTGAGAAGGAAAGCCACATTGCTGTAGGGCTTCCATTCTGGTCATACCCTGATTGTCGTGTCTTTCCATATCCTCTGGGGTAAGCTTGCCACACATCCCCCTACTCCCAAAAAAACCATCTGAAAAGCGAACTCCTTCTTCATCACAAAAAGCAACTACTTCAATAGGGTGGTCATGTTGCACATTATTTTCACGTAAAACCTGAACAACCTCAATTCCTCCAATTACTCCAACCGTACCATCGAATCTACCACCATTAGGAACTGAATCGATATGGGAACCAAGCATTACGACAGGAGCATGGGGATTGTTGCCTTCTTTTCTACCAATTAAATTCCCAAAACAATCTTTACGAACACGCATTCCAGCTTCTTCCATCCAACTAGCAACTATACGTTGTGCTGCCATATCTTCAGCTGTCAACGCCAATCTCGTAACGCCCTGTTCCATCGTCCTACCAATTTCACCTAATTGTCGTAACCTACTGTCAATTCTTTGCTCTTTTATCTGTACGGGCGAATCCAGAACATGTTTCTGTTTTTTATAGGTATCCATAGCACCAAATCTCCTCTATCTAGATGAAATAGAATGCAGTAGTAATTCTTGATTATTATTTCATGGAATTGCTTTTTTTACTATCCAGAAAAAGGCGAAATGCCGATCCCCCCTATGTTAGAGGAAATCGGCTCTGCTAATGCGGCTACTAGAAGCACCGCCGGAATCCATGTTGTCTTATTCATGATCGTTATCCCCTTTTTCTAGCTTGTTCATTTCACACGAGTATAACGAGCTACACTACAGAAGGTTACATAACCATTAGGAGTTCCTCTCCGTATCCCATGACCAGCTTTACATACCAGGGCGAAGTGTATCAACTACTACAAATGCATCTTTATCAGTAATCTCTCCCTTTTCCAGAGTCTCCTAAATCAATTAATTCCTCAGGATAAGGTTCAAAAAAGCGTTGCTGTAACAAATATTCTTGTTCATATCGAAATACCCACGATTTCAAAAGACTGGTCATACTACTGAGTGGCAATTTTCGTTCTCGATACCGATGTAATAAATGTTTAAAGTGCTCCTTTTCCTTTGTAGAAAGCCTCTTGCTAAAATAGCCCATAATATGTTCACAGACATTAATGTTGGAGGTATACCGAGCTGTACGCTTAAACATGTTAGGTAATAAGGTAGCATACTCGTCCCAGACCTGTTGCTCTGCTTTTTTGTCGTGATTTGCAACAATCTTACCTAATTCTTTTGTTAGCTTTTGATTATATGCCATAAATAAATATTTGTTTTCAGCATGAAATTGAATGAGCTTCCGAATAGTAGGTTCCATTCTTAGCTGACGAAAATAAGCTTGCGTAAACAGCTTCGTAAAGAAATGTTCTCGAATGGTAAAGTTTTTTAACCTGCCTTCTTCCTCAATAGCCGCATGAGGAAAATACGCGTTTACCTTAGCACCAAAGAAACCGGGAGCACTTTCGACAACAGGTGCTTTTTCCCAACCACTATATACTTTGACATCTTTTACTCCGCAGCTTGGAGAACGATTTTTCAAAATAAAACCATCCACTTCTCCTACATTTTGTAAGAAGGTATCGGCAAAGGCATCCATCTGTTGGCTAAGATCTACTCGTGTTGAAGGCTGGACGAGCCGGTGCTGCTCACCATCTTTAATGATTCGAATGGTTTCACGCGGGATCCCCAAACCGATCTCAATCTCGGGACATACAGGAATAAAAGTCACAAAAGGAGCCAGGCTTCGAACGGTTACATCCGAAAGCACATCTCCATTGTAACGACACTCCGCAAATTCCAAACATTTACTTACAACAACAATCGGTTTGGTTGTTATCTCCACACTTGCCCCTCCACCCGTTGGAAATCTTCTTTATTTTATCCGTTTTTTTCCACGCTATACGAACAGCTCTTTCTTACAGAAGTGTAAGTTGCTTGTAAGCTAGATGCATTTTGTTATATCCATAAACCGAGTAGACTTGTACTCAACACTACTTGAAATATGTTTGGGAGGTATTTTGTGTCTATTAACAAATTTGTAATCATCCTAGCATCCATCGTAGCTGGGATACTCCTTCTTCTGTTTGCTCTAAGAGGTCAATCTGTTATGCTTGATCGTCTCAACCCTACTATTCCGGTAAAGCCTTACTATACGGTCGTGGAAACTGATGGTAAAAAGCTAAACGATACACAGTGGGAATATCAATTCGTTGGATACGATGATCAAGGAGAACAAAATACCTTTATCATGATCGCTTCTAAAAACCTGCGTAAAGGTGCATATTTAGAGGTTTATGCGAAAGGCTTAAATGGAAAAGGCTGGACGGAAGTAACTCCGGCAGGTGTTCCTGAAAAAGCACAGATAAAACTAAGTACTCCAAAAGAGTCCTGAAAATAAAGTTCAAAAAATAGGCCATTTCCTGCAGGTTTACCCCTAGCACGAAACGGCCTATTTTTATTAATGTTAGTTTTACCTTTATTGATTAAATTCGATCTCTAAGACTGCCATATAACGGGCGATCATAAAAGAGATAACAAAGGAGGGGTAACACACAAATTGCAATCATCACGTACAGCATAAAGACTGGTGAGAAGCTTTCGTACAAAAGCCCCCCGATGAATGGACCAATCATACGCCCTGCAGTTGCTGAACCACTCACAGCTCCTTGGAATAATCCCTCTTTACCGGGAATCGAAAGTTCTGCTGCCGCGGCTGGCACTGCTGGCCATAATAGCATTTCTCCTAAAGTTACGATTATCATACCCCACACAAAATGACTATAAGCTTGATCGAACGCTAAAACACCCATTCCACAAACAAAGATAAACAAGCCACCGATCATCTGAGAACGAAGATTAGATAAATAGTGACGTGTGACATAAGCACACAGCGGCTGAGCTAGGATTATCAATGCTCCGTTAATCGTCCACAACAAACTATATTGGGATAACGAGTAGCCTAACTTCGTCATGTAAGAAGATAAATTGGTCGACCATTGCACATAGGGAATCCAAGTTATCGCAAACCCTAAGCCAAGAATGATCAAGGATAAGCCAGAGGGTGTTTTCCAGATGGAGGGTTCATCCTTGGAAGCTTTGTTAGCTTTCTCTGTCTTTCTTTGCAAATTTCGCGCAGCTGTCTCTGCCGCAATCTTCTTTAAATCTAATCCAAAGCCAATCACGGCTAAAAAGATTAAATTAGTTGCACCATTCACTAAAAAAACAAACATAAACGATACGCTAGCAACCACTCCACCCAACGCAGAACCAACCGCTACACCTAAATTTTGCGACAAGTATAACAAGTTAAATGCGCGTCGTCCCCCTTCTGGCCAGACACTTCCAGCCATCGCATTGAGGACCGGGAATACCATGCTATTACTAAAGCCAAGTACGCCCATCATACAAACATAAAATGGCCATACTCGGAAAAAAGCTAGCGAGGTAACGCAGGCAGCTGAGATAAGTACCCCAGCAAAGATGGTTTTAATTCCGCCTATCTTGTCATGTAAAATGCCACCTGCCATACTTCCGATGATTCCCATACCAGCATGAAGCATCAAGACGAGTCCAGCTACCGTAGCTGGTTTACCCAATACCTGGGTGATATAAATATTGTTTAGAGGCCAAATAAAAGACATCCCCGTTACATTAATAATGGCCCCTATCGCCAAAATCCACAAGGTTCGAGGATAGGTGGATAACATTTTGGAAAACACGCTCGTACTCTCCTCTCATGCTGTAAAAATCTACCGAAACAATTTAACGAATACAACCAAATAAAATAACAGAAGAGTTCATTTTGGTCAATTCATTTTTCATCGTTTACCTCGATTGATTTTTAATTCACCTATCGACCATAAGCGATCTGTAGCTGACAGACCTTCAATCGTAGCCACACCAATTCCAAACATCGCTGCACGGCACTCAAACTCTACTCGTTCCATAAGTGCCACCACTTCTTTAACGGATGTCGTAGCCGCTTCAAGTAGAGCACGACCAAATCCAACTAAATCAGCTCCCAAAGCAATCGCTTTTGCCGCTTCAACCCCGTTATGAATACCACCACTTCCGATTAAAGGGAAGAAAGGAAGCTCTTCTCGAATGGTTTGTAAGGAAACAGCTGTCGGAATACCCCAATCCCGAAACGCTTCTGCGGCAATTTGCTTCATTGTTTCATTGGATCGGTGCTTTTCAACCTCGATCCAGGATGTACCCCCTGCCCCTGCTACGTCAATAAAGGAAACTCCAGCATCCACGAGGCGTCTAGCTGTTTGCGAATCAATGCCAAACCCTACTTCCTTCACCCCGATTGGAATTTGACTCGCCTTACAAACCTGCTCAATCTTTGGTAGTAGATGCCCAAAATCATGATCTCCGCCAGGTTGAAAAATCTCCTGCATACTATTTACGTGTAATACCAGCGCATCAGCTTCAACCAGCTCTACGCAGCGAAGACATTCTTTGACCGTGTAGCCATAATTTAGTTGAACAGCGCCTAAATTTGCGATGATTGGAATCGTTGGAGCGTGTTCTCTCACTCTAAAGGTTTGAGCAAGCTCATCACTCTCCAATGCAGCACGTACGGAACCAAGTCCCATGGCCCACCCTCTAGCCTCAGCAGCAATAGCTAGTTTGGTATTTATTTGTTCAGCATTCTTCGTTCCACCCGTCATGGAACTTACAAGAAAAGGAGTCCCCATATGTTTTCCTAAGAAAGTGGTATGTAACGAGACATCAGCAAAATGAATCTCTGGAAGGGCCGCATGTAAAAAATGATACTGCTCTAGACCTGTGGTCAACCGGTTGGCTACCTCTTTATGTAAACAAATCTCAATATGTTCTGATTTACGTTTTTCAATCTCTGACTGATGCGTCACTACAATCACCTTCCTGCATGTCATTCTTCTTCTTTTCCTGCATTGCCATACTCTATTCTACTACTCTGATTCTAGCTTGTAAAAAAATAAGCTTACTGACAGAAAAAACTTTTTGCTTGTTGCCTAACTTTTCAACGAAGTGAGACTTATACTTCTTTCTTCATTTTTGAATAAAAAGACCTCTGGAAGGTTTAGGATAAAAGGCATAAGAGTTTCGCAAAGAAGCTTGGAGGTGTTTTGCAATGTATTATTCTCGCAAACAAGAAGAGCCGGTAGAAGATGTTGAAACCTCTATCTGGGCATGTACCAAAGATGATTGTATCTGCTGGATGAGAGAAAATTTATCTTTTGACGAAGTACCGGTTTGTCCGATTTGCAGCTCCTCTATGGTTAAAGATTCAAAAATGCTCCCCCCTATTGCTTAAGATGAGTACATGGGAAGCGTGTCTCTTACTAGAGAGGCAGGCTTCCCTTTCTCTATGATTTCATCCACAGGAAGCTTATGGTATACTTTTTCATGATATGTATAGTATATCTCGAAGATATAGAACCACGGAGGATTGCATGCTAACTTTTGAACAAAAAAAAGCGATTATTGAATCGTTCCCAGAACTAACAAAAAAAGAGGTTTCTCTAGGGCGCCTGAACTATCATTTTGAAGGAAGCCTACGTGACAAAAAGATTGTTGTGAACCATCTTCATCCAAACGGAAATGGCTTTGTCTATGCTGGCCACCTTCCGAAAAAAAAGACTGGTCCAAAAGGTATGGTCAATATCCGCGATTATTCCGAAGAGCAACTGCGTAGCTTGGTTGCTGACTCTATCGCACATTTATCAACAGAATATGTAGCAAACGAGGATGCACTGGATTCGGCTGATCCAATTGAAGAGATTTGGGTAAATGAAAAAGGTGATACGCTACGATTGCTACAAGAGGATGAATTGTTTAACGTATATACGGGAAACAATCTAGAGGATTCCTACAACTCGTATAAAGGTGCGGTAACGTATTTGCACAGTGAGAATTTTAAACGCCAAGAGTAGAATGGGAGGCCCTTGATTAAGGGCCTTTTCTTTCACAAATAACTTTATCCAATTGGATTTTCCTAAAGCAAAAAGCTTTCCATGAAAGGTTATCTGGAAAGCCTTTTGCCCTTACTAATCTTAGCTATAACTCCGCTCATAGCGTTCAGACTTACCTCAACCTATTGGTCTGAAAATACCCGGTAGATTGCTATTTTAGTAAAAACGAAACGACAATATTTATCAATGATGGTGTGAGTGATCATGTTGGGCTTTATTTCCCTGCTGATCCCTTTCTTTTTCCAGGCCTAGTTGCTCTTCTTCTGACAAGCTTCCAACAATTACACGCTTGGTAGGAAGTAAATCTACTCCATGTGCTTTGACATAAGCTTGTATGTAATAGATGCCGTCCTCTTGAAAAATTACGTTACTTTCATAAATCCCATCTGAATCTCCTTGATGATCTATCTTACTTGCTATAAAGCTACTATTTGATTTATCGCCCTTTAATGTCGCTGTATAGCGCTTACTCTCCTGCTCCTGATTCGCCCTCCAAATTTTCAATTGCACATCTTCTGCATCGGATAAGGGCTGATTATTTTGTGTCAGTCTCACTTGCAACGATCTCATTTGGTTGGATTGAATGTTTTCAGGAATGGCAACGTCCACATTGATATCTGTTGGTTTTAGTGTGTTTTCCGTTTGAGTAATGGTAGCGGAACAAGCAGATAATAAAATGAAAGCACTGATAACGATGCAGGTGATAATCATGTTGCGCACACGTAATTCTCTCCTTTCTCAAAGCTGATATCTATTAGGGATGCAGGTCCTTTGCTCCTGCTTTAACTCGAAGAATTACAAAACGATCGAACAAGAAAACTACAATCAGTGAAATTCCTACCAGAGGCATACAAAGACCCATAATCACCATCAAGAAAAATATCATTTTTGTGATTTTTGCTTGTTTAGGTTTTGAGGGTGCGCCCCATTTCCCTTCAGGCTTACGCTTCCACCACATGATAAAGGAACTAACCACAATTCCGATCAATCCCAAACATGCAACTAGGCCAATTAATTGGTTTGCCCAACCAAATAATCGTCCTTCATGTAGTGCAATACCTAACGTAATTCCTTTCGCTAATAAACCATAGTCACTATAACGAACCTCACTTAAGACCATGCCCGTATATTGATCAATATGCAAGGTTGCTTCCTGCCCTGGTTTTGTATGTGCTGTTGTTAGTGTGTATACACCCTTTTCATTCTGAGGCAATGAAATGGTATAAGGTTTCGTGATATTCTGTTGCTTGGCCACCCACATCACATCCTCTAGTGACAACGGTACATATTGATTATGCAACGATTGCGGTACTGGCAAATTTTCTGCTGCCCAAGGTACGTCTTTTACTACGTCCTTTGTTTTCACTATAGACTCAGGCTTCTCTCCAAAGCTGAATGAATAAGAAGGGTAACCAGTCTTAGTAGAAGTCGCAAGCTGATTAATCCCCTCTCCCATCACACCAGACCATGGAAGTCCTGTGAGGATGAGCATCAGAATCAAAATCGATAACCAAAAAGCTGGAACGGCATGCAAATCACGCCAAAACAGCTTACCTTTCTTATGAAGGCGCGGCAGAATAGTTCCCCATATCGATGCTTTATTTCTTGGCCACCACAGATATAACCCCGTTACCAATAAGATAACAGCCCAGCAGGCAGCCAATTCCACTAACCGATTGGCAATCGTTCCACCTATAATGAGCTCACTATGCAATTTTTTGATGATTTCCGTAAACTTCTCATCGACTTGAAGCGTCCCATTACTTACTCCTCGATAGGGATCCATAAAAATACTGGTCATCTGATTATTTCCCATTGTCATTACTTCTGTAGTCCTTGAAGGATCATCATAAAATGTTAAGGCCGTGATGGTTTGATTGGGATACTGCTCTTTGATAATCTCCATCTGCTTGAAAACAGGTAATGCTTGTTGCCCCACTTCTTGTACCTGATAAAGATGTTGATATAAATATGCTTCAATTTGTGGTTTAAATAAATAAACGGCCCCACTAAAAGCTAAAACAATTAAAAATGGAGAAAAAAGAAGTCCCGCATAAAAATGCCATCTCCACACCATTTGATAAAGGAGAGCAGATTTATGCTTTTTTGTGATAAGAGATTCATGCGATGCTGATTTTTCTAACGTACTATGGTTCATTTTCGTTGCTCCTTTAGGTTTCCTTGTGACAACAAGCACTTCCAGTCATTTCAGTCTGAATCGCTACGATGGCACCTTCAAAATCATAAATCGCTCCGCCAAATCCTTTCTGAAACTGCTGTGCCTGATGAACGGATTCAAAAGGAAGAGCCTGTGGTTGGCAACAATGAAGATTGATGTCTGTATGTAACAGAAAACAAGCCATTTGGGCGCTTATGGTGGTGTCTGTTAAAAAGTCACGGCAAATGATTTGTAACACATCTTCTCTACAATCCTGATAGCGAAGCAAAGCACAATGTGCACAGCACGTCTGCTCTACCAGTTGGTTGGACTTGATTAATTGCACTGATAATCTACTATGGGATACTTTATGGCAATAAGAACAACAGGTAGAAAGCATCTGCTGCCGTGGAACCAATCTAATTCCATTGGAAGTCTTACTTACTTTCTGTTGATCTAGCAACGGCTTAATATCACGATAGATGGTCATTTCTGAAACTTCCAATCGTTTGCTAATTTCTGAAATCCGCAAATATGCCTCCTGCTCTAACCACAACAAAATTTGTTGTCTTCTCTCAATAGGTAACATGATATCCCACCATTCAATAGTAATAGGGATTGCTTTCATATCCTATTTGATTTGAACGATGTATACAAGCAACATTTGATATAAAATGTGAAAAAATGTTGAAAATCATCACTAATTGTTCTAAACTCTGTAGAGTGTTGGGGCCCATCAGAAGAGCGTAAAAGCTACAACAATAGAATCTATTTCCCAGTCTTCTATCCGTCTGAATCAGAAATATGGCTGTAAAAATTACATAAGTAAAAGCGCCTGACCTCCTATAAAAAGGATTTCAGGCGCTCAATTTTTCATTCACTTCAAGGTTCCTATAGTTGTATCTTTGAAAAAACAGTAAGCCTGTTTGTTTTGAAATGCCCAGCCCTTTTCAGGCCGCTACTCATATAACGTTGCTCATCTCAAGCTCTATTCGAACAATCTCTTCTAGTGATACGACTTTTTTACTTCTTTGATCGATTGTTGTTTCCTCCAGCCACAAGAACGGAAAACAGGATATTCCTTCTGTTATCTGTAAACGCTCTACATCTTCCTTCCAAGAATCCCATCTGAACAACTCATAAAATAGGTTAAGATTACCTTCTGCTAGCCATTGTATAAATTCTGCATAGGAGATTTCAAGATCCTCCCATTCAAGGCTATCAGGAGCAAAATAATGGATTGTACTAGCTTTGTCCAGAAACGCAAATAAGCCACCTAATACATCATCTGCTACAATGATTGCATTAGGAAGACCTAGCTTCTCGTTCCAAGTAAGGATATCCCTTTCACCCGAACCTAGAACCCGTATCCAATCATCAATCAGGATTCCACCCGTTTGATAAACGATATTACCAATGAAAGAATCCTCTGGAATATTATATTTTTCTTTGATTTTCTCTATTTTCTGTTCTTGTGCTTCTACTATATGAATTTTTCGTAATGATGCGGCGAAGCATTGTTTCCAATCGCTCAAGTGCTGATCTTTTCTTTGTTCGTCCACAATGTAACCTCCGAGATTCTCGCAATATAGTCAGATGTCATTTCACTTAGCATCTTAGCATGACGAGTAGACAATAATTGCTCAAAATATGTCTTGTTGGTCTCTAGAAATAAGAGTAGCTGCCTCTTGTTTTGGGGCAATTCTTCTACACTGATATGATCGAAACCACATAAGCATAGGACACGTAAAGATTCCCAGCGTTTGAGATCGTTCTTTCCTGGAACTCTCACTTGTAGACCCACTCTTGTCATAGGAATACTGCAATTGGGACATTTAACTACCCGATTATAGTATGTACGATAGGTCTCTATCACTTTTTTCGTTTTTTCTTGATGTCCAAGAGAAGGCAGCACGGTTTTGCCATACTGCCTTGCTAAGTCGTATGGATTTGGTTGCTTACATGCTGTTCGACATGTAAAACACACATAGTGGAGCTTATAGATTTTGGATTCCCGATTGTATCGATAAGCTTTCATTCCTTGACTATTCATACGGATTGCTCCTTACTTTCTGTATATCATAGCCGTCTTACAGAATGATTTGACGTTTAGAGTGCTGCAATTCACCCTGTGGAATTCTCTTCTCTTGATACTCATTCCATAGACCGTTTAGCCATTCATCCCTATATTCCAACACTACACTATCTAAGATCAATCCAAAATCGTCTGAGATATATGCTGCCAAATCATCAGCCGAAGTAATTTCTAGCACCTTCAAAAATATGATCTTGCGCAGCCCTTCCTCCATGGAAGCATATAAAGAAGGCAGGCTTTCCATTTTCTTGATATGAGAAATTTCAGCGTAAACCCGCATCCATTCCTCTGAGAAGGCAGGATCATCCCGCTTATCTAGTAGGGCATCAATGTTAGTTTCATCCAATTCTTCTAAAACAGAAGCCACATAAACATGAAAATAATCCAATAGTTTCTTTTGAACGGTATCGATACTGTTCATAGTTTATTCTCCTTCATTGTGTTTATCACTGATTCTTTGTTTATGTGCTGAGAGTACATGAACATCTCATTATACTTTTCGCGTTTCTCTTGAAAACCTTGGTTTACATAAAAAATCGATTCTTCTATTCTATAGAATCTTGATTCTTTCAAACCAAGTATCTTAAATAACTAGACTTCTCTCTTATCATCAGGGTAATAGATAATTCGAATATAATCCGAATCCCTTGAATCCATATCTCCTAAAAACATTCGCTGATGCTCGGGTACAAGTTCATACTTTTCTTGAAGCCTAGCTCGATTAAACTCAGACGGATCTTCCAAATAAGCATAGTATGCCTGTCTACATAGATCAAATGAAGTCTTTTCTCCTTTGAGTTTCTTATGCATATCCTGCAATTCATCATACTTATCATTGATTTCAGTTGCATACTGAGTTGTTGAGAATGTAACCTCGCCTAAACGATCAATTACGATGGTAGTTGGCTCTTCAAACGAAGTGAATAAGACTTTATTGTCCCATAGTTCCTTAACACTCTCGATGCTGTATTCATATGTAAAGAATGAATTGTAACAGACCACAACATCATCCTTATATACAACAATTCGCACCAGATAGTTCTTCCCCTCATGCTTCATGAATGCTGTGAATCCTTGACCAGCTACAGTGTCATAACCAATTTCATGATTGACACGGAAGTCTTCGGGGGTTGGAGAATGTAGGACCTTTCTGGTCTCCCATAACTCCTTCTCTTCCTCAGAGATACGATAGATATTGCTGTGTGAAGGATTAAGTTGTTTGACCGTGTCGTGAATCAGGTTAATGTATTGATCTTGATCAAAATTCCACTGTGCATCCGCCACCTCATACGAACCCAAGCCGAATATAGAGATCGCTCCACCTTGTGGGACACTAGGGACAAGCCAATTGCTATTCAGTTTATGAACCAATCCATCTAAATCTACCAGCTCCCAACAATTGACCATCCCATCCTCATAAACGTCTACATTAATAAAAAAATAACTCCCTCCATTGCATATAAAGCCAGGTACCTTCGTTCCTTCTATCGTTTTCGTTCTGCGGATTTTTTGCATATACGTCTCCTATCTACATTCATGTTGGAAAGCAACATCTCTATATCACAAAGATGGCATCCGATGATGAAACATTGTGTACTCCAGCCATTCTACAAGCTCTAATCTGCTTCTGAGTAGCCTTAAACAATACAGAACCATAAAACCAAGTTTATATCCTCAGGTAATGGATCAACTTCGAATATTACATTTTCCCACAGTCCATCTGGAGGAAATCCTCAAAGGGTGCAATTTCATCGTTATGTATGCCTCTCTTGTGAATATTCTAGCATTTATTTATACAATCCCGGAATTGTTCTCTTACCAGCATAAGTGCAAAGCCTAGTAAATTCTCCCCTCTCCAGTGCTGTGGACGTTCAGCATCAGGATGATCCTGTGCGAGTCCAATCCCCCAAACTCTGTCATAAGGGCTTGCTTCCACTAGAACTCGATTACCTGTATGTAGTAGATAAGATTTCAACTCCGGATGTTGACTAAATTTCAGTAGATTGGCTTGTCTAACAATGTCAAGCTTATGTCCATTCCACACCCTATCATCAAAAGCTTGAACCCTACGCCCCAGTGCTTTTGCTTGATTCGGATGCTTCTGCTTTATAATCTGGTCACGCATCGCCGTATCGCCAAACAATTCCGCTTTTTTCGCCATCATATAATGCTCTGCGGTTGCGTAAATAATGCCATCCTCTTCAAAGGGAGCAGGATACCACTGGCTGAAACAAGATTTGTCTACCATTCCGTCCTTCTTCGGGGTATTCCCCCAGAAAAATAAATATTTTACCTGTTTTTTGTGTGATTCCCTGATCAGTGTCCGTACATCTTGTATTATCTCCATCTATTCAACCTCTTTCAAAAATCCTAGAACATTCAAGAACATAGAATAATTGTTACAACATGCTCACCCCATGTAATCTCTTATTCAGGTTTACCTTAGAGTTTTACGCAATTCAGTCAGCTGTCAATTTGATAATAAGGCTATTCAGCCTTTGTTGATCATAAACAGCTGTTTTTTCCCTCTTTAACATAAAAAATTTCTTTCGTTCATCATATCCAAAGAGGAAATACGGTTCAACTTTATTTTAAATCTCCATGTACATTTTTACTTAATCAAATTAAAATTGTTTTTTCGTCGCTTCACGGTCAAACTCAATTCATCAAGACGTAAGGCATCATGAATTTCGCAGAGCCTCAGCCAATCTTCAGGGGTATTACCATTCGATGCAGGCTTCAGTAATATTTTGCTAAATTTTCAAAATAATATAGACAATTATAGAATATTTTAATAATATTTATTTGTAATAAAATACATATTAAGGAGTGATTTGTAAATGAAAAAAATAATTGGAATTGCTTCCGTTTTTGCTTTACTAGTTTCGGCTTCTCCTGTTATCGCAAAAGAAGCCCAACCTGAGAGTGCCGCTGTAGTGATAGCTTCTATTTATAACAAAAGCTTAACACTTGATCCAGAGGAAAGACGTGATACACCTAGATTTACAGCTTCAAGCAATAGTCTGACTCTTACTGTATATCAATCATCCGATGGTTCTAGAACACATTTTAGATATACTCTATGGGATGATAATGGTAATCAGGTAGGTAAGGTATTTAAGGTAGAAAAAGATGGTTCTGATTCAACTACATGGGATGTAAAAAAAGGAAAAAAATATTTTTTACAAATAAGCAATCGTAGTACTCACAATGGCATTTTCATCGAAGCCTCCACTGAAATCTCCATCGATTAAGCAAAGAAAGAAAAAGAGACTTTCCTTCTATGATCGGACAGTCTCTTTTTTTTTGCCCCACATAATAGAGATATGCTTTATCAAAATAAGTGTACCGTTATGCAAACATCGTTTTATTAACGAGTACCGTGTACCGAAATGCTCAGTTAGTGAGAAAGTTTTGACGACAAGGCATAACGTTATTGAGGCTTGAAGCCATTAACAAAGCACTAATGTTTGTTTTTTATGTATGGAAATGTTATTCGTTCATGAGATGAAACTACTAGATAATATCAAAAACTGTACGGCACCTATTATTTCAATAATTCCTGCCTTCCATGGACGCATGGCCTTGCCAGCGTAGACAAAAGCTCGCACAGTTGAAAAAATATAAGCAATCGTCATCCAGGGAAAGCCTGTTAACCACGGAACAAATAGCAGTAGTCCATGATAGACATGAGCATACACGGTCCAACGTTTGTTCTCTCGTTCACGAAAGACTGACTTTACAAAGAATGCACTACCCATAAAATGTAAAAAACTGAACAATACAATAGCTGACATTGTGAAATCAAATTCCCCACCAGCGAAAAGGTACGAAGCCGCTCCTCCCATTGAGAAAATAAGAATGGCACATAAATCGTTAATGATCGCCCTCTCGCTTTTACGTTTTGCATGCCATACATTTACCAAAAGCAGAATGAACAGCGGTAGTCCAAAATAAAAAAGGCATGGATTGCTTATGAGTGGTGGTACCAAACATATAAGGGCAAGTAAACCATACAATAATCCCCATTTCACCCAGTGTTCAGCTCTTGTGTTTCTTTTCACATATTGAAGAAACGGATACGACGACAAATAGAGAAACAACCAAGCAAGAAATAAAAGGATATGCATCCATTGAGGCTTTCCAGCCAGCATTCCGAAAAGAAACGGGACGCTAACCATTGCCCAACCGCCATGTTCATGGGGAATTACAATACTACTCTTTTTCACAGAGTTATCACTCCTTTACAACAGAACCAAATCGTATTTTTATTCTTAACATCCGTCTTTTAAAACTTTTTTCATCTGAAGCATTCTACAAAAAAATCAATATTTTACATACTTCCTGACTACAGAGCGAAGTATAGCATTTCAAAGAGCAGTTTTCCATTCCTTAGACCAATCTGCCACAAGAAAGCCAAACATAGTAAAGTATTAGGATAGAAATCCAATATGTGCAAACAATCAATTTTTCTCTAGTAGAATGCACCCTGAAAAAAGCATAAGAACAAAGGGAATATGGATAAAAGAAATACATAACCCTACTTACACAAAATAACTAATATAAATATAAGAGAAGACTTTTAATAAAAAAATGGTGGAAAATGTAGTTTTCACTAAACCACCTTTCCACCATTTCCTCTTTTACTTGCAATCATCACTAGTTGTTTTTTATAGCTATTTGTTGTACATCAAGCCCACGATGCGTGCTCCAGACATACATTGACAGCAAAGCAATCACAAAGAATGCTAACCAATAAGGAGCTTCCGGCTGGATTCGGTATAATGCCGTTCCAACGATTGGGGCTACAAAGGAGCCCACCCCTGTTGCCGCCGTAGTCAATCCTGCTGCTGCTCCCTGTTCCTCTTCTCCTGATGCCATGGAAACACCTGCCGTATAACCCGGTATTGCGAACCCACCTCCAACACCGAGCAGTAAAAAAGAGAGGACAAAGCCGAACAAATGATCAATAGAAACAAGAAGTAACAGACCTGTCCCTAGTATCGGGAGACCAATACGGAGCAAGGTACGAGGCATGAAGGAGCGTTTCCGAATGACTGCCATTTGGACCAATGCCATCATAAAACCAACGCAAAACAGACTAATACCAACCCATAGTGCCGTATCTTTGGAATTTAATCCAAATTTATCCTGCACATAAAAACCTGCTGTCACCTGTAGCATAACGAGAGCGCTCATCAGACACAAAGCAATCAATAAATAAGGTCGTATGCCTGGCTTACGTAGGTTCAGCTTGTTTCTCTCACCAGATGACTTCGGTGTAAAACGTGGAATACGTGCATACACCAAAAGGGCCGCAAATAGTGATAGAACAGCAGCAACGACAATCGGAAACAAGAGATGAATCCCTGCTAGTGCTGCGCCCATGGCTGGACCGATCAGAAAACCAATCCCGCTCGCCGCACCAATCATCGCCATTCCTGCCGCCCGCTCATTCAACGGAGTTAAATCGGCTATTAAAGCCTGCCCGGAGGAAGTCATTGCGGGGAAAAACAGACCGAACAGCGTCCGTGAAAGCAACAATAGGATAAAAAGGAAAGTAAGTTCTATTTTTCCCTGTAAACCAATCCAAGCGAGCCAAGCAAATAGAACCAAACTGAATGTAAACCCAATCAATCCTATAATCATAATTGGTTTACGTCCGAACCGATCACTCTGATGCCCCCATATCGGAGCACTAAGCAACAAGACGAGAGCAGAAGCTGATATGATCCATCCTGCATGCATTTCGTCGAGGCCTATCTCACGAATCAACGGGGCCAGAACCGGATTGATAACACCTAAGCCGATATAACAAATCATTAACGATAGGAAAATAACACGTTTGGGTTCCATATAACCACCTCCATTGGTAATTTGTAATTCTTGCAACAATCGTCACACTTGATTCATAGCAACTCTACAGCAAAAGAGAACGACCCTTTTGCTTCTATTTTTTGTTCACCTTAGAGTATTTTCCACTCCAATAAGCTCTGATCGCCTCCCTATTACCTCAAATCTGTATTTATTATCAAGAAAATTTGAATGCTGTTCCGCCTCTAAACGGATGATTCTTGACGTTTAACGGATTATTTTTTTATCGCTCATAATAAAAAAGCGAGAAGTCCTGCATCATCCTGTCTATCTGAACAGAATGCATACAAAAACCTCTCACTTTCCCTTTTTCTTCCTATCCTATTTCCTACTATTCCTATACTACGTCTCTAATCCCACCTTCGCTTCCTGTGCCTCCGGTAGTATTTTTCCCTCAGTCAGATAGTTCATAACCGCAGAAATAAACAGCTTGCCAGTCACAAGCATCGAGCGTTCATCCACGTCAAACATGGGGTGGTGATGTGGATAAATTGCCTGAATTTCTGGGTTTCGCCCTCCCACATAAAAGAACGTACCTGGTATTTTCTGGAGATAATAAGCAAAATCCTCCGCACCCATTCGAGCCTCTAGTACCTCTGTATGCTCTTCACCTACTAAAAGCTTGGCAAGCTGATGAATACGCTCTGTCTCTGTCTCATCGTTACATACGGCGGGATATCCTCGTTCATAGTCGACTGTTACCGTTGCCCCCGCCCCCTCACAGGTGGTTTTAGCAATTTGTTGAAGTGAGGTTTCAATCTTTTGCCGGACATTCTCATTAAAGGTACGTACCGTTCCAGATAAGGTAACAGTATGCGGGATTACATTAAACGCTTTACCTGCTTGAAAGCTACCTACTGTCAATACTGCCGCTTGAAGAGGATCAACTCGTCTACTGACAATTTGCTGTAGGTTTAGTACCAATTGACTTCCAATCACTAACGGATCAATCGCTTTATGCGGATAAGCGCCATGTCCCCCTTTACCAGTTATCTCAATGTAGAAAGAATCTGCTGCTGCCATCATATAGCCAGCTTTTACACCAATAACTCCTACAGGATGATCTGAAGAAACATGAGCACCGTAAATTACATCTACTCCGTCAAGACATCCAGCTTCGATCATTGAGACTGCACCACCAGGCAATAACTCTTCTGCAAACTGGTGAATAAAGATTACTGTTCCTGGCAAGTATTCACGATACTCGCTCAAAACCTTAGCGACACCAAGTAACCCTGCTGTGTGAATATCATGGCCGCATGCATGCATAACCCCTGGTACGCGGGACTTATATATGACATCCTTTTCATCTTGAATGGGAAGAGCATCGAAATCAGCACGCAGAGCAACAGTTTTCCCTGGCTTGCCTCCTTTTAACACTCCAAGCACACCATTGCCGCCTACCCCCGTTTTTACCTCCAGTCCTATTTTGCTTAAATATTCTGCTATTTTAATAGGTGTATTTACTTCTTGAAAGGACAGCTCTGGATACATGTGTAAATCTCGACGAAAATCAATTAACTCAGGAAAAAGCTGTTCCAAGCGCTCGAACATTGGCTGTAACATTAAAAAACAACCTCCTTTGGTTATTTGACCAGATCATTTTTGAATGTACTTTTTCGCAGCTTATTTAACAGATCGCGGCTTACTTTTTCGGCAACGTAAATGTCCGAATAATTCCGTCTGGCACATGCTCAAAACCATCCAGCTTCTTAGAAAGACCAAACACATTGTAGTCATGATAAAAGTATATATACGGGAGATCCTCGTTAATTACCTGCATGGCAGTATCATATTTTTCATTCGCTGTAGCTTTTAATAATTCATCAATGCTTATGACTGTTTAAGCCAATGTCTACTAATCGATCAAATATACTCTGTTGTACAGCTTCACCAAAGCGTTGAAAATGACGTGTCCAGGTTTAGTTGGATCAGCACTGCTTTTGTATAACTATACGTTTTGTATTTTTAATCAACTGAAAATTCAGTTTTTAAATAACAAGGATCAATGCCTTGTTGAAACGGCTATCGATCCCTCTTCTTATAATCAATCAAGCTCTTGCCAATTTGCTGGATACGTAACATATAAAAACTTCGCATAGGTTGGTACCGAGAACTGGATGCTCGTATTTTTGGGAATGAGGATAATATCACCTGCGTTTCCGATAATACGACGACCATTTATTACAATTTCTAGTGTTCCTTCTATGATATAATCGATTTCATCATATTTTAGAGTCCAGTCGAATGTGGTCTCTTTCATCTCCATCAGTCCACACCCAAGCCGAGGACTCTCTTGTAAATGTAGTGCATCTTTCAAATATACGCGATCACCTGTTTTTCCCGTATCAAAAGGTTCCAGTTTCATAGTGTTTACTTTCACTGACATTACGCCGCTCGGATCAATATTCTTTTCTACTACATCAGGTGATTTGTTAAGTTGTTTCAGCTTTTCCAACACGATCTTACGAACTAACGCTTCAAGAGTTGCTGTATCTGGTTGCATTTATTTCTCCTCACTTTCCGCCGCTAGCTTTGATTTAGAAGCGATTAGGATGGCAACTAGCACTGCGGTGACTCCACCCGCCAGTTTCCCTACGATCATTGGGAAAATAAGATCTTTTTCTACACCAGCTGTAAACCCTAGATGATCCCCAAAGGTAAACGAAGCGCTAACCGCAAAGGCGATATTTATTATTTTTCCCCGTGTATCCATTTCTTTTAACATGCCAAACATTGGTATGTTATTGGCAAGAGATGCTACTAGTCCTGCTGCTGCTTTATCATTCATACCAAGTAATGAACCTAGCTTCAGTAATGGTTTTTGGAAAAATTTAGTAATGACATACACCATTGGAAATGCACCAGCCAGTACGATAGCAATAGAGCCTACGATTTCTATACCATCCCAAATAGGAGTCATTCCAGGAATAATTACTACACCTGTTAAGGTTTCAATAATGATAGCCGCTAGTGCCAGCGTAATAACAATGACAACACCTTTGCCAAAGACGCTAAAACCTTTTATCATTCCATTCGGGGCTAGCCATAGTCCAACACCAATGATTAGTGCTACCAGAATGATCGGGACCAGATTACGTAAGATCATCCCAAGGTCATAGCCAGCAACCAATCCACCTACCAAGCAACCGATGGGAATTGTCATGATTCCAGCTAGAACCCCCGTAGCGAGAAATTTACGATCTTCTTTTTTAATGATGCCAAGTGCAACAGGAATAGTAAATACAATAGTAGGTCCGAGCATGGAACCAAGAATAATACCCGCAAAGCGTCCTGCTTCCGGATTGCTTGCCATCTGCATTGCTAACGGATATCCTCCCATGTCATTCGCTAGCAAAGTGGTGGCAAACATGGCGGGATCAGCACCTAATGCCGTATAAAGAGGCACAACGATGGGTTTTAACAGCGTCGCCAGGACAGGTGCCAATGAGATAACCCCCACCATCGCGAGCGTAAGCGATCCCATCGCCATAATTCCTTCCTCGAACTTATCACCCAAATTCAATTTATTATCCAAGCATTTGTCAATTGCCCCTAAGGTCATAAAGATTACCATTATGTAAATGATAATTTCATTAATACTCATACACTGTCCTCCTTACACGAGTCTCTAAGCTCATAGCTATCAATAATACCAACGATCGTTGCATCAATGGGTGCTTTAACTTGATCAAAAGCTGCTCTTGCCGAGCCACCCTTCGTTACCAATACCAAATCACCAATACCAGAGCCTGCACCGTCCGCGGCTACAAAGGTTTTCGTTGGTTCACCACCAAAAATTTCGGAGGGAGAAACAATCATAAGTTTAAGACTATCTAATTTTGCGTCTTTTCTTGTGGCCCAAACGTTACCAATGACTTTTCCGATAATCATGCGTTTTTGCCCTCCTGCTTTGTTTTCTTGACAATAAGTTGATTCATACGTACGAAATCTCTAGCCAGTGGAGTTAAGATGGCATTCGGTAAAATGGTAAACGATTGAGCCCCTTGTAAAAATAACTTTTTTAATACTGATTCAGATATCACTCTTTGCTTGATATGCCACACCTCTTCTGGGGCATGCATAAGTGTACGTTCCCTACTCAAATGAATATCATGCTCTTCTGCACCATTTGAGTGTATTGTTTTAACGGAGGAAGATACGTGATCATCAAGTTGTTCAGAAGATATTTTGCCTATTACCTGTGTCTGCTGTTTCTCCAGATGACTACCTTCCTGACCTAAAAGATGGATGTCTGCTTTTTTGATCAAAGTCACTCCAAAGGTAACAAGCTTCTGTTCGTATGATTGATACAGTTCATATAAATGAGCTGAAGCTGTATGACGATATTGCCGATATTCGAGTCCTTCTTGCAATAGGTATACCTTTTTTCCTTGTAACAAAGCTTGAGTAATTACGTTATCAGAGGTATTTAGCCCTAATGCTACTGAAGCTAATGTACAGCAATGCAATCCCGTTAGCAGGATGAAGGAAAAGGATTGAACATTACATTCCAAGGGGTCATCAGAGTACTCTTGTGCACATGGTAAATCATTAGCCACAACAGAATGAACATCAAATTTTTCAGTGAGGAACGATTTTATCGCAAGCCATTCGCTTTCATTCGGAGAGAAAACGAATATTTTAGGCTTTTTCTGCAAGCGAAGCGTGTCCAATCGAGTAATAACCTCATTGGTAATAGCTTCGATGAGCTGCTGTCTTTCCAAACTCGTCACTTCCTCACGAGTCTAGCAACTGTACCTTTGTGATAACCACATGCGTTAGCTTCATCAAAATCGAGATGCATAAATGTACGAAAATGTGGACTCACCCGAATGGTTACATCTTGAAATATAACCGGTCTTGTTCCAAGTACTTCCACACATACATTTTGCTTATCGGAAAGACCAAACCATTGAGCATCTTCAGCCGACATGTGAATGTGACGTTTGGCAATGATTGCAGCTTTGACGGGAATGGATGCAAGCTGTGTAGCCAACGTAATCTCTGCGCTTTCTGCTAAATTCCCTGATTCGCGAAGAGGTGGTCTAATCCCTAGAGCAACTGCATCCGTTAAAGAAACCTCCACCTGGGTATTTTGCCTTTCCGGCCCCAATACAGCCACATTTTTAATCGTTCCTTTAGGACCAATCAAATCTACACGCTCCACGCAGCTAAACTGCCCTGGTTGGGACAATTCCTTAGCTTTTGTAAGTGCATATCCTTCTCCAAATAGGATGTCAATGATCTTTCGAGATAAATGCACATGCCTTCCTGAAGCTTCAACGGGAATGAACAGTTTTTGTTTAATTCCAGCCACTACTTTTTCTGCGATTTGATCAAATTGATTTTGTATCAATTCCACACCTTCTTTTCAGTCATATGTAAAGAGGGCATACTATCCGCTGTAGCCTTCAGCAAACATTTCCATCAAATGAAAGCTTCTAAGGGATAGTATGTTCCTGTAATTAGGCTTGTTGTTGCCTCGATTTGGGAAGAATGCTATCCACCTCAGTGTGAGGACGTGGAATAACGTGTACAGAAATCAATTCTCCAATTCGTTCTGCTGCCGCTGCTCCAGCATCTGTTGCTGCTTTTACTGCCCCAACATCTCCACGAACCATCACGGTTACCAAGCCGCCTCCAACCTGCTCTTTACCAACCAGTTCTACATTGGCTGCTTTCACCATGGCATCTGCTGCTTCAATCGCGCTCACAAGTCCTTTTGTCTCGATCATACCTAACGCATTTGTACTTGCCATTTCAATTCCTCCGTTTTTCATGTCATCTGATTACAACAAAATGCTACGAGATGCAGTTGCTCTGCCTCAATTCCAGCAGGATTTTCTGGATTATGGAATTCACCAAATCATCATTGACCCCAAATCCTCCCTGAGTGTTACAAGACGCTTGATGTGGGCGTAGGGCCTCTAGTTCCCTAACCCCATAAGCAATGCGACGGATATTTATTAAATTCATAGGTCCTACGTTATCTGAAGTAGAATTGTTGCCCACTGCTCCACAGCCCAATGTTAAAGCAGGAACTAAATTGGTTGTGCCCCCGATTCCACCCAATGCTGCGGGTGTATTTACTAAAAAGCGGGATACAGGTTGACGTACACCGAAATAACGAATAACTTCCTCATCTTGCGCGTGAATAATGCAGGTATGACCTGCACCCTCATGTAACAAAATTTCCACACATAAATCACACGCTTTCTCCATACTGTCGGCTGTGTAGAAACCTAAAATAGGAGCCAGTTTTTCCCGTGAAAAAGCTACTTTATAGCCCACCTCTGTTTCTTCTGCGATTAAAAGTCTTGCGCCAGCGGGAACGGTGATCTTAGCTAAATTGGCAATATGTTGTACGCTTTTCCCAACGATTTGCGGATTCATTGAACCATTTTCACGCATAATGAATCGTCCAACTTTTTCCTTTTCCTCTGGGTTTAGAAAATAAGCTCCCTGCTTTTTAAATTCTGCTATTACTTTCTCTTTCATGCATCTTTCAACGACAACTGACTGTTCGGAAGCACAAATTGTTCCATTATCAAAAGTTGCACTATCGAAAATACGCTTGACCGCATTCTGCAAATCAGCAGATTTATCAATGTAAGCAGGCCCATTACCTGATCCAACACCGATTGCTGGAGTTCCAGAACTGTAGGCTGCTTTTACCATTGCAGAGCCGCCTGTTGCTAAAATCAATTGAACGTCTTTGTGCTTCATCAACTCGTTGGTTCCTTGAATAGTAGGCATTTCCATACAAGTTACGATATCTTCAGGACCACTAGCAGATGTAATTGCTTCCCTAATAATCTTTATTGTTTCCAAAATACATTTCTTCGCATTTGGATGAGGGGAAAAAATAATGGAATTCCCTGCTTTGATGGAAATAAGAGATTTATATAGGACAGTAGAGGTTGGGTTTGTAGAAGGAATTAATCCAGCAATCACCCCTACTGGCACACCTACCTCGATAACTTTTTTTACTGTGTCCTCGTTTAAAATTCCAATTGTTTTCAAATCCTTGATATGCTCATACACGACCTGGCTTCCAAACAAATTTTTTATTACCTTGTCTTCCCAGATACCAAACCCAGTTTCTTCTACTGCTAGCTTTGCCAGACGGTTTGCATGAACAACACCAGCATTTGCCACTGCTTTTACGATTGTATCGATCTGTTCCTGGGACATCTTGCTCAAAGCTTTTTGAGCCGTGTTCGATCTTTTAATGAGATTTCTTACTTCCTGTACAGAAAGTAAATCTTTATCAGAAAGCGTCATGTTGTTGTTACTCCTTCTTTATGCAATTTGGTAATCTCCTGAACAAGCTGAGCTTTTTTTGCCTGTTTCACTTGTCTATTATTAATCGTCGCGATTCCTAGCCGTTTGGCTTCCTCTCTTAACTCACCTACTGTCATACTCTCCAGTTGTTCCACAGGGCTGTTAGGAGATATAATTAGAGAGTTTGCCGAGTTAGTCAATGCTCCTGATATTACAGTAGGAATAGACTCTTTAGGAGCGGAAGGCGTTTCATTATCTAGGCGTTGTACCTCTTCGATTGTCATTGAGTTGTCCGCTACTTCAAGCGCTTTAGTCTTTGGTGGAGCTTGAGTCATTTGTGTGTTCTGCCTGTTATCTTTTGTGTGGAATGGTAGAACATGTGGTTGATCAACTATCCCATACAAACTATCATCTGGATTTGAGATCACATGTTTCGAAATTAATGTGCCAAATCTGTTCACCGCTTCTGCCCCTGCTTCCACAGCAGAAGTAACCGCTGATACATCTCCAGTAATTTTTACGGTAACAAAACCATTCTTTATTTTCTCGAAACCAATCAACGTAACATTAGCTACCTTCATGGCCGTATCTGCTGCTTCTATTGACGCTAACAAACCTTTTACCTCAATGAGCCCTAAGGCATTTTTTATCATAGGATCACCTTTTTAGTTAGTAACTCTGTGGATTCTCAGCAACGTATTGGACAGCCTCGGCAAATGCATCACAAGCTGCTATACAAGCTGATTGACTTCCAGTTAGTAGCGCACCACCAAAGTTGGTCTCAGAGGGTGGGCCGTAAAATGTAGCCAGCTTAACATCCGCTGCTTTTAAAGCAGCATCAAGGGCATACATCGCTTCCAGAGGCGGTGCGATCAAGTAGGCAATGGCTTCTGCATCCTGTAAGTTAGCCATCTTGGAAAGATACGTTCCTGGTCGAGAAACGCAATGGGCAAAGTAAGCGATAGAATCATCGTCATTAGCACTAGTAAAATGAGCTCCATTTTGGATGAAATCGACCGCCGTATGTAAGCCACTTCGAATTTCTGCTGGATTAGGACCTGCCAATATTCCAATTACTTCTCCAGCCAGTTTTGAGTTAGCATTAGCTGCCCCTGCGTACATTGATTTGGCGTACACGACATCAACAGCTGCCTCTTTCGTCGCTTCATCCAGAGCTGTATAGGTCACATCATCGCTGTCAGCCGTGATAATCCCTAAACTTTTTTGATTTGGTTGCAACTGAAATGCTTTTACCATATCGGGAGCCACATTTGGGATGATTTTTACACTCAACACATTCGCCCGAAGTGCATCATTCTTCATTCAAAATTCCCTCCTAAGGACAATGGGGAGTTTATAGTTTTAAATCGATTCCACTTGCTTTTTTCTCCAACATGGTCTTAATCAATTCTGCAATATGTGCACCTGCTTCTACAGGAGGTGTCCCGCCTTTATGAATATTGGAGATAACTGTGCGACGTGCTTCTGGCATGTTAATTGTGGCCTTGTAGGCGATATAAGCACTCATCGACTCTGCTGTGACCAGACCTGGACGCTCACCGATTAGTACACAGGTTACATCGGCTCCAAGTACCTCGGAGATTTGATCCATGGCACCAACACGACCCAATTTAACAAAAAATGGTGTTCCTACCTGAATTTTATAACCTTCTAATCCTTGTATAATGGCTGGCAAAATATCTTTCGCATTCGCTTCTACCGCAGCTGAGCTTAGCCCATCAGACACATAGATTTGAACTTGCGGCTGCTTCTGGCAGTTTTCCTTTATCTTTTGCAAACCTTCTTCTGATACTTTTCGCCCTAAATCAGGTCTCGTTAAATATTCATCCTTATCCTTGCAAAGTGTCTGTACGCTAAAGAGATTCATATCTTGTAAGAACTGCTCATCTACATTTGAAAACACGGCATCCTGTGCCGCAGCATGGTCTGCCCGAAAGCGAAGTGTAGTTTCTGTCTTATAACGTGGACCTGCACGCCAAATTCCTAGGCGAGCGGGTGTCCGCTCTTTCATTTTCAAATAACCTCTGGCATCTACTGGATTAGGCACTAACAATTGGCTTTTCAGATCAATTTCCGTAATGTCATCGATAGCCCCATCGGAAGGCATCTGCTGCTGGACAGTCCATCCACCCCCAACATTGGATTCAGGTCGTGGCTTGGCCGATTTAATTTCAATTTTTCCTTCCGTTCTCCCTACACCTGTATTGGAGGTCATTTCCGCTAAAACCTGTTCTACTACTTGTCTGATGTCATTTTCTTGAAGCATGTTCTAACCTCCATTCCTTATGCTAGGAAAACAGATGCATCCCCAGCACGTTTTGTCAACTTTCCATTCTCGATGAATCCCATTTTTTCCATCCATTTTTCAAACTCAGTAATTGGTCTTAATTGAAGTAGCTCGCGCAGAGTTGCTGTTTCGTGATAACCGGTTGTTTGATAGTTCAACATCACATCATCTCCATGAGGAATGCCCATAAAGTAGTTACATCCAGCTGTCGACAAGAGAACCGCCAAATTCTCAATATCGTTTTGATCCGCTTTCATATGGTTCGTATAGCAAGCATCGCATCCCATGGAAATACCGGTTAGTTTCCCCATGAAATGATCTTCCAAACCTGCGCGAATTACCTGTGTACTGTTGTACAGATACTCAGGTCCAATGAATCCAACTACTGTATTTACTAAGAATGGATCATACTTTTTTGCAAAACCATAGCAACGTGCTTCCAGCGTTACCTGATCCACACCATGATGAGCTTCAGAAGACAGTTCAGAGCCTTGTCCTGTCTCAAAATACATGACGTTCGGTCCTGTTGCCGTTCCTTCTCTTTGTGCCAACTGACGTGCCTCTTCAATCATGTCTCCTGAAATTCCAAAGGCTTCATTTCCTTTTTGAGAGCCCGCAATACTTTGGAAAATAAGGTCGGCTGGTGCTCCCTTACGTATTGCTTCCATCTGGGTAGTTACATGTGCCAATACACAGTTTTGTGTAGGAATTGACCACTTTTGCTTGAAATCCTCAAATCTCTTCAATACTCGACTTACACTTTCAACAGAATCATCCACAGGATTTAAGCCAATAACAGCATCACCAATGCCAAATGTAAGCCCTTCCATTAAGGAAGCTGTAATTCCATCTGGGTCATCTGTAGGATGGTTAGGTTGTAATCGTGCTGATAGGGTGCCCTCATAGCCAATTGTTGTATTACAGTGGGCCTGAATACGAATTTTTCGGGCTCCATAAATGAGATCCAAATTGGACATAAGCTTAGCAACTGCCGCAACCATTTCACTGGTTAGACCTCTACTGATTCTCTTGATATTTTCCTCTGTGGTATTTTCATCAAGTATCCATTCACGTAGCTCAGAAACTGTCCAGTTCTTTATTTCGTTATAAATTTTTTCATTGATTCCATCTTGAATGATTCGTGTCACTTCATCTTCTTCATAGGGGATTGCTGGATTATTACGCAAATCTGCTATTGTAAATTCACTTAGCACAATTTTAGCTGCTACCCTCTCTTCGGAGCTTTCTGCAGCGAGACCAGCCAATTTATCTCCTGATTTTTCTTCGTTTGCTTTCGCCATGACATCCATAACATTTTTAAATTGATATGCCTTGCCGAAAAGGGTTGTTTTAAGCTTCAACGCCGTCACCTCATAACTGTTAGGAATGAAATACTAGAGTTTTAATGATTACAGGTAGTACACGGCCGTTTGCCAGTGGTTTCCCTATATCGATGTAATCGCCGTTTTCTAAGCGGATACTATCAATGCATATGACCTCTCTAGAAAATTGCAGTTGCTTATGCATCGTTTGACCTAACACTTTGGCAAAATCCATTTCAACAATTACCACCAAGGGCAAATCTGCTTTTATTAATGCCTCCATACCACCGATTAATGCTTTTGCAAGCTCCTGAATCTCTGTGAAGCTTGGACTTTTTTTCCCACGAATAGCAATGGCTACAGGTTGCCACTCGTTTTCTAATATGAACCAGCGTAATTTTTCTTGTAAGACATCCTGTAGATGAGCAAAGCCTTGAGACTCATCCTCTCCTGTTAGCTTTAAAATAGGCAGATTTTTCATAGGAAAGTTTTCTTCTGTGTATGTAATCGTGCTACCACTAATCTCGGTTGTATGCGTACCTGCTCCTACGACCGTTGCCCGAATGGTTTCTTCAGCTTGCACCAATTTCATTTTTTCACAAAGAGATGATTGGCGAATTGCCTGTCCTAGCAAAATTCCTATATCCCCGTATGCAAGTACATCATTTGTTTCTGGATGATAGACATAATCAGCCACTCCACCAGAAAAAGAGATGTATTGCGGGTGAATACTATCGTCAATTCCATGATGGGTGACAATGGTTGTATAAAATGGGGTACGCTGTATCAGGTTGACGGACTGTTCCAACAGGCTTACCATTTCAATGACTACTTTTTGCAACTGCTCGATATCAGCTGTATCACCTTCTTTCACCTGTATGTTCCTCGCGTTGATTAACTGTTTGATTTTATCGGCAATGTAGGTAATTTTTCGTGAAGAAGGTTCTATTTTTATGAGTCTACCGCCAATATCCAAACACCCCGTATTCACCAACTCTCCCTCGTTGAATACAGCTAGATTGGTGGTACCACCACCAATATCCAAATTGACAACAGTAGCCCCCTTTTCTTCCGATACCTTGTCAATTCCAGCCCCCTTTGCCGAAATAATGGATTCTAAATCAGGGCCTGCCGTTGCTACAACAAAATCTCCAGCAAAACCACTCAAACGTTGCAAAACATCTCGTGCATTCTGTTTTCGAGCAGTCTCACCTGTGATAATGACAGCCCCGGTTTGTACGTCTTCAGGCTGTACATGCGCCAGTTGATACTCTTTTTCTACAATCCTCCGAACCTCGTCACTATCAATCTCGGTTTGCGAAAGTAGCGGAGTAAAATGAATATCACTTCGATAGATAATCTCTTTATCCACGATTTTTATTCGAGGAACACCAAAGGCAGATGCTGTATTTTCGATGCCAATCTTGCTAAATACCAACTGTGTGGTTGATGTCCCAATGTCAATACCGACACTAAGCACTTCTTCTTTCATTCTGTTACCACCTCAAGTGTTTCTTGCGAGCAAATCTTTGATTTTTTCGAGACCTTGTTTCTCATAGCTACTCACATGAAAGACCTGTTCTGCCCCTGCTTCACGTAAAAAACGTTCGGCACGCGTCAGCTCTTCCACTTGATTGCACCGATCTACTTTGGTAACAATCCCAATCACCGGTTTTGCAAAGGCACTAGCAAATTGAACTGGGAACAAACTAGCTTGATCCGTGCAAGCTTGTACGAATCCAATCAAATCACACTCTGCTGAGGTTACAATAAGTGCCCGGTAATAATTTCGGTTCTCGATATACTCACCAGGTGTATCAATAATATTTTCTACCGTTTCAATCATCTGCGTTTTGCGGTAGCTGAGTTCGGTATTCATGAGGGCTTGAGTGAGAGTTGTTTTTCCACAGCCTGTCCTACCTACTAGCATCATTATTTTTCCCATACTATGACCTCGTTATGGATGTAGCTGAAAAATGTAATACTTCAGAGAGCATATTCAACACTTCTCGAAGCGCAGATTCCACACTTGAAATATCGCCGGTAATGACAAGCGATCCGCTGAATCTATCTACGAAACCAATGGAAACATCTGCTGATTTTGTGGCTACATCTGCGGCAATGATGGATGCCTCGCTTGGTGTTATGGTCAGGATTCCAATCGCCTTGATATTTTCAGAGAGAAGCCCCAGTTTCTTATACAGATCAGGATTGGGATTCGCAATCAAGTGGGCTAGGGTCACCTGCTTTCCTGGAACATATTCTTGTATGACACGTTGTTTCTCTTCCATACTTCATCACCCACTTCATAGTTATTATGATTGTTAGCTAGACAAAGTATGCTTTTTGTAAAACATGCTTTTTTGTAAAACATGCTTTTATGAAAAATTGGTTGAAATAAATCAGGCTAATGAAAGCCAAAATAACGCTATGCCTCCTAGAAAAGGAGAAAGTGATGAAATCAGAGACATTCCTTGTAATAGATATATGTTGATTTGAAAGGAGAAAGTGATGAATCATTTTCAAATAAAAACGCTCATTCATTTTGGGACAGACGCATTATCTAGCCTTCGAAGTATAGAGAATAAACGTATTTTCGTGGTGACAGACCCTTTTATGATTAAATCGGGGATGATTGATAAAGTAAAACTACAGCTCGAAGAAAAAAACGAACATATCACTATTTTTCATAATATCGTGCCAGATCCTCCACTTGAAAACATCGTGAATGGCATACAGGTCATGAGTGCAGCCGATCCTGATATCGTGATTGCTTTAGGTGGTGGATCAGCTATTGATGCGGCAAAGGCAATTTGTCTTTTTAACAATCGTATGAATCAGAAAGAAACAACTGCAAAAGAAGTAACATTCATCGCAGTGCCAACTACGAGTGGAACTGGTTCTGAGGTAACGAATTTTTCAGTGGTTACAGATAGTAACAAAAATGTAAAATACCCCCTTGTTTCTGATGAAATGCTACCAACTGAAGCGATCCTAGACCCTGAGCTCGTAAAAACTGTTCCTTCCTTCATAACAGCTGATACTGGGATCGATGTCTTAACTCATGCGCTGGAAGCCTATGTATCAACACTTGCTTCGGACTTTACAGACGCTTTTTCAGAGAAAGCCATTCGTCTTGTTTTTGCCTATTTAGAAAAATCGTTCCGGAATGGAGAAGATCGTCTAGCACGTGAGAAAATGCATAATGCCTCCTGTATAGCCGGTCTCGCCTTTAATACTGCCTCACTTGGGATCAGCCACAGTATGGCACATATCATTGGTGCAAAGTTTCATATCCCTCATGGAAGAAGCAATGGCATTGTGTTGCCATACGTTATTGAATACAACGCCCACATTAAAGGATATACGGATCGAAATTTTAGTATCGCGTCCAATAAATATGCAGAGATTGCTAAACTTTTGAATTTACCTTCCTCCGATACACGAAACGGAGTAAAGAATCTAATTATCGCAGTGAAAAAACTTCGAAAAGATCTAGGAATGCCCGCATCTCTTAAAGAAGAGGGGGTAAAAAAAGAGGATTTTTATCGAGAGCTAGATAGTTTAGCCGAGGTGGCTATGCAGGATAAATGCACAATTACGAATCCACGTCCCCCTAGTGTTGGAGAACTAAGGAATCTATTTGAACAAGCTTATCTAGGAAATTAAGTAAAACGACAGGTTTATTTGCCTAACAAAATCATTTTTTCACCTATTTACTATCAAAATTTATTTTGCTATTGACAATTACGAATTGTTCCAGTATGATTCACATAACAATTAAGTCCTCGTTAGGTGAGGCTCCTATACAAACATAGGCCACTGCCCAGAAATATCGAAAGATGCCCATGGGTAGAACAGGAACTGTCGGATTAAGGCTTTTCTTAAGGTGGCTAAGAGATCGTGTAAGTCTCTTTACGTTGTATAGTGCCAAAACTCGACTAGGGGGAACGAAAATGCTTATTTTGGTATGCATACTTCAAACCCTCTAGTTATCCTAGAGGGTTTTTCATTTTGTAAAGGGGGGATTTCCACATGGAAGGCAGTCCTAGTAGTCAATATAAACAGCTGTATCAACATTCTGTAACAAGAGAGAAGCATATTTTCTATGCTCTTACATGTTTGCTATGCTCTTTTTTTCGCCCTCCTTTACCAACATCGTGGGTGTATTTAAGTATGCGTATGTGACATGCGAGTGCATAGAAAAATAGTCAGCTCACTCTCTCTTACAGGGAGAGTTTTTTTGTGTCTATTTTTCACACTCGGGAGGTACTTACTAACATGAAACAAGCTAAACATCTCAATAATAAATCGTTGAACCACGACATTTCTTCTCGTCTAATTAAGGCATCGACTTCGAATATTGATAATCTTCTGCAATCGTTGAACACAACTGTGACGGGACTATCAGAATCCGAAGTCAATAAGAGATTAAATCAATACGGCCAAAACCAAATTGCCCAAGAGAAACAGCCAGCATGGTATGTACAACTTCTTTCATGCTTCAAGAATCCGTTTATTCTGATTTTGCTTGGGTTAGATATATTCTCCTATTTTTCAGATGATATAGAAGCATCCGTCATCATTAGCACAATGGTTTCCATCAGTGTACTTATTACCTTTACTCAGGAGTTCCGTTCCAAACGAACCGCAGAAAAATTGAAAGCGATGGTCAAAACAACTGTAACCGTAACCCGTCTATCTATAAAGCAAGAAATCGACATGGAGAAGCTGGTACCTGGTGACATTATTCATCTGTCCGCCGGAGATCTTGTTCCAGCGGACGTTCGAATTCTCAATTCCAAAAATTTGTTTATTAGCGAATCGGCTCTCACTGGGGAAGCATTTCCCGTAGAAAAACAAGCTACTGCTGATCAATCTCTTCACGCCTTAGAGCTTTCCAATCTTTGTTATATGGGAACAAACGTGATAAGTGGAACTGCCACTGCCCTAGTGATTTCAACCGGTTCTTCTACCTACTTCGGTTCCATGGCAAAAACATTGATAGATAAGCGTCCGTTGACAAGCTTTGATAAAGGCGTGAACAGTATCACCTTTGTCCTTATTCGCTTTATGTTGATTATGGTCCCCATCATTTTTTTCATAAACGGTTTTACAAAAGGTGATTGGATGGAAGCTTTTTTCTTTGGATTATCCGTCGCTGTTGGCTTAACACCAGAAATGCTTCCCGTTATTGTAACGGCTAATCTGGCCAAAGGTGCAATCAGCATGGCACGAAAACAGGTAGTTGTGAAAAAACTGAATGCTATCCAAAATTTTGGAGCTATGAATATTCTATGCACCGATAAGACTGGAACACTTACAGAAGATAAAATCGTTGTAGAAAAACATGTAGATATTCTCGGAAATCCCAATGTGAACGTGTTGAGATATGCTTATTTGAACAGTTACCATCAAACAGGATTAAAAAACTTGTTAGATGTTGCGATCGTCGAGCATGCCCAACGAATGAACCTTCTGGAAGACGAGAAAAATGTTCAAAAAATAGATGAAATCCCCTTCGATTTTAATCGCCGCCGTATGTCAGTCGTACTAAAAAACAACGAAGAACATCTTCTCATTTGTAAGGGAGCTGTGGAAGAAATTCTGAGTAATTGTACTCTAGTATCTAGTAATGGACAGATCATGCCCCTCACATCGGAAATTGTGGAAAACATAAATAAAGTGGTACATGATTTAAATACGGATGGTCTGCGCGTCATCGCCGTTGCCATCAAGCCTTCTGATCCACGCGAACATGTATACAGTGTCAAAGACGAAAGTGAAATGATCCTTGTAGGGTATATTGGATTCTTAGATCCACCAAAGGAAAGTGCCGCGAGTGCAATACAAAAACTGCATGCAAACGGCGTCGATGTGAAAGTGCTTACAGGTGATAATGCAGTGGTTGCTCGTAAGGTTTGTACAGATTTAGGTTTACAGGTAGATCAGGTTATCATTGGAGGAGAAATTGATGATGTAACGGATGAGATGTTAGCTGATCTAGCAGAAAAGACAACAGTCTTTGCCAAACTAAATCCGTTACAAAAGGCAAGAATCGTACGCGTACTTCAAGACAAAGGACACACCGTGGGGTTTATGGGGGATGGAATCAATGATGCTGCATCTTTGCGTGAGGCAGATGTGGGAATTTCGGTTGATTCAGCAGTCGATATCGCAAAAGAATCAGCAGACATCATTTTGTTAGAGAAAAGCTTACTGGTATTAGAAGATGGAATTATGGAAGGACGTAGAACGTTCGGAAACATCATTAAATATATCAAAATGACCGCCAGTTCTAATTTCGGTAACGTGTTTAGTGTTTTGGGTTCAAGCTTATTTCTACCTTTCCTTCCCATGTTACCCATTCATTTATTAATTCAAAATTTGTTTTACGATATTTCACAGCTATCCATTCCTTGGGACAATATGGATAAAAAGTTTTTACAGACTCCAAGAAAATGGGATGCGAAATCGGTGGGGCGATTCATGATTTTCATTGGTCCAATTAGCTCGATCTTCGATTATGCCACCTATTTCGTCATGTATTATGTATTTGCAGCCAACACTATTGCTGATCAATCCTTATTCCAATCTGGCTGGTTTATCGAAGGATTATTGTCTCAGACTCTCATAGTGCATATGATTCGTACGGAAAAAATACCATTTATTCAAAGTAGAGCTAGTTTTCCGGTTTTACTTTTAACCAGTATTATTATAATAGCAGGAATCTATATTCCCTTCTCTGCATTTGGAGCAAGTGTTGGATTACAGCCGTTACCACTGGAATATTTCCCATGGCTAGTAGGGATACTACTTAGTTATGCACTTCTCACCCATTTCATAAAAAAATGGTACATTCGTACCTTTGATGAATGGCTGTAAGCAAACCTACAAATTCAGAGGAAAGCTGTTTATGAAGAGTTCGGGTCCATATGTTCCATTCCATATGGACCCAAAGGAGGTTTTAGCAAACTCGTAAATGATTTCCATGGATCACTCATTTGAAGAGCATCTGGTCTTGTCATCATTTGTTAACGGTAAACTACGTCAGCTGAGACAAATTACACCGTTGCTCCTCTTATGATTTTTGTCTGACTGCCAAAACCACAAACAACCAGCCTAATAAAAAACAGACACCACCGATCGGAGTGATTGCACCTAGCATTTTGACTCCTGTTACACATAAGAGATACAAGGAACCTGAGAAAATGAGAATACCAGCTAATAAAAAGGTACCAGCCCATTTCAACAAAGCAGATTCCCCTACTTGTTTTCCTAACAGCCCTACGAATAACAAGCCCAATGCATGGTACATTTGGTAGCGTACTCCGGTTTCAAAAGTGGCTAAACCTTTAGCATCTAGCATCTTTTCTAGTACATGAGCACCAAAAGCTCCCAAGGCTACACCTAACAATGCTAGTACGGCGCCCGCTGTTACGTAACGTTTTAGCATAAAATCCCCCTAATTTTTCTCTACTCTCTTATCATTTTTTGTCAAAAACACGTATGAGCCTATCATAGCATGTATTCCCATTTGGAAAAAACAGAAGTGACCCATAACCCATGGAGAAACCGTGACGTAAAATATATCCTATTACCCATTGGTTTTTATACACCTAAGCAGTTATCTTTACAACTATATATGGGGGGTGTTCAAATGAGAATCTCCTCAGAGCATCACTTAAAGCGGGAAAATAAGGATTAACCTCTCATGGCTAAAGTCACGAGTGTTGTTTGTTTAAATCTCCCAAAAAATACAGCTACACGAAGCCCTGTATTAATTGCAAGGCTTTTTAGATTTTCATTTTTGAGAGCATGTAGTAAGAGTAGTATTTATTTATTTATTATCTACTCTCACTACATGCTCAACTTGCATTCAACAGAAATCCTTATCGTTCTTTAGCTTAATCTGTTGAGACGTAGTATCAAGCTTTTCTATCCATCCTGGCGCTGTTTCGATTACTCCCCTATCCCCTTTTGTAGCTTTCCAAGGTAGTCTCTGTTTAAAAATCGATTGTGTCATGTCTTCCCATACCGGTGATCCATCGGTAGCATTGTTGCTTACCTCTACCAGTAGTCTCGCTGAAGTAGCCCAGCCTCAGCAATGCCTGCCTTTTCTCTACCAAAAATAGATGTACACTCTGATTCATGATATTTAATATAGTTTTTAAGGACGAATTGTAGAGTTTCTTGCCCAAAGTTTAAACTGAAGAATTCCGAAAGACAGTCCTTGTCTATCAAAATTACCAGTCACAGTAGAAAATCCATCTATCACCTTATTCTCCAAACGGAGAGCCATCCTACCGCCAATATTCCGCCATGTAGCTGTAGCTTAAAAATAAAAGTTTGGTCAAAATTCTGTATTGATGATGCTAAATTTTTTGTTCTTATTGTACTATAGAGACAGTTTAATTGATTAAGGAAACGTGATGTTTAATTAAAATTAACATAAATTGGAGGAACTAAAATTGAGTGGAATTGCAAAAACTCCTCATCCCCCCTACTATGCGGTGATATTTGCTTCGCAACGAACTGAGGGCGACAGAGGTTATGGAAAAATGGCTGAAAAAATGGTAGAGCTAGCGTCTAAACAGAAAGGATTTTTAGGTGTAGAAAGTGCCCGTGATGAAGGTCTGGGAATAACTGTTTCATACTGGGAATCTTTAGATGCGATAAAGAATTGGAAGGAACATTCAGCACATCAAGTTGCACAGGATAGAGGTAAAAATGAATGGTACAAAAACTTTGCACTAAGAATATGTAAAGTAGAAAGAGATAATATTTTTGGAATCTGATATTTGTAGACTTTCTTTATGCCTGTTTCCCATAAACACAACTAAGAATAGTATTCGACTTTCCACGTTTTCTTTATAAGTTTTAGATTTGCTCTATTTAAAATTACAAAAAGAGGTGAAAATATTAAAAAAATAGGAATTAGCATCTTAATAGTCTGTTTATACTGTTTTCCATTTGTCTATTTTTCGATGCACCAAGACTTTGCTAAACGCTCAATGCTTGGCTATTTAATAATGATTGTAGCGACTTCGCTTCTTGCTTTCTTCTCCAAATTCTTTAGTAACTCAATTCCTCTAATTATTGGCAATCTAGTATCTGAAATAATTTCATATTATTTCATCAGCAAGATGATGGGAAACGAACAATGGGGTGGCTATTTTAAGCCACTAGCTCCATATCAAATATTCATGTTGGTCAGTTTTTTGAATTTGATTCCTCAGTTCCTCGCTTTAAAGTTAACATATAGATATAAAAATAGATAAAGATAAAGATTAATTTATTGAAGAGAGTAACTTCTTTGAATTAGAAGTTCTCATTTCGTTAAACATATCAACAATATTCTTTAACATGGCCTTATAAAAGAAGATTCAATTACATACAGAAAGAGCATGAATTGATCAATCTTTATTCAAAACATGCTCTTAGTTGCTGTTGTATATACGGATCGTCCTCTTTTCCTCCACTTGTAAGCCAATCACCTACACGTTGATTAATGTCTTTTAATACAGCTAGTGGGAGTTGTCCTGCGATTTTATTTATTTGCTCCAAATAAGTCATTGCCTTCTCCATTACCGTATTGTTACATACATTAGGTCAATTTGTATGTTATAATTTCCTAAAAAAGGAACTTGGTGAGTCTAATGAAAAAGAACCCTCTTTGGTTTAACGTTATTTCAATAATAACCATTGTAATTACAATAGCTTCCCTTATAACAGATGCTCCTTTCTTAAGAATATTTACTATGCTGGGCTTAGCTGTTATCATGGCTTCTTTAGGGTCATTTGAGTTGAACAAAAACCGTACGATGTCTTTTTTGTTTTTTTGTGTTTCCGCATTACAAGTTTTCGTATTGATTGATTGGATTTACGTTTTAGTAGAAAAATAACTATTAAGTAAAATCAGCTTTTACCCCCTCCTTATCTCCCCACAACATTATGTTACCTTTCTTTATTTTCAAAAAGGATAACTCATGATAAAATATTTCAATATTTGTAATACATTACTTTTGTAAAGAGGGATAACATGTCGCTTAAGAAAAAATTACTTTCTATAAAATCGAATGACTTTGAAGCACCGCCTAATGCTTTTGAGTTAGCCTTGGAAATGACCTCAAGTATTGGTTCACCAGATCCCCAGTTGCGCGACGAGTTAATCTATTCAGTGTTTTCAAAATGGATCTTGGATGGCGTGCTTTCTCCAAAAGAAATGAGCAAACTACTTACCATCATTCTGAACGATCAGCACTTGTTTTACCGTATTGGCGAAACTGGTACTGATTCGGTGTTCACACGTTCTTTTTCCGTATTATTAATCCCGTTAATCCTGATCGCACATAAAAACAATCCTTTTCTGAAAGGAGAAGAAATTCTTCAGATAAAAGAAAATCTGTTTAACTACATAGCACAGGAAATAGATCTTCGTGGGTATGTCGCCGGAAAAGGCTGGGCCCACGCAACGGCTCATGCTGCAGATGCTCTCGATGATTTAGCGCAATGCCTAGAGATTGAAAAAGCTGATCTTCAAAAAATTCTTGATGTTGTACGAGTAAAAATCACAGTCACACAAACGACTTATTTACATGAAGAAGATGAACGAATGGTAACAGCAGTTTTATCTGTGTTGAAGCGAGATGTTTTTACAAACAATGAAATCGATCTGTGGATCAAAAGTTTTTTCGATCAGCTCGATGATGATTTTTCGATAGGTTCTTATGCACAGAAGATCAATGTAAAAAATTTTTTTCGGAGTCTCTACTATCGCCTGCATGAGCAAGGTAAGTACCCTACAATAATCCAAACTCTTTTTAATTTGAGTAAATATTGATAGATAATTCTGATTTTTACAGTAGTTCTGTACGAGATGGTGGGCAAGTGTTTCCACCTGTTGAATTGATAAGTTTTGTTTCATCGTTAATCTCGATCCATGATGTACTCAGAAGGAAATCCCTGTGCGGCGAACAGTTAAACAGGAAAACGATATTTCATAAGCCTTGGTCCTATTCATCAAAAATGAATACTAATAATAGGCTTACTTGGGCCATGTTTAATGGTTTCGTATCAGCTTGATTTTATGATGAAAACATCTTCAACTCCAAAAATAATTAGCTTATGTTTACTTTCTATATATGATAATATAGAAAGTATTAAAAATACTGCTATTTAGGAGGCTACATATGTTACATTTCATCTGCACTACCTGCGGAGTTCAATATCCAAAAAGCAAGGAAGCTCCCCCTTTTTGCCTGATCTGTAAGGAAGAAAGACAATTCGTGAACCCTATTGGACAAGCCTGGACAACACTAGAAGAGCTACAGCAACATGCAGACTATACGAATGAAATTGTACAAAAAGAAGACGGATTATTCAGTATTACAACGAAACCCAAATTTGCTATAGGACAAAATGCGTACCTCCTACAGAGTAATGGTTTTCAGCTTTTGTGGGATTGTATAACCTTTTTGGATCAATCAACCATTGAGGAAATAGAGAAGCTAGGTGGAATCCAAGCAATCGCCCTTTCCCATCCACATTATTACTCCACTCAAGTGGAATGGGCTGAAATCTTTAACGCCCCTATCTATGTTCATGAAGATGATAAAGAATGGATTACTCGTCCCAGTGAACATATCGTGTATTGGTCAGGAGAATCTCATTCCTTGACGGATCAATTGACTATTCATCGTTTAGGAGGACATTTTAAAGGCGGGTCTGTCTTGCATTGGAAGGATGGAAATAACGGAAAAGGTGTCCTTTTAACAGGAGATATCATTCAAGTGGTGGCAGACAATTCTTGGGTAAGCTTTATGTACAGCTATCCCAATTTGATTCCATTACCTGCTAATAAAGTAAGAGCAATGGCCGATAAAGTAAAGGATTTGCCATTTAATCGTCTATATAACGCGTTTCATGGAATCGTAGCTGAGCATGCTAATGAATCCGTGCAAAATTCTGCTGAACGATATATCAAGGCGTTAGAAGGACAGTTGTTTCAAACATGAGTAGTCAACATAGTAGATTTCAAAAGTAAACAAGGCTGGTTGGGATGCCAGCCTTGTTTGCTTTGTTTCTTATTAAAATAAAGTAATATCAGATTGTCGTAGATGACACCTAGTGTTTTGATGCTATTTATTCCTCAGATTTTCGTTTCAATTTAGATTTCAACTACAATCTTACAATCGTCCGTCCACGTATTTGACCCTCTAATATTTGAGAAAGTGTCTTCGGCAATTCTTCTAATGAAATTTCATTAACCATCCGATCTGTCAAATGCTGTGGTTTTAGATCAGACGCTAGACGTTGCCATACCACTTTACGTTTATCCATCGGGCAATAGACCGAATCGATTCCAAGTAGATTCACTCCACGTAAAATGAAGGGGTATACACTTGTAGACACATCCGCTCCCCCCGTTAATCCGCTTACAGCAACAGAACCCCCATACTTGATGGTAGAAAGGAGATACTCTAATGTTTTCCCCCCAACTGGATCTACTGCTCCTGCCCAAAGCTGTTGGCGCATTGGTTTTTCATCCGTAGCAATAACCTCATTACGATGTAAAATATTTGTGGCGCCCAGTTCTTTTAAATAGGCATGCTCACTTTCTTTTCCAGTACTGGCCGTTACCTCGTATCCATTTTTCGCCAAAATATCAACAGCAACACTACCAACACCACCTGTGGAACCAGTCACCAGAACCGGCCCCTGATCATTCGACAAACCATTCTCCTCTAGCCGAATAATAGATAGGGCTGCTGTAAAGCCGGCTGTACCCAGAATCATAGCTTCCTGCATCGTCAAGCCTTCTGGTAAAGGCACAACCCATTTAGCTGGAACCCTAGCAATTTCGCTAAATCCACCTGGGTGAGATACACCTATTTCATAGCTCGTAGCAATCACCTGATCGCCTATTTGGTAGCGTTCATCCGTAGAAGCGATTACTACTCCTGCTAAATCAATACCTGGAACCATTGGGTATTTGCGAATGATGCGATTCGGAATTGTCGCCATGCCATCCTTGAAATTAACACTGGAATAGGCAACACGAATCGTCACTTCTCCATCTGGTAAATCAGCTATAGTCTGTTCTTGTATCTGCATGTTGGATTGACCATTTACAACATCCAGCACGAATGCGCGATAGATATCCTGCATGAAATCCACTCCTTACTTAATTGCTTTCCCTAGAAGTATAAATTGAATTCCCTTTTGTGAAAAGAAAACATCTAGCAAACTTTTATGTATCAATCAATTATTTTTCATTTATGCAAAAAAGAGTAAGTCCGTTTTTTGAGGTAAAAAGGACTCTACCCAAACAAAGAGTAGAGTCCTTTTTCATTATTATAGGATAGCTTCCATCTGTTCTACAGGCTCCTGTACTTTTCGCCCGCCTTTAATACGATCCACTATAATTGCAATCGCTCCATCACCTGTTACGTTGCACGCTGTTCCAAAACTATCCTGTGCAATATAAAGAGCAATCATTAGTGATGTCAACGATGGGCTAAATCCAAGCATGGTTTGCAATAGACCAAGTGCTGATATTACGGCTCCACCTGGAACACCTGGAGCAGCCACCATGGTAATGCCCAGCATTAGAATAAAGGGAAACATTATTCCGAAAGAAGTAGGCATTCCATTCAACATCATTACAGCCATAGAACAGCTGACCAGTGTTATCGTACTTCCAGATAGATGAATAGTTGCACATAAGGGAACTACAAAGTCTGCGATCTGGTCACTTACCTTATTTTTCTTCACTTGACGTAAGGTTACAGGTATTGTAGCCGCTGAAGATTGTGTTCCGATCGCTGTCATATAGACAGGAAGCATATTCTTCATTAAAGAGATAAAGTTTTTACGTCCCAGTTGTCCAGCAATAAAATACTGCACGATGAGATACAAAATATGCATGGCAATAATAATAATAAAGACTTTAAAGAATACAGAGATAATCATTTGTACTTGTCCAGCATATGTCAGATTCGTAAACACACACATGATATGCACAGGCAATAGTGGTACGATAACAGAGGAAATTACTTTTTCAACAATTCCCCTAAGATCAACCATTACTTTTAGGAGGGTATCTCCCTTGAGGGCCGCAGATCCTAGTCCCAAGGTAAAAGCAAGTATAAGTGCACTCATTACTCCCATAATAGGTGGGATTTCAATCGTAAAGTAAGCCTGAGTTAATGCTTCTTCTGGATTTTTGAAAGCACTAGTTAGTGTCCCAACTTCTATAATATGTGGGAAAAAGCTGGTGCTTACAAAATAGGCGGACAATCCTGCTACAATCGTAGAACCATATGCGATTGCTGTCGTTAATCCTAAGAGCTTTCCAGCACCCTTTCCAAGCTCCCCAATACCAGGAGCAATAAATCCGATGATAATCAATGGAATAATAAAGTCAAGAAAATTACTAAACATACCACTAAATGTTGCAGTGCCTTTGACGATCCATTCAGGCGAGAAGGAGCCAATAATTACCCCTAAAATGATACCTAGAATAATTTTGGGTAAAAGTCCTAATTTCTTCATCATTTCACTTCCTTATGTTTCTTGGTGTTGAAGTGTACACGTCAGGTGTACACTATTCCGCCAGGTATGGATTACTGCTACCGTACCACACCAGCTTTGTTTTGTCATCCGTAAGATTTATAATATAACTGTTAGGAATTTTCTGTTATTAATCTAAAAACGTTGTTAGTAAGCCTTTTTTACCTGTAACAAAATTTCACTCCCACAATCTTTATAAAAAAAAGATGCATTTCTTAATAAAAATAAATTTTCGTAAGGAGTTTCATGGTTAATTAGAACGTATGTTTGTTTTTCTGAGGTGGATATTTGTCACTTTTAAACGATTCTATGAGACAATGTTTTTCTGGCTTACTATTCCAATAATTGGTAATTAAACCCTTCTATTCCTTTTCATATTTCATGTATGTTAATAGTAAAAAAGGCGGTTACATGCCGCCTTTTTTACATACCCCTCGATAGAAATCCTACCTCTATTTTTGCCTCTCTTGCTCCCCTAGATTTTCCCCTATCCCTTTCAACATATGTAAGCCAAAAGAAATTGCACGATTAATATCAGGGTCTTGTAGTGCTCTAAACAGATCAAACATACCAATTTTACTCTCTTTAGCGCTGGCTTCTTCTGCTTTTTGTAGACCATGTGTTAGACTTGAGACCAGCTTCTTGGTCATTTCTGGTTCTATTTGAGCTAAGGCTTCTGTTAACGCCATGACGTTATTAATAGATTTAGTTACATTTGGCTTTACCAACTGCTTAACTGCGATGCCAGCCATCTTTTCCTTACTTTGAACCATAGATTGCATCGTTTCTAGGACTCCTGCTTGATGTAGCTCATCCAACAGTTTTACGGATTGACGAATACTTTCGGCATGCATGGCAATCTCTTCTTTTAATTGAGTAAGATGCAGCTCCTGGTGTTCTTCTTTTGTTTCGGTTGGTTCGGCTATTTTGGTAATTGGTTTGGCCATTATTGCTTCCCTCCTGCTACATTCACATCTGCAATAGGCTCGTAATCAGTCCGTGCCCACTTGCGGTCTACCTGCACACCCAGCTGTGGGTTTCGTTTGGCATTGCGTGGGTTATTTTTGGGCAACGGATTCTGGCCGTTATGCTCAAGTACTTCCAAACGCACCTTGGTTTGTTTATAAGCTGGTGTTTGCGTACGAATATCTCCTATATTTCCTGTTAAAATATTAATGGCATTGTCACAACTGACTGAGTTCATCGGGACATACAGCTCTTTTCCTTGTACTCGATTGGTTACAACCGCCCGTAATTTGATGGCTCCATATGGGGATACCAAGCGTACTAAAGAGCCATCCTTTACCCCCCGCTCACAAGCAAGCTCTGGTGGCACCTCGACAAATACCTCTGGCACTTTATATTGAATTCCTTTTGATTTATTCGTCATATTCCCTTCATGGAAGTGCTCTAATAAACGCCCATTATTGACCACTAGATCAAATTCTGCTGGATAGGAAATAGGGGGTACATATTCTACCAAGGAAAGACGGGCCTTTCCATCTGGGAAATTAAAGCGATTGATATAGAGCAACGGTTCATCTGTACCATCTGGCAATACAGGCCATATCAAGCTGTTCCAATCTGCCAATCTTTCGTAGCTGACTCCTGAGAAGAGCGGGCTTAGACTTGCAATTTCGTCCATAATATCACCAGGATGAGTATATTCCCAATTGGCCCCAAGATGGTTAGCAAGCTGGGTAATGATCCACCAATCTGGCTTGGATTCCTCCCATGTAGGCAATGCTTGATAGAGCCGTTGTATTCTTCTTTCTGTATTAGTGAACGTACCGTCCTTTTCTAAAGAAGGTGCTGCTGGCAAAATGACATCTGCAAATTGTGCTGTCCGTGTAAAGAAAATATCCTGCACCACAAAGAAATCAAGTTTACTTAAAGTCTCCTGCACATGATTAGAATTGGAATCAACCCAGGCCATATCTTCCCCAATCAAATACATTGCTTTTAATGTACCTTCCTCTACTGCCTGTAACATCTGGATATTCGTATAGCCTGGTTTATTCGAAATCTTGACGTCATACGCCTTTTCAAATTTTTGGCGAGCCTCATCATCTGAGATAGACTGATAACCTGGTAACCAATTTGGCAATGAGCCCATATCACAAGCGCCCTGTACGTTATTATGTCCACGTAGTGGGTACGCTCCCGCACCATGTCGTCCAAAATTTCCTGTGAGTAATAAAAGATTGGCAATTGCTGCTGATGTATAAGAACCTGCTACGTTTTGGGTAACCCCCATGCCCCACAGTACACATGTACCGTCTGCCTCACAAATCATTTTGGCTGTTTCTTTTAGTTGCTCTTGAGAAATTCCAGTCACTTCTTCTGCATATTCCAGTGTGTAGATTTGAATTGCATTCTTATACTCTTCTAAGTAATTAACACGTTCTGCTAAGAAGTCTACATCATGCCAGCCCTGATCAATGATATATTTAGCTACCGCTGTTAACCAGACAAAATCTGTTCCTTGATTTGGATGTAAATACAAATCCGAACGTTCTGCCATTTCATGTTTGCGTAAATCTGAAACAATCAGCTTTTGACCATGTAATTTCTTTGCTCGTTTCACCCGAGTCGCCAAAACTGGATGCCCTTCTGTCGGATTTGCTCCGATGATAATGACCAACCCTGCAGCAGCAATATCTGTAATCACACCAGAATCGCCACCATAACCAACAGTCGATAAGAGCCCATCTGTAGCTGGAGATTGACAATAACGTGAACAGTTGTCTACATTATTTGTTTCAAAAACCTGTCGAGCTAATTTTTGGACCAAGTAAGCTTCTTCGTTGGTTGTTTTTGATGAGCTAACGAAGCCGAATGCGTCACCGCCATACTTTTGTTTCATCTCTTTCCACTTAGACGCAATCAGTGTAAGCGCTTCCTCCCATGTAGCTGGAACGAACTCATCTCCTCGACGAATTAACGGTGTTGTCAATCGTTCGTTGCTATTGACGAAATCCCAACCGAATTTTCCTTTGATACAGGTCGAAATGCTGTTGACCGGTGCTTCCTCAGATGGTTCAATTTTTAAAATTTGGCGCCCTTTCGTCCACACCTCAAAGCTACAGCCTACTCCACAAAATGTACATACTGTTTTCGTCTTCTTCGTTCGAGCTTCACGCATAGCTGCTTCTGCTTCAGAAATAGCCAATATTCCACTGTAACCAGGCTCTACTTCTTTCACCAATTCAATCATTGGATCAAGTAAATCTTTCCCAATATTTGTCATGAAACCAGCTTCACCTAGCATAGTTTTTTCCATTAAAGCATTGCATGGGCATACAGTGACACAATGCCCACAGGAGACACAGGAGGATTCATTAATAGATTTATCCTGATCCCAAATTACGCGAGGCATGTCTCGTTCCCAATCAATGGTCAATGTCTCATTGACTTGTAAATCCTGGCATGCTTCTACACAACGTCCGCACAATATACATTGATTCGGATCATATCGGTAGAAAGGATGAGACATATCCACCTCATAGCCCTTTTCACGAAACGGTCGCTCCTGATGCTCCACTTCCATCAGATCTACAGTATTATGTACACGACAATTGCCATTATTATTATCACACACAGTACAGTACAGCATGTGGTTTTCAAGTACACGATCCATCGCTTCTTTTTGTGCTGCTTTAGCCCGTGAAGAGGTAGTCTGAATTCTCATTCCTTCCTCTACAACAGTAGAGCAAGCTCGCATCAGTTGTCCGTTTATTTCGCAGGTACAAGTATCACATGTTTGAATTGGACCTAAAATAGGTGAATAGCAAATATGGGGATGCTTTATCTCATGTTCAAGCAGATAATCAAGAATTCTAGTGCCCTCTTCTGCTTGGTGCCACGTATCATTAATGGTGAATGAAATCATTTTGTTCAAGGGTTATTTCCTCCTCTTCTTTTTCCATCTGCTTCAAAAAATAAAAATAACCCACCACAAAACAACCAGCGCAAACGTAAAAACGTTGCCCAAGCTGTTTTATGGTGGGTTAATACTTAGCAGTGGTATATACCAGTTATCAAGCCCTCCATACTCTGTACGCGTATGCGTGAAAGCACAGGATGAATAGAATGACTGTAATCAGCCAGCCTTAGACATCAATGAACTTACTTTTTAATAATAACCAAACTTTCAGAAATTGCAAGAGAAGAGCATATTTTTTTCCTGTTTATGCTGGGTTACTAATAAAAAAATATTTTTTACATTTTTTGTAAAATAAAAACGTTGCCTATTTTTGGAAACAGGTTTATATTTTTTGTAGAACAAAAAAGGTGGAATTCATTTATGGATAATCGATACTACTCCTTTCAAGAATTCGCCCAAGCTTTCGAGAAAAAATGGATAAAAACAGCAATAGAACATGGATTAGTTGATGAACAAATGGATATATATCTAGCTAAGGTCCGCAAAAACGCACTTTTTGTCTGGAAGAAAAATCAAGGGGATGAATGGATAGAAAAACAAGGATATATCATTGTTGACAGAAAGCCCAGCGAGGAAGAAATTATTTATAAAAAACTAGGACGGGGGCGTCCACGAAAACACGAGCTTAATCGACTACAGCATGCCATCCATGTCAGATTAGACGAGGAAACATACCAAAAGCTACTATCCTTGTGTCAAAAAAGCAACCTTGACCTCTCTGAGACTATTCGTATGCTCATAAAAAAAGGATAAACCGTTTCGTTATATAAAGGAGGAATTAAGATGAGTCAGGAAGGTCAGTTACCTACTATAAGGACTACTCTTCGCTGGTGGATACTTGCTAATGTATCTCTGGGCATCTTTATGTCAACATTGGATGGAAGCATCACGAATGTAGCTCTCCCTAGTATTTCCAATACATTGCAGGTTCCCCTACATATCGTGCAATGGGTTGTAACCGCCTATTTATTAGCGATCGCTTCCCTTCTACCCATTATTGGAAAATTATCGGATCTTTTTGGGCGTGGGAACTTATATAATCTAGGATTTTTAATTTTTTTGATCGGCTCTGCTTTATGTGGTTTGTCGAAATCCATTTGGATGTTAATTGGTATGCGTGTCCTGCAGGCTGCTGGTGCCGCATTGCTAATGGCTAATAGTCAAGCTATCATAGCTAGTACCTTTCCCAAAGAGGAACGTGGTCGTGCTCTTGGAATAACGGGAATGGTGGTATCGCTTGGTTCATTGTCAGGCCCCGCCATCGGTGGAATTCTCGTTGATTCGTTTGGCTGGGAATCTATCTTTTGGATAAACGTACCGATCGGTTTAGTCGGATTTATCGCAGCTCTACGTATCATGCCAAAACAACACCAGAAACGCGTGGGTGAGCCTTTTGACTATCTTGGTTCCATTATGTATATGACAAGTATGATTACCTTCCTATATACCATTTCTAATGCAGAGGAACATGGGTGGACAACAGGTATTACACTAGGTGGTCTTCTCTTTTCATTCGTAATCTTCGTCTTGTTTTATCGACGTGAAACACGAATCTCACATCCAATGCTAGACTTCTCTCTATTTAGAATTCGTACATTCCGTTCAGGAAGCTTTGCGACTCTCCTGTCTTTTCTCTCTCTTTTTTGTATAACAATTCTCATGCCGTTTTATATGCAACTGGTGCTAGAATATCCCCCCAACATCGTGGGGTACGTCATGATGGCAAATGCTGTGATGATGGCGATAGTGGCTCCGTTTTCTGGTTGGCTATCTGATAAAATTGGTACTTATTATTTAACGATTTCAGGTTTGGTGATTAATGCTATTTCCTTTGTTTTGCTCACTAAGCTTACAACTAATGAACCTGCTTGGCTTGTCGCAATGCATATGGGTATTTTGGGAATCGGCACTGGTCTTTTTCTATCACCAAACAATGCAAGTATCCTAGGATCAGTTCCACCTAAACTATTGGGTACGGCAGGCGGTTTAAATGCATTAGTCCGAAATATCGGGATGGTATTAGGGACAACATTTGCTATCTCACTATTCTCCTTTCAATTAAATAGACTAACAGACAATCAACCCGACTCTAGTAGTACTGATATATTAAATGTGGAAGCCTATATGACAGCTCTTCATACTGTCTTTTGGGTAGCCGCTGTAATTTGTTTATGCGCTGCCGTTCTCTCTTCAATGCGTGATAAACCGCAACGACAGAAAAGGAAAGTGGCATAGAAAACCATTTATTCCTAGCTTTTCTAGCAAAAATAGTTTATGCTGCATGAACTCATCAAGAAAAACGAATAAAAATGTTTCTTTAAAAAGCTACGGGCATGATCGTTCACGAATAGAGATAGGTCGATCTAACCACCTATACTCATTTGTGAATATCATGCCCGTAACATGTGCACATTCTTGTCTACACTAGTCTTTCTATCTTAAACGATCAGTAGAATGAGCAGAAACAGCATACGTTTCATCAATGATTTTCTGGACAATATGGCGTACTAATTTGGCATTCTCCTCAATCATTTCAGGGTCAAGCATCTCTTCATGAATTCCCTTTGCCTGATGTTCAGAATAGTTACTACGTGTAGCTTGTCTCCATGACAAGCAATTACCTTCTTCAGAATTTAACTTTGTAGAGTCTTTCGCAATTAATTCATGAATATTAGCTTGAACTGAACCTGTATTTACAAGCTGATCCCGATACTTAGCGTATGAGTAAATTTTATGCGTAAATGTCGGTGTTACAAAATGCTTATACTGTTCAGGCATGTCTTCTAGTAGAGCATCGACTTGTTTTACTGCTTCATCCTCCGAGAATTCTGATGCCCCATTTCTTTTTATAGAGTCAAGCATGATGATATCCGATACCATATAGCCTTTTAACTCCATTGCTTTTGCTACTTCAAATGCCAGATTTCCTCCCAGCGAATAACCTAGAAACACATATGGTTGTTTGTCCTGTACGTCAGTTACTATCTTTACATATTGTTCCATTAAATCCTCATCATTTGTATATTCATCGATGAAGTCAATACCGTATGTTACACAATGATTCTCAAGTAATTTCGCCAGCTCGATATAGGCCATGCCATGACCGATTGCGGGAGGGAAGCAGAACACATTTACGTGTCCATGCTCGTTTAATTTCATGATTGGGTTTCTGTTATTTTTTTCGAATATGGGCCTTAAAATCTCTGGAGCCATTCCTTCAATCGTAGGCTTTTCAAACACCACCCGAATTGGAATCTCCACTCGAATATTCATGTAGATCTTCCTGACTAATTCGAGTACGGTTAAAGAATGCCCGCCTAGCTCAAAGAAGTTATCTTTTCTACCTATTTTGGATACACCGAGTATTTCCTGCCATATCTCAACCAATTGAACTTCCATTGGTGTTTGCGGAGCTTCATACTCTACCCCTAGATGAAGCTTACCCTCTGGTGAAGGTAGTACTTTACGGTCGATTTTCCCATTTGAAGTCAAAGGGAATTGCTCAAGCTGTATAAAGTAGGATGGTATCATGTAAGTAGGTAAATCCTGTGATAGCGAACTTCTTAATTCGCTTACTGTAAGTTGCTGTTTTGCCACAAAATAAGCGCACAAATGCTTCTGACCGGTATGGTCCTCTCTTGCAGTCACCACAGCTTCATCAACAGAAGCTATTTTTAGAAGTAGCGCTTCGATTTCACCGAGCTCGATACGATAGCCTCGAATTTTTACCTGATGATCAATTCTTCCCAAGTATTCAATGGTACCGTCTGGTAACCATCTAGCCATATCTCCTGTTTTATACATCGTTTTTCCGGCCGTAAACGGGTTCATCACAAACTTCTCTGCTGTAAGCTCAGGACGATTTAAATATCCTCTCGCCAACCCCACTCCCGCTATACACAGCTCTCCCGCTACCCCAATCGGTTGGAGATTATTGGTTTCATTTTGGACAATGTAGAGCTGCGTATTAAAAATAGGCTTTCCTATTGGAACAATAGCGTGCTCTTGATCTGCATGGCAATCAAAATACGATACATCAACAGTAGCCTCCGTCGGGCCGTACAAATTAGTTAGTTTCGCTTGATTCACCGTTGCAACAATTTGATTAAACTTTGTTACTTGCGAAGGGGTTAAGGCCTCTCCACTTGCAAATACCTGTCGCAGGCAATGAAGCTTATTCCTTACATCTTTTCTTGGACATTGCTCGATGTACTCCAAAAAAGCATGCAACATCGCTGGAACAAAATGCATAGTAGTTATGCCTTGCTTAGCTATCGTCTCAACGATTTGCTCAGGGTTCTTTTCCCCCCCGACCGCTAATAGGCATACTTTGGAACCTACCATGGACCACCAAAACAGCTCCCAAACCGAAACATCAAACGTGATTGATGTTTTTTGCAAAATAATATCTGTTTCATCGATAGGGTATTGATTTTGCATCCACATGAGTCGATTAATAACAGAATGGTGCTCGACCATAACCCCTTTCGGCTTGCCTGTTGAACCAGATGTGTAGATGACATAGGCTACATCCCTCGAACTATTTACAGGTAAGAGATTAGTTTTGTCCTCGCTATACATTTGTTCATCTTGTAAATTAATTCGTTTCCCATCAAAAGGTATCCGATCACGTAAATGATTTTGTAGCACTAATAACTTCATATTGGCATCCTTTAGCATGTAGCTGATACGTTCCTCAGGAAACCCTGGGTCGATCGGCACATAAGCACCGCCAGCTTTCAAAATTGCGAAGATTCCAATCAGCATCTCCAAGGAACGTTCAGCCATGATACCAACTAAATGGCCAGCTTGTACCCCCTCATTTCGCAAGGTTCTCGCCAATTGATTAGAACGTTCATTGAGCTCTCGATATGTCAGTTGACTATTTTCATAAATGACAGCTACTTGATCTGGCGTACGTTCCACCTGATTCTCAAACATCTGATGGATTGTTCCCTCTTCGGCATAATCCGTTGTCGTATCATTAAATAACCCGAGAATTTGCTCTTTCTCTTGATTCGTTATGATTTGAAGAGATGACAGTGGTGCATGTGGATCATTCACAATGGCCTCAATTAGTTGGACAAAATGCAGTCCCATTCGCTCCACTGTTTCTTTCTTATAAAGGGAAGTAGCATATTCAATCAAGCATACGATTCTTTCGGATTCCTCCACCGCGTTCCAGGATAAATCAAACTTAGATACCGCATGGTTATTTTCGTACGGGGAAAGTTGCAATCCTTCGATACTCAATTCTTCTTGCTCTACGTTCTTTAGCTCGAACATTGTATCAAACAGTGGATTCCGGCTCAAATCTCTATTGACATCTAGCTTATCTACTAGTTCTTCAAACGGATAATTCTGATTTTCATACGCTCCTAATGCCGTATCTTTCACTTCTTGCACAAATTCATAGAAGGATTTCTCACCCACTGGATAGGTACGAATAGATAAAGTGTTGACAAACATACCGATAATTGGCTCTAAATCAGGATGAGATCTTCCAGCAATTGGCGTTCCAACAATCACATCTTCTTGACTTGTATATTTATGTAATAGTGTTGAATAAGCTGCTAGCAACACCATATACAAGGTGGAACCGGTTTGTGCTGCGATCTGCCTTAATCCATTTCTGCTTTTATGATCAATAATAAATTCTATCGTATCTCCCTCAAAGCTTTGCATGGCTGGACGGATATAATCGGTTGGCAAATCGAGTACAGGAATCTCCCCTTTGAAAACCTCAAGCCAATATGCTTCTTGTCGCTTCATTTCCTCACTCAGAACGCCTTCTCGTTGCCATACCGCATAATCTTTGTATTGAATACGAAGTGGAGATAACTCTTCTCCTTTATACAAGCTAATAAATTCTTGTATCAAAATCCCTAAGGAGACACCATCTGAAATAATATGATGCATGTCAAACATCATAATATGACGGTCCTTCGTTATTTCAATTAACCCAACTCGGAGTAATGGAGCCTGCTCAAGGTCGAACGTGCGAACAAAGTTTTGAATATGTCCCTTGACCTCTGCCACATTCGCTTTGGTATACTCTATGGAAAACTCCACATTCTGGTGTATTCGCTGCATCGGTTCACCGTTGACGAGTTCAAAATTAGTTCGCAATGTTTCATGACGCGAAATCAGCTTTCGGAAGACCATCTCTAATCGCTCTTTATCCAGTTCTCCTTCAATCTGAATCACATCCGGCATATTATAACTAATTTCTCCACCAGTGAGTTGACTCAAAATATACAACCGCTTCTGTGCAGAGGAAACTGGATAGTATTCTCTCTCATCAATAATTGGAATAGAAGTGAAAGCGATTTTTTCTCTTCCTTTTAATATCTCAGCCATTTGCTCAATAGTGGGATTTTGAAAAACATCTCGCAACGGAAAGTTTTGATTTAACTCTTTATAAATTTTAGCGACCAAATGGGTAGCACGCAGGGAATGTCCACCAATATCAAAGAAATTCTCCTTCACTCCGATTTTGGGAAGACCCAGAACCTCTTGCCAAATTTGCACAAGCTTCGATTCCATCCATGTACGGGCTGGAACATATTCTGCTCCCGAATGGATACTACTATCCTCTGGAGCAGGTAAAGCCTTACGATTAAGCTTCCCATTTGGTGTATGCGGCATTTTATCCAGCTGTATGAAGTAAGACGGTACCATGTAGTTTGGAAGTTGGTAAGCCAATTTAATTTTTAGCTCACTTATGGTCAACTGCTTTTCTACCACAATATAGGCGCATAAGTGTTGCACCCCAGCATGATCTTCCCGTGCGATGACCACCGCTTCTTGGATCTCTTCCATATTCCTTAGCTGTTCTTCTATTTCTCCAAGCTCAATACGATAGCCCCTCACCTTTACCTGATGATCGATTCGACCTAGATACTCAATCGTGCCATCAGGAAGCCATTTTGCCAAATCACCTGTTTTATACATCTTACTACCTGGTATAAACGGGTTTTCTACAAACTTGTCGGTCGTTAATTCTGGACGATTCCAGTAGCCCCTTGCCAATCCCTTACCAGCGATACATAGCTCACCAGCTACCCCAATAGGTTGAGGATGACCATCAGTACTCAATATATAGAATTGTGTATTCATCAATGGCTTCCCGATTGTAACGGGCTGTCCCACTGCCACCTCCCCAATCGATGACCATACGGTTGTTTCAGTCGGACCATACATATTGTATAGGCACGCCGATGTATGCTCATGTAAAGCATTGACTAAAGAGATGGGAAGTGCTTCTCCGCCAAGCATAATTTCACGTACATCCTGTAAACATTTGACTTGATCCGTACCATCTACAGATGACAAAAGCATCTGCATACGAGAAGGCGTCATTTGAATCATATCGATTTGTTGCTCAGAAATTACATTTCTCAAAGCTTGTGAATCCGTCTGTTGATTTTCGCTAGCAAGTACGACTCTTACCCCTTTACTTAACGAGAGGAGCGTTTCTAACACAAAGATATCAAACGAAATTGTAGTAACACAAAGAAGAGATTTCCCTTCAGCAAAGTCAATCCGCTTCGTGATGCCATGTATCAGGTTGACAACCGCCTGATGAGTAATCATGACCCCTTTAGGTTTACCAGTCGAGCCTGATGTGTAAATGACATAGGCTAAATCAGATGGGCTATTGCAGGGTTCAAGATTGGACGTATCCTTATGATAGGAAGCCTTCTCCTCCATAACGATGCATTTTCCATTAAATCCATCGAAAATGATTTGATCTTGTAAATGACTATGCACAACTACGAACGTAGCTCCCGCATCCTCTAGCATGTAGCGGATTCGATCTTCTGGATAACTTGGATCAATCGGTACGTAAGCCCCACCAGCCTTTAAGATGCCTAACAATCCAATTATCATATCAAGAGAACGCTCCACCAAAATACCGACTAGTTGATCTGACCTTATCCCTTCAGCTCGCAGGGTTCTTGCCAGTTGATTTGCTCGCTCGTTTACCTCACGATACGTCAGCTGTTCACCATCATAAACCACAGCTACTTGATCCGGTGTACGTTGGACCTGAGTCTCAAATAATTGGTGAATGGTTTGCTCCTCTACATCTTCCACTATCGTATTGTTAAACGTTTCGAGAATCAACGTCTTCTCTTGCATTGTCATCATCTCAATGGTGGACAGCTTAGCATGCGGATTACTCAAAAGCCCATCAATCAATTGTAAAAAGTGCTTCGCCATACGCTCGATTGTTTCTTTCTTGTATAGTGTTGTAGCATATTCGAAACTACACAGGATTGTATCTGCATCTTCCATTGCATGTAAGGTCAAATCAAACTTGGAAATCGTATGTTCACTTGCATATGGTGTGATACGCAGGCCTTCTAGTTCCTGCTCCTTACTTTCTAAATTTTGCAGTACAAACATCGTATCAAATAGTGGATTACGACTCATATCCCTGTTTACATCCAGCTTATCTACCAGTTCTTCGAATAAATAGTCTTGATTCTCATACGCCTTCAGAGAAGTTTCTTTAACTTCTTGTAAATATTCGTAAAATGTTTTTTCGCCCCTTGGATAGTTGCGTATCGCCAGTGTGTTTACAAACATACCAATCATGCTTTCTAGATCTGCATGAGGTCTTCCCGCTATCGGAGTTCCAACAATAATATCTTCTTGTCCACTATATTTGCCAAGTAGCGTCGTGTAGATAGTTAGTAACACCATATATAAGGTCGACCCTGTTTGGGATGCCAGCTGTTTTAATTCCTCACTTGTTTGTTTGTCGATTCTAAACTCCAGAAGATTTCCTTCAAAGCTTCTCACAGCTGGGCGGGTATAATCTGTAGGAAGTTGAATGACAGGCAGTTCACCGGAAAATGCTTGGAGCCAATAATTCTCTTGTTGCTGGTACCACTCACTTTTTATCTGTTGCTGTTGCCAAGAAGCATAATCTTTGTACTGAATCCGTTGCTTAGGCAATACCTCTCCCTCGTACAATCTAGCAAACTCCTGAATAAGAACGCTCATGGAGGTTCCATCAGAGATGATATGATGCATGTCAAACAATAAGATATGGCGTTCTTGGGCAAGTTCGACAAGTCCCACCCGTAACAACGGAGCACTTTGTAGATCAAACATTCTTGTAAAATCACGAATAATTCCTTCCGCTGCTTCTTCATTGGCAACCTGTACATACTCCATGGTGAAAGGAACTTCCTTATGTACACGTTGAATTGGTTCACCGTTTACAAGCTCAAAGCTAGTTCGCAATATTTCATGACGAGCAATTAATTGCTGAAAAGCTTTCTCTATACGTTCTCTGTCTATCACCCCATCCAAAATCAAAGCACTCGGCATATTATAGCTGATTTCCCCACCTGCTAACTGCCCCAGAATATAGAGTCGTTTTTGAGCGGATGAGACAGGATAATAAGGTTTTTCCTCCATAATCGGTATGATTGAATAAGCCGTTTGCTCCATATTCTCAATGATCTGAGCCATCTGTTCGATCGTTGGATGTTGAAACACGTCTCTTAGCTGTATATTCTTTTGTAGCTCTTTCTGAATCGTAGACACCAAGGCTGTTGCTCGTAAGGAATGGCCGCCTCTTTCAAAAAAGTTATCTTTTATTCCAACCTGAGTTAACCCTAAAATCCCTTTCCAGATATCCTCTAATTTTTCTTCCAACAAGGTACGGGGTGCTACATACTCTTCTATTGGTAAGCTCTCCTCAACAGCAGGGAGCATTTTTCGATCAATTTTCCCGTTCGGAGTAAGAGGCATCTGGTCAAGTGATATACAATAATCAGGTACCATATATTCGGGTAATTTCGCCGACAGATTTTTGAGTAGCTCTTTTGCCTCAATTGGCTCTTTTGCTACGTAATACGCTGCTAAATATTTATTTCCATCCTTTATTCCATCCACAACAATTGCTTCGTTGATCTCTGGGAATGTTAACAGGGCATTTTCAATTTCTCCCAGCTCAATACGGAATCCTCTGATTTTTACCTGTTTATCTATCCGGTCTAAAAAATCAATATTTGCATCTGGTAGCATCTTAACTAAATCGCCCGTGCGATACATTTGAGTACCTGGTACAAAAGGATTATCTACAAATTTTTCTCCAGTCAATTCTTCTCTGTTGAGATATCCCTTCGACAACCCCTCTCCTGCTATACACAATTCACCTGGAACTCCAATTGGCTTGAGGTTGTTGAACTGATCCACTATGTACACCAATGTATTGGCTAAGGGTTTCCCAATCGGTACTGTAGCAACGTCTTCCTCGATAGAAGAGTTAATGGGATAGAAGGTGGTGAAGACAGTACCCTCTGTAGGACCATACACATGTATGAGTCTTTCTGGTCCCAAATAATGAAATGCCTTTCTTATATGACTAACAGATGCACGTTCTCCTCCAAACAAAACTTTGCGGATGTTTTGAAAGCATGTTAGCTGATTATCTATCAGCGTATTAAAGAATGCGGTAGGTATATAGAAGACCGTTACATTCTGTTGCTCAATCACACTACTAAGTTTATGGAGGTCAAGCATATCTGTTTTTTTAATGAGGATGAGCTTTGCACCATGTAACAAAGCTCCGTAGATATCAAATACAGAGCCATCAAACACATAATTAGAAAGCTGTAGTAGTGTATCTTCTTCGCTAATCTCGATGTAATTTGTCTTCATTACCACTCTTGTAGCACTGAGGTGTCTGATTTGTGTACCTTTAGGTGTTCCAGTAGATCCAGAGGTATAAATTACATAAGCTACATCAGTAGCTTCTGCTACTGGCTCCAAGTTGGAACTATCTTCGCTGTATGCCTCTGAATCATCTAGTAAAATGCACGTTCCCTCGAAATCTGCTCGCTGTTGTAAATGACTTTGCAATACAAATACCTTTGCTCCTGAATCTTTTAGCATGTAGCGAATACGATCATTCGGATATTCTGGATCAATCGGTACATAGGCTCCCCCTGCTTTTAAAATCCCGAAAATTCCGATGATCATTTCTAAAGAGCGTTCAACCATAAGCCCTACTAATTGTCCTGTAGTGACCCCTTTGTTTCTTAGGGTTCTTGCTAATTGATTAGCCCTTTCATTTAGCTCTTTGTAGGTTAGTTGCTTATCATCTAAGACAATTGCCACCTGATCTGGTGTACGCTCTACCTGTTCCTCAAACAACTGTTGAATCGTTTTCTCTCTAGGATATGTGGTAGTCGTATTATTGAACGTAAGTAGAAGCTGTTCTTGTTCATCTTCTGATAAGAGATCAACTAGTTCTAATGAAAGGTCAAGATCAAATAACACAATGGATAAAATATGAGATAAGTGCCTTCCAACTTGGGTAATCAGTTCATGATCATAACGATTTACGTTATAAATCGTATTTAATTGAAGAGAGCCATTTTCCAAATCGAATTGAAAATGGATGTCAAAAGCAGCGTGCTCCTCGAAATCTAGTGGATGAATCTCTTTTAATGACACGATGGTATTAATAATAGGGACACGATTTGAATCGTAATGTACATTCAGGTTATCTATAAAATTCCAAAAGGGGAGACTCTGATGTTTCATCGCTTCACTGATGGATGATTTCATTTGGTTTAATAAAGATTTGAAAGTATTCTTGCTATGTACTTCATTTTTCAAAAATAATAGCTGATTCGAAAGCGGTTGGGCATCATTTGAAGTTCGAATTCCTGGTACGCCCACAATGATCGTTTCTTGGCTAGTATATTTGGACAACAAGGTTTCTATACCAGCTAACAAGACCATGAAGATGGCTAACTGCGATCCGCCTGCTATGGAACTAATTCTTTGGAAAATCTGAGGTGGTAATGTACTGTAAATGCTATGGTAGCTGTCAGTATTTCTACTAGTAGTGGACGTTCTGTTATACGGGAGAATTACGATATGATCATCGGTATCGAACTTGCTACTCCAAAAAGCCTTTTCTTTTTCAAATAGAGCTTTCAATTGCATCACTCCAACTTTTTATTCACATATGAACGTAAACAATCGCGAGGTGTCATACTACCACATCCACACCCCTTCTCGAATTCGCAAAAAATGAATGAGTGCAAAAAATGAAGGGTGAGCGTGTGCTATAGAACTCGCCTATAGCACACGCTCGTAAAAATATTCTTTTTTCCTTAGAAATCAAACTGAATGGATTCTACTAGGTCATGATTACTAGCCGAATTCTCTACTAAATCGAATTCCCCTAGCTTTTTGTCTGGAGTGCTAACAACCTCTGATAGTATCCGCACGAAATCATTTGCTAACTGTTCAATCATGTTTTTATTGAAAAGTTTTGTGCAATATTCGAATGCTCCTCTGATCTCTCCCTCTTCTGTGCTTATTGACAATGTTAAGTCAAATTTAGCTACAGTATGGTCCTGCACATAAGGAGTAACGGATAACGATCCAATGGTTGCCTCCTGATCCTCTGTATTTTGCATGACAAACATTGTGTCAAAGAGTGGATTTCTGCTTGCATCCCGCTTCACATTCAGCTTTTCCACCAGTTCCTCTAAAGGATACTCTTGGTTCTCAAATGCTTGTAACGTACGCTCTTTCACTTCTTCTAGGTATCCGTGGAATGTCTTATCCTTCTGCGGATAGTTACGGATTGCGAGCGTGTTAACAAACATACCGATAAGTGGTTCCAATTCTGCCGAGAGTCTTCCAGCTACAGGGGTACCAACAATGATATCCTCTTGTCCGCTGTACTTAGAAAGCAAGATCGTGTAGGTAGCCATGAGAAGCATGTATAATGTGCTTCCGCTATTTTCAGCCAATTGGTTTACTTGGTCTGCTAAAGCACGGTCAATTACAAATTCATACTCGGCACCCTCAAAACTACGTACCGCAGGTCTCGGATAAGCAATCATTAAATCCAAGACAGGTAATGGACCAAAGAACTCACCAAACCAATAGTTCTCTTGTTGTTCATAGAGTTCGCTCTTGGCTCGTTGCTGCTGCCAAACCGCATAATCCTTGTACTGAAGTCGCAATGGGGACAATTCCTTGCCTTCATACAGTTCGGTAACTTCCTGCATTAGGATATTCATCGAAACACCATCAGAAATGATATGGTGCATGTCATAGAGCAAGATATGGCGATCTGGCTCTATTTCGATAAGGCCAACTCTAATTAACGGTGCGTGTTGAAGATCAAATTTCCGCACAAAACCGTTAATGTGTGCATCCACTTCTTCTTCTCTCGCTTGGATTTTCTCTACTGTAAACTCAACGTCTTTAGATATCCGTTGAACTACCTCTCCATCTACCATTTCAAAGCCTGTGCGTAATGTCTCATGACGATTAATCAATTGACGGAATGCTGTCTCTAGCTTCATCCAATCCAACTGACCTTCTATTGTCATTACACCCGGCATATTATAGCTAAGCTCTCCACCTTCAACGTGACTCAAAATATAGAGACGTTTTTGGGCGGAAGACACTGGATAGTAGTCTTTTTCTTCTGCAAGAGGAATGGATATATAAGCGTGTTTCTCTGTATTGGCAATTCGATCAGCCATCTGCTCAATCGTCGGAATTTGGAATACATCTCTGAGTGTAATGCTTGTGTCTAATACTTGATGTATTTTCGCAACTAGGGTCGTAGCACGTAATGAATGTCCTCCAATCTCGAAGAAATTCTCCGTGATTCCTACTTGGGATAACCCTAGTACTTCCTGCCAAATTTGGGCTAGCTTCTCTTCCACCTGGGTCCTAGGCGCAACGTATTCTCTTCCAGTCTTCAGACTTTCCTCTGGTGTTGGTAACGCTTTTCGATCTAGTTTACCGTTCGCGGTTAGTGGCATCCGCTCCAATTGTACGAAATAAGCTGGAATCATGTAGTCAGGCAACTGTTGCGATAATGCTCTTCTTAGCTCACTTACGGTCAGCTCACTATCTGCCACAAAGTAGGAGCATAAGTATTTTTCGCCACTTTGGTCTTCATGTGCTATCACGATCGCCTCTTGCACAGATTCGATGTTTAGAAGCTGAGTTTCCACTTCTCCAAGTTCGATACGATAGCCACGAATTTTTACTTGATGATCTATTCGGCCTAAATACTCAATATTGCCATCTGCAAGCCATCTCGCTAGATCCCCGGTCTTATACATGCGCTCACCAGGTACAAAAGGATTAGAAACAAATCGATCATTCGTCAACTCAGGACGGTTTAAGTAGCCTCGGGCTAATCCCTCACCAGCAATATACAATTCTCCCTTAACTCCTACAGGTTGCAGACGCAAATGTTCATCTAGAATGTAAGCAGATAAGGTTGGTATTGTTTTACCGATATTACTTTTCGCTTGAGAGATTTCTGCTTCTGTAATTTCCTTGTACGTGACATGTACTGTGGTTTCTGTTATTCCATACATGTTGATTAGCTTGATTTGTGGGTACTTTGCCTTCCAATCTTTTAATAAGGCTGGACTTAACGCTTCTCCACCGAAAATCACATTTCGTATGGCCAACTCTTTTCTATTATCATTCGCTTCTTCCTGAAGCAATTGATAGAAATAAGTTGGTGTTTGATTTAATATCGTCACTTGCTGATCCTGAAGTAGCTGAAGGAATTGCTTCGGACTCTTGGCTGTTAACGGAGGCACAATAACCAATTTCCCACCGTATAAAAGTGCTCCGTACATTTCCCACACAGAGAAATCAAAGCAGAACGAATGGAATAACGTCCATGTATCAGAATTACTAAAATCAAACAAGTTTTTGCTGTTAAATAACAGACGAACCACGTTCTTATGTTCGATCAAGGTGCCTTTTGGCTTACCTGTTGTCCCTGACGTATAGATCACGTATGCTAGATGCCTTGGTCCAGATCGCAGTTCCAAATTAGAATGATCTGTCTGGTAGGATTGTTCGTCATCTAGTAATATAACTTTCTTATCAAAAGCTACTCGTCCTAGTAAATGTGACTGCAACAATAACAGATTCACATTTGAATCCTCCAGCATATAGGCAATCCGTTCTTCTGGATACTCCGGATCAATCGGTACATAGGCTCCCCCTGCTTTTAAGATAGCAAGCATTCCCACAACCATATCCAAAGACCGTTCAGCCATAATACCTACTAACCCATCTGCTTGAACACCTTGGGCTACTAATGACCTTGCAAGTCGGTTTGCCTTCTCGTTTAGTTCACGATAAGAAAGCTGTTCCCCCTCGTATACAACTGCGATATGATCTGGCACAAGTGCTACCTGCTCTTCAAATAACTGATGAATTGCCTTCTCGCGTGGATAATCAGCCTGTGAATCATTAAATGTCTCAAGAATTGTAGTCTTTTCATTCGACGTAATCATCTCAATGGAGGAAAGCTGTTCCTCTGGATTTGCAAGAACAGAATCGATCACTTGCATGAAATGTTCGACCAGTCGTTCTATTGTTTCGCGCTTGTACAGGGAGCTTGCAAAATCGAAGCTGCAAACGATGCTGTCCTCAAGCTCTTCTGCATTTAAAGTCAAATCAAACTTAGCTACTACAGGTTGTTCCCCATAAGGTTTTAGTTGCAAGCCTTCTATGAACAGATCTCCTTGCTCCGTGTTTTGCAACACAAACATTGTGTCAAACAGCGGGTTACGGCTTAAATCTCGTTTCACATCGAGCTTCTCAACTAGTTCTTCAAATGGATAATCCTGATTTTCAAAAGCTTGTAACGAACTGTCTTTGACCTCTTGCAAGTAAGCCAAGAAGGACTTATCAGCTTCTGGGTAATTACGAATGGCTAATGTGTTGACGAACATTCCGATGATAGACTCCAGATCAGCGTGCGGCCTTGCTGCAATCGGCGTACCTACAATAATATCTTCCTGGCCGCTTTGTTTAGAAAGCAGTGTTGTATAAACGGCAAGCAACACCATATACAAGGTAGACTCATTGTCGGCTGCTAGTTTTTTCAAACCTTCGCTTCTCTGTTTGTTAATTACGAATTCGACGGCTTCTCCCTCAAAGCTTCTGGATGCTGGTCGTTGATAATCAATTGGCATGTCTAAAACAGGTATTTCACCCGCAAAGACATCCATCCAATATGCTTCCTGCTTGCTCATCCACTCGCTGTGAATACCTGCTTGCTGCCAAGCTACATAATCCTTGTATTGGATTCGTAGTGGCGATAGCTCTTCTCCCCGATACAGCTGGACAAATTCTTGCATCAGAACGCCCATGGAAACGCCGTCAGAGATAATATGATGCATATCAAATAGCAAGATATATTGATTCACATCGACTGCAAGTAAGCCCACCCGCAATAATGGAGCCTGCTTGAGATCAAACGAACGTACGAACCCTTCAATAATCGGTTCTGCTTCTTCAAGACTGGTTTCCCAATACTCCAGCTTAAATGACACTCCATCGTGTACTCGTTGCATAGGTTCCCCGTTGACGAGTTCAAAGCCTGTACGTAATGACTCATGTCGCTGCGTCAATCTTTGGAACGCCGCTTCTACACGTTCCTTATCTAACGAGCCCTCTACCATCATAATGCCTGGCATATTGTAACTAAGCTCTCCGCCTTCAAGATGGCTCAGAATGTACAGTCTCTTTTGAGCGGAAGAAACCAAGTAGTACTCTCTTTCCTCTATAACAGGAATCGAGGCATACGTGATTTGCTCCATGCTAGCTATCAGTTGAGCCAGCTGTTCAATCGTCGGATATTTGAAAATGTCCCTTAGTGGTACAGCAACATCCATCTCTTTGTGAATCTTGGCAACTAAAGTGGTTGCACGTAACGAATGTCCTCCCACATCAAAGAAATTCTCTTTCACTCCAACGGTTGAGAGACCAAGCACTTCTTGCCAAATCGATGCCAATGTTGCTTCCACTGCTGTTCGAGGTGCGACATACTCGTTTCCAGTTTGAATGCTTTCTTCAGGCTCAGGCAAGGCTTTTCGATCAATTTTTCCATTTGGAGTCAGGGGCATTTGCTCCAATTGTACAAAGTAAGATGGAACCATGAATTCAGGCAGGACCTGACCCAATGCTTTTTTAAGTTCACTTACCCTCAGCTGATCTTCAGAAACAAAGTAGGCGCACAGCTGATTTTGTCCAGCCTCTCCCTCTTTTACAATGACGATGGCTTCCTGAATCGGTGCTAGGTTCATTATCTGTGCTTCTACCTCACCAAGCTCAATCCGATAACCGCGGATTTTCACCTGATGATCCATACGACCTAAATATTCGATCTTGCCATTAGGTAGCCATCTAGCCAAGTCACCTGTTCTATACATCCGTTCACCGGCTACAAACGGATTATCTACAAATTTCTCCGCTGTAAGGTCTGGAAGGTGCAAGTATCCTCTAGCTAAACCGCTTCCCGCAATGCATAGCTCTCCTGCTACCCCAATTGGCTGAAGCTGATTGTGAGCACCGACGATATAGACCTGTTTATTTGCTATCGGGCATCCGATAGAAAGCTCCTGCTCTGCATTCGTAATCGATAGAGAAGTAGTGACTACACTGCTTTCTGTTGGACCGTATTCATTGCAGATCTCAATGTGTGGATTCATTTCCATCACTCTGTTAACTAGCGCCGAAACGATCTTCTCTCCCCCAACTACGATATTTTTTACAGACTTCAGATCTTTTGGACTCATCGTATCCACAATACTCCATAGGAAACTAGGTGAGCTTTGCAGATGTGTAATACTTTGTTCTGTAATAGCATTTTTAATAGCTACAGGGTCCTTGCTTTCTCCATCCGGTAACAAATACACCGTTGAGCCAGATATTAATGGACCAAATAAGTGTGTAAGGAATGGATCGAAAACAAATGGAGTAACCATCAGCACGCGGTGGTTTCGCGTAAACCCATATGCATTTGCTTTCCAATGAATCGTATTAGCGATACTTGTGTGTTCGACCATAACACCTTTAGGCTTGCCAGTTGTTCCTGAGGTATAGATGACATAGGCCAAGTCGTTTTGTCCATGGATTGGCTCCAAATTAGAGCTCTCTTCCTGATAACTCGCAGAATCATCTAGAAGCACAAGCCTATCAGTAGCAAAGAAGGAAAGATACTCTTGCAAATGTTGTTGTGTAACTACCAACTTCGCACCTGCATCCTCTAGCATGTAGCGGATGCGGTCCTCTGGGTATTCTGGGTCAATCGGTACATATGCACCGCCAGCCTTCAAGATTCCAAGCATGCCGACGATCATTTCTGTAGAGCGTTCAGCCATAATGGCCACCAATTGATCAGCATGTACACCTTTCATTCGCAATGTTCTCGCTAGTTGATTTGCCCGTTCATTTAATTCAAGATAGGTTATTTGCTTATCTTGATATACAATTGCCAACTGATCTGGTGTGAGTTTTGCTTGCTGCTCAAACAATTGATGAATCATGTACTCCTGTGGATAAGCAACTGCTGTATGGTTGAATTCCTCAACGATCTGCTCTTTTTCTTGATGCGTTACTAATTCCACCGTGTTTAAAGCAATGGCTGGGTTATTAATCACCTGCTGCATAACATGAACAAAATGTCCCAGAATCCTCTCAACACCCGCTTGATCATACATAGCAGCATTGTACTCAACGTGAATTCTAATCTCTTCACCAGGAATGACAATGAGATTAAAGTCATAGTTGGTTTGTTCTACCATCTTGACGTTCGTAACCTCAAATGCCGTTTCGTCATCTTTTCCTACCTGCTCCATCTGCTCTTCAACAGGATAGTTTTCAAACACCATGATATGGTTAATCAAATCCTGTTTTTGTTCTGTCAGAGCCTGAATCTCGTATAGTGGATGTGTGTCATATGCATGAGATGCTAAGGCTTTTTCTTGATTTTGCTTTAATAGCTCAGAGAAAGAAATCGTTCCCTCACAATGGATGCGTACAGGAATTGTATTGATAAACAAACCGATCATGTTCTCAACGTCTCGAATGTCCGCTGGTCTACCAGAAACTACACTTCCAAAGACCACATCATCAGTTCCATTGTACTTTTGAAGCATCATGCCCCAAACGGTCTGCATTAATGTATTGATTGTAACCTGATGTTGTCTTGCTAGTGTGTTCATTTGTGCCGTCAGTTCTTTATCTACATCGCAGAAGCTCGTCCTAAATATTTGCTCAGCTTCTTTGCCTGGCGACTTCGCTTTTGGAACCATCGTTTGTTGATCGTAACCTGCCAAATAAGTGCTCCAGTAGCTAGCAGCTTCCCTACTGTCTTGGCGTTCCAACCATTCAATATAGGCACTATATGGCGAGACTTCAGCCAATTGTGGTGCTCTATGTTGCAGAATGGCAAAGTAGCATTCAAACACTTCTGATGCAACTAAAGATAAGCACCAGCCATCCATTAAAATATGGTGGGAACTCCAGATAATTTTGTAATCTTCTTTTCCTATCCGAAGAACAGAAACACGCATTAATGCATCTTGACTTAATTCAAACCCTGTTTCCCTGTCTTTCTTGATAAAGGAATTGACGTAAGCATTTCGCTCTTCCACATGCATCGCCATCAAATCTTCATAGTGAAGAGAGCTATCTTTTTCTCGATAGACGACTTGAAGCGGCTGTTCTTTCCATCCATTGTAGAAATTCGTTCTAAATATTTCATGTCTTTGGAACAGCATACGTAAGCTAGTTTCAAAGATTTCTGCATGGAAGTTTCCACTGATGTCAAACGTCGTTTGTTCAAAATAAGCCCCAGACTGCGGGTCCATTAAGCTATGGAACCACATTCCCTTTTGCATAGGTGTCATTGCATAAATATTTTCAACTTCGCCTACACGGCTGGTCTGTTCGACGATCTGTTCCAGTTCCTCAACAGTCAGTCCACGTAACAAGACATCACTTGGTGTTAATTCAGGACGTTCCTTGGCTACGCAGTGTGTTACTACTTCACGGAGACTTGCTTGTAGCAATTCAGCAAGCTGCTCCATCGTTTCCCTCTGGTACTCTTTGCCACTGTAATTCATTTCAATTGTTAAAGCACCTTCGGAGATCAAACCATTCATGTCAAGTGTAAACGGCATAGATGCATTTGGACTGGTCTCTGCCCCACTCGCATATGGAGATAGCTGAATATCATTGTTTTGCAAGTCTTGGTCAAACTGCCCTAGATAGTTAAAACTGATCTCTGGCTCTGTAAAAGATGTACCCTCGTTTCGCTCAGACAAATATCTATGAATGCCATAACCGATTCCCTTTTGAGGAATGTGGCGAAGTCCTTCTTTAACACTCTTGATTTGCTGGGAAACATGTTTTCCTTCATGTATCTCGAGAACTACTGGATATTGACTTGTAAACCAGCCTACTGTTCGGGTGATATCCATGTCTGAAATGATAGACTCCCGACCATGACCTTCCAGGTTCACATGGATTTGTTCTATTCCAGTCCAAGAATGTATAGCCATGCCAAGTGCTGTGAGCAACAAATCGTTTACTTCTGTATTGTAAGCACGATTAGCTTGTTTCAGAAGTTGCTCGGTTTCCTCTGCCGTCCAATGCACCATAATAGACTGGCTGTCTTTCATGATCGAAGTAGCTTGGACATTATCTTTTGGCAACGGAGTTTTCGGAATTTGTTCAAGCTGTTGCCAATACTCGCGTTCCCGATCCATCGCATCTGAATTAGCATAAAGAGCCAATTGGTGTGCCCACATATGGAATGAATCTGTTTTGTGCGGGAAGCAAATTTCCTCTCCGTTTTGCGCTTGCTCATATCCAGTCGCAATATCTTCGAATAGAATGCGCCATGAGACGCCATCTACTACTAAGTGGTGAAGAATGATCAACAAATGATCACCATTCGCGCAATGGAACAAACCAAGCTTCATAAGTGGTCCTTCACTTATGTCAATGCTTCTTTGCATTTCACTTGCTTTTGCCTCAACCGCTTTCGCACCATCGGATACATCTCGGAAATCAACTACCTCTAAACTGTACAGTTCTCCTTCCTCAATACCACGGTTCCTTGCTTTATATCCACTTTCCGTTGGTGTATACACGGTCCGCACTACATCATGGTGCTCAGCAATCTTCTGCATCACCTTGCGAAGTGCTCCTTCATCAAAGCCTTGTTCTTTAAACAACATAACCGACTGGTTATAGTGATGTTGTTCTGTGTACGCTTGCTCAAAGAACCAACGCTGAATCGGTGTTAATTCCACTTCGCCTACCACTTCACCTTGATCCGCCATTCTCGTAATCGATTGAACACGTTTGCTCAATTCGGCAATGGTTGGATATTGGAACAAGTCCTTCATTTCCAGCTTATAGCCTGCTTGGAACAAGCGTGATGAAACCTGGATAGATTTAATAGAGTCACCACCAAGATCAAAGAATTTATCCATGATCCCTATCGCATCCGTTCCTAGTACTGCCTGCCAAATAGACACAAGCGTCTTTTCAATCGATGTACGCGGAGCTACGTAATCTGCACCTGTTTGCATGCTTCCTTCTGGGGCAGGTAAAGCCTTGCGGTCAATTTTACCATTTGGTGTAAGTGGCATTTCATCCAATTGAACAAAGTAGGTCGGAATCATGTACCCAGGCAATTCTTGAGATAATGTGCTTCGAAGTTCGCTTAAGGTCAGTGCCTTGGTCGCTACAAAATAAGCGCACAACTGTTTAACCCCAGCCTCATTTTCTTTAGCAACCACTATAGCCTCTTGCATGAATGGTGTCTTTAAGAGCTTGGTTTCGACTTCACCTAGTTCAATCCGATTACCACGAATTTTTACTTGGTGGTCAATCCGGCCAACATACTCCATGTTTCCATCCGACAACCATCTTGCCAAATCCCCGGTTCTGTACATTTTCTCTCCCGAAACAAACGGGTTATCCACGAATTTTTCTGCCGTCAGTTCTGGACGGTTTAAATATCCTCGCCCTACTCCGTTTCCGCCTATATACAATTCACCTAGCACACCTATCGGCAAAATAGCATGGTTCTCATTTAAAACGTACATTTTTACGTTAGGCAACGGTTTACCAATAGGTAAGCTGAATGCAGGCACGGTAGTTACTTGTTCAAAATAACTCGAATCAATGCACGCTTCCGTTACACCATAGCTATTTAAAATCCGCATTTGTGAACCAAATCTGCTCACCAGCTGAGCAAAGGCATCTGACGGACATTGATCTGACCCTACAATTAACGTTTTCAAAGAACGAATGTCCAAGCTGTTTTCATAAACATACTCCATAAGTGGGATAACGATGGCTGGTGTAGATTCAAAAATTGTGATTCCATACTCTTTCATCAATCCATAGATACGAACAGGATCTAATCTGGACTGACTCGGGCAAATCACTAATTTTCCACCATGTAACAGAGCTCGAACATAATCCCCAGTAAATACGTCAAATGAAAAACTTGCCCATTGCAACAATCTGACGGAATCCTCTTCCAATCGGTATGCTTTGTTCCAAGCAGCAGCGATTGAAGTAACCTGCTTGTGCTCGATCATGACACCTTTAGGTTTGCCTGTCGTTCCTGATGTATAGATGACATAAGCAAGATGGTCGGGAGTTGATGCTGTTTGTAGATTCGTTCCATCCTGATGATAGGTATCTGGATCATCTAGCATTACGAGTTTTCCAGTAAAGGATACTCGCTCTACTAAATGACTCTGCATGACCAACAGTTTTGCCTCAGCATCCTCAAGCATATAACTGATACGCTCTTCTGGATATTCCGGATCAATTGGCACATACGCTCCGCCAGCTTTGAGAATTCCCAGGATTCCAACCATCATTTCCACAGATCGATCAACCATAATACCGACTAACTGATCGGCTTGAACGCCTTCAGCTCGCAATGTTCGGGCTAATTGATTCGCTCGCTCGTTGAGTTCGCGATAGGTTACTTGATCGCCCTCATGTACAACTGCTACTTGATCTGGAGTACGTTCCACTTGCTCTTCAAATAAGAGTTGGATCGTTTTCTCACGTGCATAATCAATATTTGTAGCATTAAATACCTCTAAAATTGTCCCTTTTTCTATCGAAGTAATCATTTCTAGAGACTCTAGCGTAGCTTGTGGATTCTGGACAATAGCAGAAATAATTTGTTTGAAATGCCCCGCGATACGCTCCACAGTTTCTCTCTTGAACAGAGACGTAGCGTATTCCAAAGTGCATACGATGCCTTCTTCTCTCTCAATTGCTTCTAGTGTTAAATCGAATTTAGCCACAGTATTTTCACTTGGATAAGGCTGAACACGTAAACCTTCCATCTCTAGCGCGCCTTGCTCCAAATTGATAAATTCAAACATTGTATCAAACAGAGGATTTCGACTTAAATCTCGGCTTACTTTCAGCTTTTCTACCAATTCTTCAAACGGATAATCCTGATTCTCATAAGCTTTGAGAGCACTTACCTTCACTTCTTGCAGATATTCATAGAAGGATTTGTCTTTAGACGGATAGTTGCGAAGTGCTAAGGTATTCAGGAATACACCAATCATATCCTCAAGATCAGCATGTGGTCTTCCAGCAATTGGAGTTCCAACGATTACATCCTCTTGGCCAGTATATTTATGCAAGAGCGTTGTATAGGCTGCAAGCATAACCATATGCAAGGTAGAACCAGTTTGGGCTGCAAGTTTCTTTAGGCCTTCTCTGTCATTTTCCTCTATTACAAATTCAATGGTTTCACCAGCAAAGCTTTGTAAAGCTGGTCGAACATAATCAGTAGGCAGATCTAGTACAGGAATTTCTCCGCGGAATACATCCAGCCAATATGCTTCCTGCTGTTTCATTTTCTCACTGTTAACTCCTGCTTGTTGCCATGCAGCATAATCCTTGTATTGGATGCGAAGCGGTGATAGCTCTTCTTTAGCATATAGTCGGGCAAATTCTTGAATTAGAACGCCCATGGAAACTCCATCAGAAATGATATGGTGCATATCAAATAGTAAGAGATAGCGATCAGGTTCCGTTTCAATCAGACCAACACGTAGCAATGGTGCTTTTTGCAAGTCAAATTCGCGAATAAATCCACGTACATGTTCTTCCGCTTCTTCAAGACTTGCTTGCACATACGATATGGTGAAGTCAACACTCTGATGAACTCGTTGTACCGGTTCTCCATTGACCATTTCAAAGCTAGTTCGTAAAGTATCGTGACGTTCGATCAGTTTTTGGAAGGCTTCCTTCACCCGCTGTTGATCCAACGAGCCTTCGATCATCACAATGTCTGGCATATTGTAGCTAATTTCGCCACCTGTGAACTGACTTAAAATGTATAAGCGTTTCTGGGCAGAGGATACAGGATAGAAATCCCTTTCCTCAATAACTGGAATCGAGGTATACGTACTTTGTTCCATTCCTTCTATTACTTTGGCCATTTGCTCGATAGTCGGGTATTGGAATGCATCCCGAAGAGGAAGATTTTTATTTATTTCTTTATAAATCTTCGCTACCAAGTTCGTTGCTCGTAAGGAATGCCCTCCGATTTCAAAGAAGTTATCTCTTATGCCGATCGTTTCTAATCCTAGTACCTCTTGCCAAATTTGCACCAGCTTTGCTTCCATCCATGTACGAGGTGCCACGTATTCTGATCCAGTGAGTATGCCGCCTTCTGGGGCAGGAAGTGCCTTTCGATCAATCTTGCCATTTGGTGTAAGTGGCATTTGTTCCAGTTGAACGAAATAAGACGGAACCATATAGCTTGGTAGTCCCTGAGACAATTGAGCTTTTAGATCATGGACAGTCAGTTGTTGCTCAGCTACGAAATAAGCGCATAGCTGCTGCTGCCCCTCTTGATCTCCACGTGCGATTACCACTGCCTCCTGCACCGAGCCTACTTGTAATAGCTGTGTCTCTACTTCACCAAGCTCGATTCGATGGCCTCTAATTTTTACCTGATGGTCAATCCGCCCTAGATACTCGATCGTCCCATCTGGAAGCCATTTGGCCAAATCTCCTGTTTTATAAATTCTCTCTCCTGGTACAAGTGGGTTCTCAACAAACATTTCTTCCGTAAGCTCAGGACGATTCCAGTAACCTCTTGCCAGTCCTTCACCAGCGATGCACAGCTCCCCTGCAACCCCGATTGGTTGAGCTTGACCCTCAGCACTTAACAGATAGAAGCGGGTATTTACAAGCGGCTTACCGATTGTTATTTGCTCTTCACCTGTCACATCTGCGACTGACGACCATACAGTGGTTTCCGTTGGTCCATACATATTGTATAGACGGGCTGATGTATTCCTACGCAACATCTCCAGCAAGGAAGCAGGTAGTGCTTCTCCCCCTAGCATGATTACATGTAGCTGTTGTAAGCACTCGAGATGGTCAGACGATAGCAGCATCTGCATACGAGATGGTGTCATTTGAATCATATCGATTTGTTGTTCTACGATCACATCACTCAATGCTTGTGGATCTGTTTGTTGATCCTCACTAGCCAGAACGACTCTTACCCCTTTACTTAATGCCAGGAACGTTTCTAATACGAAGATATCAAACGAGATAGTGGTAACAGACAATAGGGACTTTCCTTGGGCAAAATCAATTCGATCTGTGATACCTTGGATCAAGTTCACGACCGACTGATGCTGAAGCATAACCCCTTTTGGTTTACCTGTCGACCCAGACGTATAGATGACATAAGCCAAATCATTAGAACTGCCCAGCACATCTAGATTTGATCTGTCTTGATGATAGGAAGCTTCCTCGTCTAAGGAAATACGTCTTTCAACAAAAGCTAAGCGATCATGCAATTGGTTTTGCATAACGACCAGCTTGGCCCCAGCATCCTCTAGCATGTAACGGATACGTTCTTCTGGATATTCTGGATCAATCGGTACGTAAGCACCTCCAGCTTTCAAGATACCTAATAAACCGACCATCATTTCTAAAGAACGCTCCACCATAATACCGACTAGTTGATCTGGTTGTACACCTTCAGCACGTAGTGTTCGAGCCAATTGGTTAGCTCGTTCATTTAGTTCCCGGAACGTTAGCTGCTGTCCTTCGTAAACCACCGCTACCTGCTCTGGTGTACGTGCCACCTGATCTTCAAATAACTGGTGGATCGTTTGTTCACGTGGATATTCTGCTGCTGTATCATTCAATGTTTCGAGAATGAATGCCTTCTCTTTCGCTGTTATCATCTCAAGAATAGCTAGCTTCTCACGTGGATCACTTATAATACCATCGATCACCTGTAGGAAATGCTCTGCCATCCGTTCTATGGTTTCACGTTTGTATAGTGAGGTAGCATATTCCATTCCGCATCTGATGCCTTCTGCTTCTTCCATTGCATTTAACGTTAAATCAAACTTGGCAACACCATGCTCATCTGCATAAGGAGTAAATTTTAATCCTTCAATAGCAAGTTCCTCATTCTCCACGTTTTGCATGATAAACATTGTGTCAAACAATGGATTTCGACTGAAGTCACGCGCTACTTGCAATTTTTCAACCAGTTCCTCAAACGGATACTCCTGATTCTCAAATGCTTTTAACGCATGTTCTTTGACTTCCTGCACAAAGTCATAGAAGGATTTCTCTCCTGCCGGCTGCGTCCGGATCGCTAATGTATTAACAAACATACCAATCAGGTTTTCTAAATCAGCATGAGGTCTACCTGCAATTGGCGTTCCAATGATGACATCCTCTTGTCCACTATATTTGTGAAGCATAGCTGAATAGCTAGCCAGTAAGACCATAAATAAAGTGGAACCGGTCTGAGCTGCGATTTGTTTTAATCCCTTACTTCGTTGTTCATCAATAAAGAATTCAAATGTGTCTCCTTGATAAGTTTGTACGGCAGGTCTGACAAAGTCAGTTGGCATATCCAAAACTGGAATTTCTCCATGGAAAACATCTAGCCAATATTTTTCTTGTTTCTCCATTTGTTTACTTTGTACTTCCTCTTGTTGCCAAACTGCATAATCCTTGTATTGAATTCGAAGTGGTGGCAGCTCCTCACCTTTGTATAATTGAACGAATTCCTGTATCAGAATGCTTGATGATGCACCATCAGAAACGATGTGGTGAATATCAAACAGGAGGAGATGTCGATTTATACCAAGCTCGATGAGTCCTACTCTCAGAAGTGGCACTTTTTCCAAATCAAATGCACGTACAAAGGCGCGAATGAGATTTTCCGCTTCTGCTTCTGTTGCCTGTGCATACTCTACTTCAAACTTCACATCCTGATACACTCGCTGGATTGGCATTCCATTTATCATTTCAAATCCAGTTCGCAGTGCTTCATGACGTTCAATCAATTTTCTGAAGGCTTCCTCTAAAAATGTTCGATTAAGCGGGCCCTCTACCAAAAGGACACTCGGCATATTGTAGTTGAGCTCTCCACCCTCCATCTGCCCTAAGATATACAATCGTTTTTGGGCGGATGAGACAGGATAGAAATCTCTTTGCTCAGCAATAGGCACAGAAGCATACGTAGCTTCAGATTCCATGTCTGTTATTCCTGCTGCCATTTGCTCAATCGTTGGAGAACTAAATACGTCCCGTAACGCTACGTTTATCCCCAACTCTTTGTGTATTTTAGCCACTAACGTTGTAGCACGTAACGAGTGACCTCCAACCTCAAAGAAGTTGTCCTTTATTCCAATGTTTGAGATCCCCAGTACCTCTTCCCAAATTTGCGCTAAGGAAGCTTCTAATGCAGTACGTGGTGCTACATGCTCTACCCCTGTTTGCAGGCTACCCTCTGGAGCAGGCAATGCTTTTCGATCAATTTTTCCGTTTGGTGTTAGAGGCAGCTCCTCAAGCTGTACAAAGTAAGACGGGATCATATATCCAGGCAGTTCTTGTACCAATGTTGCTCTGAGGTCGCTTACAGTAAGATGCTTGTCTGCTACAAAATAGGCGCATAACTGCTTTTGTCCACCAGAATCCTCTTGGGCTATAACCACAACTTCTTCAATCGAATGTACTTTCAACAGCTGTGCTTCTATTTCACCTAGCTCAATTCGGTTTCCACGAATCTTTACTTGATCGTCGATTCGACCTACATATTCGATGTTTCCATCTGTTAACCATCTGACCAAGTCACCTGTTCTGTACATTCTTTCGTTGTCGTCAAATGGACTATCTACAAATTTCTCAGCTGTCAATTCAGGACGGTTCAGATAACCACGCCCCACACCTATTCCAGAAATATACAGCTCACCTGGAATGCCTACAGGCTGGATAGCACGATTCTCATCTAAAATGTACATTTTTACGTTAGGCAATGGCTTTCCTATCGGTAGATTCAACGACAAGAGAGAATTTGTCTGCTCATAAAAGCTTGAATCAATGCACGCTTCTGTTACACCATAGCTGTTAAGAATACGCATATGGTCACCAAATCTACTTAGTAACTGAGCAAAAGCTTCTACAGGGCATTGGTCTGAACCCACAATCAGCGTTTTCAAGGTGTGGATATCTAGCTTGTTCTCATAGACGTAATCCATAAGTGGAATTGCTATAGCTGGTGTTGATTCAAAAATGGTAACCTGATGTCTACTAATTAGCTCATAAATGCTAGCAGGGTCTAATCTAGCATGACTCGGACAAATCACTAATTCCCCACCATTCAAGAGAGCACGTACATAATCTCCCGTGAATACGTCAAAGGCGAAACTAGCCCATTGCAAGACTTTTGGATTTTGTTCATGTAACCCATAGGCTAATTTCCAAGCGTTGGACATGGCAGTCAATTGCTTGTGCTCAATCATTACCCCTTTTGGTTTGCCTGTTGTTCCAGACGTATAGATGACATAAGCTAAGTGATTTGGATCTTGTATCGGTTCCAGATTTGAAGCATTTTCACTATAGGCCTCTGAGTCATCAAGCATCACCATACTTCCCGTAAAGGAAACACGATCTTGTAAGTGACTCTGCGTAACTAATAGGTCTGCTTTCGCATCCTCTAGCATGTAGCTGATACGTTCTTCAGGATACTCAGGATCGATCGGTACATAAGCAGCACCGGCCTTTAGAATTCCTAAAATCCCAACCATCATCTCAGCAGAACGCTCAACCATGATCCCTACCAGTTGATCCGCTTGTATTCCCTTACTTCTCAAGGTTCTTGCTAACTGATTTGCTCGCTCATTCAGTTCACGATAAGTCAGCTGCTCACCTTCGCATACAATTGCTACTTGATTTGGTGTACGTTTCACCTGACTCTCAAACAATTGCTGGACAGTCTTCTCTTCTTGATAATCAGCTACAATATTGTGAGATCCGAGTAAGATTTGTGCTTTTTCTTCAGCTGTTACCAGTTCCAGTTGATTTATAGGTACATATGGATCCTTGACCACTTGCTGTAGCATATGAACAAAATGCTCTAGAATCCTGTCAATTCCTGTTTGGTCAAACACGGTCGCATTGTACTCAATATGAACTCTAATCTCTTCCCCAGGCAAAACATTTAGATTAAAGTCATAGTTTGTCTGTTCTACAATCGAAACGTTAGCAATCTTAAAGGCATCTGGATCATTACCACCAACTTGCTCCATTTGCTGTTCCATCGGATAGTTCTCAAACACCATAATATGATTAATCAGATCCTGTTTTTGTTCAGACAAGGCTTGGATTTCATAAAGTGGATACGTGTCATACGCATGGGATGCTAATGCATGCTCTTGACTTCGTTTCATCACTTCAGTAAAAGTATCACCCGCCTCCAAACGAACACGGATCGGAATGGTATTAATGAACAGACCAATCATACTCTCAACATCTGGAATATCAGCCGGTCTTCCTGAAACCACGCTTCCGAAGACAGCATCTTGACTACCGTTGTACTTCTGAAGCATCAACCCCCACACAGTCTGCATTAACGTATAGATTGTCACCTGATGTTGTCTTGCTAGCCCATTCATCTGCGCGGTCAGTTCTCGACCCAAATCGCAGAAACGATGGTCGAATACAGGATTTTCTTTCCTTTGTACCTTCTCCTTAGGCACCGTCGTTTGTTGGTCATACCCAGCCAAATAACTGCTCCAATAGGTAGATGCTTCCTGCGTGTCTTGGCGTTGTAACCATTCGATATAAGCACTATAAGGAGGTACCTCTGCCAATTTCGGTTCTCTATTTTGCAAAATGGCAAAGTAGCTTTCAAACACCTCTTGAGCAACCAGAGATAAGCACCAGCCATCCATTAGAATATGATGGGAACTCCAGATGACTCTGTATTCTTCTGTACCTGTTCGTAAAATGGACAACCGCAACAACGTATCCTGACTAAGGTCAAATCCAGTTTCTCTGTCCTTTTGGATAAAGTCTTGCATGTACAATTCGCGTTCAACTTCATCCATTCCCAGCAAGTCTTCATAATGAAGCGCATGGGTTCTATTTTGGTACACAACTTGAACCGGTTGGTCCTTCCAGCCATTGTAGAAGTTTGTTCTAAAAATCTCGTGGCGTTGGAACAGCATTTGTAAGCTCTGTCCAAAAACAGTAGCATCAAAGCGTCCAAGCACATCAAACGTCGTTTGTTCAAAATAAGCTCCTGATTGTGGATCCATGAGACTATGGAACCACATCCCCTTCTGCATTGGCGTCATTGCATATATGTTTTCTATTTGACCAATGTGTCTGGTTTGAACTTCAATCTGTTCAAGCTCTTCTACTGTTAGACCTCGTAGTAAAACATCACTTGGCGTCAGTTCTGTACGTTCTTTCGATACGCAGTGTTCAATTACTTCACGTAAGCTTTCTTGTAAAAGCTTACTGAACTGCTCCATCGTTTCGCGATGATACTCTTTGCCACTGTAATGGATTGTCATTGACAAGGCACCATTAGAAATCATGCCATTCATATCCATGGCATATTGCATGGTCGCATTTGCACTCATGTCTGAGCCTTTTGAGTAAGGAGATAGCTCAATAGCGTTGTTTTGTAAGTCTTGATCAAACTGACCGAGATAATTAAAACTAATTTCAGGTTCAGCTGTGAATGTATGCTCCTGATGGCCGTCAGACAAATACCTTAGGATTCCGTAGCCTATTCCCTTTTGCGGGATTTGGCGGAGACCTTCTTTAACAGTTTTAATTAATGTAGTCAGCTGTTTGCCAGCGTTCATCTGTAGAAGGACAGGATACTGACTCGTAAACCATCCTACTGTTCGTGTGATATCGACATCCGAAAGAATAGCCTCTCTGCCATGTCCCTCCATGTTAACCAGCACTCGTTCCATTCCTGTCCAAGAATGAAGCGCTAAGCTTAAGGCTGCCAGCAATAAGTCATTTACTTCTGTGTTATATGCCCGGTTTGCTTGTTTTAACAGTTGCTCGGTTTCCTGAGCTGTCCAATGAACAGTGACAGATTCAACGTCCTTCATCAACGAAGTTACCTGTCTGTTATCTTTCGGTAATGGAGTGGCTTTTGTTTGGTCAATCTGCTGCCAATATTCTCGTTCCAGCTCGATTTTTTCACTGTTTGCGTATTGGGATAACTGCTCTGCCCATGTACGGAACGAATCTGTTTTATACGGGAAGCGAACGACCTCTCCCTTAACTGCTTGTTCATAACCACTTGCAATATCCTCAAACAAAATTCTCCACGAAACCCCATCTACAACTAAATGATGGATCACGATAAGCAGATGATCTCCGTCCTCGCATCGGAATAGACCGAGCCTTAGAAGTGGTCCTTCACTCAAGTTGATACTCGCCTGCAACTGATTTGCTTTCTCTTCGATCGCCTGAGCGCAGTTGGCGATGCCTTTGAAATCAAAAACTTCTAGGCTATAGGATTCTCCTTCACCTACTCCACGGTACCATGCCTTATACTCACCTTCAGAAGCGCGAATTACCATCCGTAGCGCATCATGGTGTTCCGTAATTTTGTCCATTACCTTATGAAGAGCTGTTTCATTAAAGCCTTCTGTCCGGTATAACATCATTGCTTGGTTATAGTGATCAGGATCTGCATAGGATTGCTCAAAGAACCAACGTTGAATCGGTGTCAACAACGATTCCCCTAATACCTCTCCTTGATCAGCTATTCTTGTAACCGAATGAATATGCTTGCTTAACTCGGCTATAGTCGGATAGCGGAACAAATCTTTCATCTCCAGCTTAAAACCTGCCTGTAATAAGCGTGAAGAAACCTGAATAGATTTGATCGAGTCACCGCCAAGATCAAAGAAATTATCCATGATCCCGATTGCTTTTGTACCCAAAACAGCTTCCCAAATGGAAACGAGTATTCGCTCTACCGCTGTGCGAGGTCCCACGTATTCGATTTCGTTCTCTACATTTCCTTCTGGGATAGGCAACGCTTTACGGTCGATTTTCCCATTCGGTGTAAGCGGTAATTGCTCCATTTGCATGAAATACGAAGGAACCATGAAACTCGGTAGCACCTGCGACAATGCCCCTCTTAGCTCACTCGAAGATAGCTTTTGTTCTGCTACAAAGTAAGCGCACAAATACTTTCTTCCGGCTTGATCTTCTTGGGCAACGACTACATTTTCTTTTATCTTCGCAATTTTTAAGAGCTGTGTTTCTACTTCTCCTAACTCAATTCGGTTCCCGCGAATTTTTACTTGATGATCGATTCGACCCAAGTATTCAATATTGCCATTCGGTAGCCATCTTACCAAGTCACCTGTTCGATACATCCGTTCTCCTGAAACAAACGGATTCTCTACAAATTTCTCTGCTGTTAACTCTGGACGGTTCAAATATCCTCGTCCCACACCGCTTCCAGCTATATATAATTCTCCTGGTACCCCAATTGGCTGCATCACATTGTTTTCATGTAAAACATACATTTTTACGTTAGGTAACGGCTTACCAATCGGTATATTCATAACGAGAAGAGAGTCCGTCTGCTCAAAGAAACTAGAATCAATGCACGCTTCTGTTACCCCATAGCTGTTAAGAATACGCATGTGTGAGCCAAATCTAGTTATCAGGTTCGCAAACGCATCTGGTGGACATTGATCGGAACCAATAATTAGCGTTTTCAATGAAAGAACATCCAATTGGTTGTCATAAACATAATCCATGAGTGGTATAGAAATTGCTGGTGTCGATTCAAAGATAGAAACCTTATGTTCTCTGATTAGCTCATAAATACTTGCAGGTTCTAGTCTTGAATGACTTGGGCATATAATCAAGGTTCCGCCATGTAATAGTGAACGGACATAATCTCCCGTAAATACATCGAAGGAGAAGCTTGCCCACTGCAATACTTTTGGCCGCTCTTCATCTAACCCATAGGCTACTTTCCATGCATGAGCCATTGCTGTCAGCTGTTGATGCTCAATCATGACACCTTTTGGTTTACCTGTTGTTCCTGATGTATAAATCACATACGCTAAATGATTTGGAGCTTGGATTGGTTCCAGATTGGAATCATCGTTGCTATATGCTGCTGTATCATCAAGCATTACGATTCTTCCTGTAAAAGCTACACGCTCCTGTAAATGAGTTTGGGTCACGAGCAGTTTGGCTCCTGCATCCTCCAGCATATAGCTAATGCGTTCCTCTGGATACTCAGGGTCAATCGGTACATAGGCGGCCCCGGCTTTTAAAATCCCTAGAATACCGACTATCATTTCTACTGAGCGCTCAACCATGATCCCTATCAATTGATCAGCATGTACTCCAGCAGTTCTCAATGTGCGAGCCAGCTGATTTGCTTTTTCATTTAACTCACGGTATGTTAGCTGACTTCCTTCATAAACAACCGCTACCTGATCTGGGGCACTTTCTACCTGTGCCTCAAATAGCTGTTGAATTGTCAATGTTCGTGGATAAGGCATGTCAGTATCATTAAATACTTCAAGGATTTCTGTCTTTTCTCTTTCTGTTATTAGTTCCAGATCGTTTACAAGAATCTGTGGATTGTCCGCGATTTGCTCCAGAATGTGTACAAAATGGCCTAAAATCTGTTGAATGCTATCCTGATCATAGACAACTTCATTGTACTCTGAGCAAACATCTAAATTTTCTCCTGGAATGATAGATAGGTTGAAATCATAGTTGGTTTGTTCCATAATTTCGATATTTGCAATCTCAAAGCTTTCACCATCGCCATCACCCAACTGCTCAATTTGTTCCCCCATTGGATAATTTTCAAACACGACAATATGGTTAATCAAATCTTGTTTTTGTGCAGTTAGTCGTTGGATATCGTATAGCGGATAAGTATCAAATGCTTGAGACGCAAGAGCCTGCTCCTGTCCACGTATCATTACATCTGCAAAAGATTCCTCTTTTGCGCAACGAATACGGACTGGAACTGTGTTGATAAATAAACCAATAATATTTTCAATTCCAGGAATTTCGGTTGGCCTTCCAGAAACGACGCTTCCGAAAACAACATCTTGGCTATCATTATATTTTTGCAAGGTAACTCCCCACGCTGATTGTACCAACGTATTAATTGTCACCTGTGCTTGTTTTGCTACCTGATGTAAACGCTCGGTTAGCTCTTTGCCAAGCTGACGAGTAAGCTTCGAAGCAACATAACCCTCAGACTTGTGTAGCGTCTTCCCTTTTGGTAACAAGGTTTGTTGATCATAACCGGTTAAATAGTTACTCCAGTAATCGGATGCCTCAGCATCGTCCTGCTGTGCCAGCCACTCGATATAGTTACTATATGGTGTTACATCTCCAAGCTCAGGCTGCCTATTTCCTCGAATGGCAAAGTAGCTACCAAACACTTCTTTTGTCATGAGAGATAAGCACCAGCCATCCATCACGATATGATGGAAGCTCCAGATCAAGTGATATGCTTCTTCCCCTGTACGTAAAATGGATATACGAATGAGTGAATCTTGGGCCAAATCAAACCCTTTTGCTTTATCTTCAACCGCGAAGGCAGTGAGATAAGCATCACGTTTTTCCTTATCCATTTGGCGCAGGTCCTCATAATAAAGTTCACTGCGTTTGTTTCGATAAGCTACTTGCACCGGTAAGTCTTTCCAGCCATCGTAGAAATTTGTTCTCAATGCAACATGCCTTTGTGTCAAGAGATCTAAACTCTTTCCAAAAGCAACGACATCGAAGCTTCCTATCAAATCAAAGGTTGTTTGTTCAAAATAAGCTCCGGACGATGGATTCATCAAGCTGTGGAAATACATCCCCTTTTGCATCGGGGTCAACGGGTAGACGTTCTCAATCTCACCTATTTGCTGAGTATCCTCCACTAAACGTTCCAGTTCTTCAACAGTCAGACCTTTTAACAAGATATCACTTGGTGTCAATTCTGTACGTTCCTTAGCTACGCAGTGTCTAATTACCTCTTGCAAGCTGGAACGTAACAAATCAGCAACATGCTTAATCGTTTCCTGCTGATATTCCTTACCGTTATAGCCAATCGTAAGTTCCAATACTCCTCCTGAAATCAGACCATTCATATCCAGAGTATATCTACGTTCCTTATCTTGGCTAACAGCTGCTCCACTTGAATAAGGTGAAAATTGCATATCATTGCGCTGCAAATCCTGATCGAATTGTCCTAGATAGTTAAAAGTGATCTCAGGTTCAGCCTTAAATGTAATACCATCTTTGGGCTCAGAAAGGTATCTGAGAATACCGTAGCCGATACCCTTTTGCGGGATTTGACGAAGTCCCTCTTTAACAGTTTTAATCTGCTGAGCGATATTCTTGTTCGTGCCAGTCTCCATAACAACTGGGAACTGGCTAGTGAACCAGCCCACTGTACGTGAAATATCAACATCTGGAAGGATAGATTCCCGACCATGACCTTCTAAATTGACTACTACTTGTTCCGTTCCTGTCCACGCATGAATAGCCATTCCAAGCGCTGTTAGTAACAGATCGTTAACTTCTGTATTGTAGGCGCGATTTGCCTGTTTTAAGAGTTGCTCTGTTTCTTGCTCTGTCCAACGTATAGTAACGATTTCCCCATCTCGTACTAATGACTCCTTCTGGATCTGATCTTTAGGCAACGGAATCATCTTTATCTGTTCGATTTGATTCCAATATGCTCGTTCAGCATCCATCGTCTGACCGTTGGCATAGTGAGACAACTGCTCAGCCCAAGTTTGGAATGAATCGGTTTTTTGAGGTAGACGAATTTCTTGTCCATTCAACGCTTGTTCGTAACCTGCCGCAATGTCCTCAAACAGAATTCGCCAAGAGACACCATCTACTGCTAAGTGGTGAATCACTATCAGCAAATGATCGCCATCGGAACATTTAAATAGTCCGAGCTTCATTAATGGGCCTTCTGTTATGTTAATACTACTTTGAATCTCGTTTGCTTTCGCCTCAATTACCTGTGCTAGTTCAATCACGTTTCTCAGGTCAATTATCTCAAGATTATATAGCTCCCCTTCATCCACCCCGCGATTCCAAGCCTCATATCCATCGCCGGTTTCTCGGAAAACCATCCGTAGAACATCATGATGTTCCACAATCTTTTGTATTACTTGACGCAGTACCACTTCATCGAATCCTTGCTTCTGATACAAGGTGACTGCTTGGTTAAAATGGTGTGGTTCAGCTGATTTTTGTTCAAAAAGCCAGTGATGAATTGGTGTTAGTTTTGTCGCACCAACCACTTCCCTTTGGTCTGCAATCTTGCTAACCAATTGAAGATGTGGGCTTAATTGAGCCACTGTTGGATATTTAAACAAATCTTTTATCTCAAGCTTATATCCTGCTTGAAGTAATCTGGAAGAAACCTGAATGGCTTTGATAGAGTCTCCCCCAAGATCTAGGAAATTCTCTAAAATACCAATCTGTTGACTTCCCAATACAGCCTGCCAAATCGAAACCAGTGTTTGCTCAACCGGTGTACGTGGCTCTACATACTCTACTCCTGTTTGCACGCCACCCTCTGGTGCAGGCAATGCTTTACGATCAATCTTTCCATTTGTAGTTAGAGGCATCTGTTCTATTTGCATAAAGAAAGCTGGAATCATAAAGCTAGGTAATTCTTGAGACATTACGCTTCGAATCTCACCTACAGTTAACTGCTTATCTGCTACGAAATACGCGCATAGATGCTTCTGCCCCTCTTGCTCCTCCCGTGCAATCACAATCGCCTCTTGCACAGAATCGATTCGTAACAGATGTGCTTCCACCTCGCCAAGCTCGATACGATACCCACGAATTTTTACCTGATGGTCGATACGTCCCAAATATTCAATGGTTCCATCTGGTAGCCATCTCGCCAAATCCCCAGTCTTATACATTTTCTCTTCTTGTGCAAATGGATTCTCCACGAATTTCTCTCTTGAAAGCTCTGGAAGATGTAGATAACCTCTAGCTAATCCTGCACCAGCTATGCATAACTCACCGGCTACGCCAACTGGTTGAAGCTGATTGTGTTGATCTACAATATAAACACGTTTGTTTGCAATTGGTCTTCCAATTGACAGTTCCTGTTCTGGTTTCGTAATTGATAGTGATGTAGTAACTACACTACTTTCTGTAGGACCATATTCGTTGCAAATTTCAATGTTCGGATTCAATTCCGCCACTTTTTTAACAAGTGAAGCAACGATCTTCTCTCCACCAACTGCGATATTTTTTACTGACTGTAAATCTTGTGGTTTCATTGTCTCGACAATCGCCCATAAAAAGCTAGGTGAGCTTTGGAAGTGTGTCATTTGATGCTGAGTAATTGCTGTTTTGATCGCTTCAGGATCCTTACTTTCTTCGTCACGCAGTACATATACGGTTGATCCCGATACCAAAGGTCCGAATAAATGTGTAAGGAATGGATCGAATACAAATGGAGTTACCATCAGCACGCGATCTTCCGTTGAAAACTGATAAGAGTCAGCCTTCCAAAGAATCGTGTTTACAATGCTTGCATGCTCTACCATAACACCCTTAGGTTTACCTGTTGTCCCCGAAGTATAGATGACATAAGCCAAATCTTGTGGTCCATGTATCGGTTCCAGATTCGAAGCTTCTGTCTGGTAAGATGTTTCCTCATCTAACAATAGAATTGTACCTGTAAACGATACTCGATCCTGTAGATGACGTTGTGTCAGGAGCAATGCAGCTTGCGCATCCTCAAGCATGAAGCTGATGCGTTCCTCAGGATACTCAGGATCGATCGGCACATAAGCCCCGCCAGCTTTTAAAATCCCTAACATCCCAACGATCATTTCTAGCGACCGCTCAGCCATGATTCCTATTAATTGATCGGATTTTATACCTTGCTTTCGCAATGTTCTCGCTAATTGATTAGCCCGTTCATTTAATTCACGATAGGTAAGCTTTTCTTCTTCGCAAACAATCGCCATCTGGTCTGGTGTACGTTCCACCTGGCATTCAAACAATTGATGAAGCATTATGTCCTGCGGATAAATCTCTTTTGTATCATTAAATACAGATAAAATTTGTTCTTTTTCAGTTGCAGTAACCAATTCTAATTCACTTACATGTAGTTGCGGGTTGGAAGCGATTTGTTCGACAATGTGAACAAAATGACCCTGTATTTGTTCAATGCTCGTTTCATCATATACTAAGGTGTTATAGCCGTAGCAAATTCCCAATTCTTCGCCAGGCATGATGATCAGGTTAAGGTCATAGTTCGTTTGTTCTACTGTATCGATATTGCCAATTGCAAATTTTGACTGTCCAGTGCTTCCCAATTCCTCAATCTGCTGTTCCATTGGATAATTCTCAAACACCATAATGTGATTGATTAAATCCTGTTTTTGTTCTGTAAGCGCCTGAATATCGTAGAGCGGATAGGTATCAAACGCATTAGATGCCAATGCTTGTTCCTGAATCCTTCTCATTACCTGTACAGCCGTTTCGTCTGCTTCACAACGGATACGGACCGGGATTGTATTGATAAACAGACCAAGGATATTTTCAACACCAGGTATGTCAGCTGGTCTTCCAGAAACGACACTACCAAACACAGCATCATGGTGATTATTATATTTCTGGAGCATAATTCCCCATGCCGTCTGCATCAATGTATTAATTGTTACTTGATTCTGCTTAGCTGTTTGATCCAATCTCTTGGTAAGTTCTTTACTAAACGTGTAGTTTAATTTGGTTGCTGCATAACCATCAGCATTGTCTTCCTTACCCTGCTTATTATCATTGATCAACAACGTTTGCTGTTCATACCCGGCTAAATACTCGCTCCAGTAACTAGCTGCACTCTCCCGATCTTGACGTCCTAGCCATTCAATATAGTGGCTATACGGAGTTAGAGCAGCATACTCAGGTTGTCTATTTTCCCGAATTGCAATGTAGCCACCAAAGACTTCTTTGACCATGATAGACACGCACCAACCGTCCATCACCATATGATGGAAGCTCCAAATAAAGTGGTACGTTTCTTCCTCTGTGCGAAGAATTGATACGCGAATCAATGAATCTTTGGCTAAATCAAATCCTTTTGCTTTGTCTTCACTCGTATAAGTAGCGACATAGGATTGACGTGTAGCTGTATCCATTTCACGTAAATCTTCGTAGTAAAGTTCACCTTTTTTATATCGGTACACCACTTGAACTGGCTGGTCTTTTAAGCCATTGTAAAAATTTGTTCGTAATGCCTCGTGTCTTTGTACCCATGCATCTAAACTTTTAGCAAACGCATTGATATCAAAGCTTCCCGTCATATCAAAGGTTGTTTGTTCAAAATAAGCACCTGAATGTGGATTCATCAGGCTGTGGAAATACATACCTTTCTGCATCGGAGTTAATTCATATACGTTCTCCACTTCGCCTGTTTCCTGTGTTTGTTCCACTATCTGATCAAGTTCCTCAATGCTCAGATCAGCTAACAACACATCACTCGGAGTAAGTTCTGTGCGTTTTCTCGTCACGCAGTGTGTAATCACATTCTGTAACGATGCTTGTAGCAGCATAGCTACTTCTTCCATTGTTTCTTTCTTGTATTCTTTGCTACTGTATCTGATTGACATCTCCAAGCGCCCATTAGAAATCATACCGTTTATATTCAAAGCGGTTTTCATTTCTAACTGCTCACTTACTACGTCTCCAACTGAATACGATGATAATTGCATCTCATTGTTTTGGTAGTCCTGATCAAACTGACCTAAGTAATTAAAGCTAATTTCAGGTTCTAGTTTGAATATAAGATTATCTTGCAGTGTAGATAAGTATCTCAAGATGCCATACCCAATCCCTTTGTTAGGAATCTGGCGTAGCCCTTCCTTAATTGTCTTGATTTTTTGAGATAGGTTCTTATCCGCTTGTATCTCTACAACTACTGGGTACTGACTTGTAAACCACCCTACTGTACGAGTGATATCAATATCCTCAATGATAGCTTCTCTACCATGTCCTTCAAGATTAACGAAGACCTGCTCCATTCCCGTCCATGCATGGATTGTCATCCCAAGTGCAGTTAGTAACAGATCATTTACTTCTGTTCCGTACGCACGATTCGCTTGTTTTAGCAATTGTTCCGTTTCCTGCTCAGTCCATTGAACAGTAACAATTTCACTATCTCGCACCAGCTTCTTCGCCTGTGGACTATCCTTTGGAAGTAGTGGCATCTCTATTTGCTCAATTTGTTGCCAATACTTTTGTTCCCTCTCCATAGCTTCACTATTTGCATAGAAAGATAATTGTTCGGCCCATGTTTGGAATGAATCCGTTTTTTGTGGTAATTGGATGGCTACTCCATTCATTATTTGTTCATAACCTGTAGCAAGATCTTCGAATAAAATTCGCCATGAAATTCCGTCTACTACTAAGTGATGAATAACAATCAATAAATGGTCTCCGTCTGAGCAATGGAACAAACCAAGTTTCAGGAGCGGCCCTTCATTTATGTTGATGCTACTTTGAATTTCGTTTGCTTTCTTTTCAATCAGCTTAGAGCAATCTGCTTTCTCTTTGAAATCAAACACTTCTAAAGTATATAAATCCCCTTCATCTACGCCGCGATTTCGCGCCTCATACCCACTCTCAGTCTGATTAAATACCATTCGCAAAGCGTCATGATGAGATGCAAGCTTTTGCATTACCTCACGAAGTGCAGACTCTTTAAACCCTTGCTTCCGATATAACATGTATGCTTGATTGAAATGATGCGATTCAACCGGCATCTGTTCAAAGAACCACCGCTGTATTGGTGTAAGATCTATTTGACCCTTTACTTCCCCTTGATCTGCTATTTTGCTAATCAGTTGAAGCTGTGGGCTTAGCTTTTCTACAGTTGGATATGTAAACAAATCCTTCATTTCCAACTTGTATCCTGATTGAAGTAATCTAGAAGAGACTTGGATTGCTTTTATTGAGTCGCCTCCCAGATCAAAGAAATTATTCATGATACCTATTTGCTGACTTCCTAAAACCGTTTTCCAAATGGATACCAACAGTTGCTCCATTTCTGTCCGAGGAGCAATATATTCCACCCCGGTGTGCATGTTTTCTTCAGGTGCAGGTAGCTCTTTGCGATCAATTTTTCCATTTGAAGTAAGTGGCATTTGCTCCAATTGCACAAAGTAGGTCGGTATCATGTAAGTAGGTAATTCATGAGATAATTCGCTTCTGAGTTCAGCCATACTCAGCTGGGTTTCAGCAACAAAATAGGCGCTTAAATGCTTTTGTCCTGCCTCGTCTTCCCTGGCTATGACAATCGCTTCTTGAACCGAATCTATCTTCAACAGCTGCGCTTCAACCTCACCAAGCTCAATACGGTACCCACGGATTTTTACCTGATGATCAATTCGACCCAAATATTCAATGGTACCATCTGACATCCATCTAGCCAGATCGCCCGTTCTGTACATTCGCTCGCCTTCTCTAAAACGGCTATTAACAAATTTTTCTTCTGTAAGCTCTGGTCGATTCAGATAACCTCGTGCTAGCCCTACTCCAGCGATGCATAGCTCGCCTGGAACACCGATAGGTAGTAAATGACCGTCTGCATCAACAATATAGATCCGATGGTTCTTAAGAGGTCGACCGATAGGTACAACTTTTTCAGACATAGACTCTCGGTCATAAGACCATACGGAGGAGCAAATCGTATCTTCAGTCGGACCATAGGCATTAAAATACGACACATGATCTTTCCATTTCTGCACTAACTCAATAGAGGAAGCGGACCCAGCAGTGATCAACGTTTTTAAACTAGGCATATTGCTTGGCTCCAGATAAATTGCATAAGTAGGAGGCAAGGCCGCGACAGTAATTTGATTGGTAGTTATATAGTCTTCAAACAAACGATAATTCATAATGACGGAAGTAGAAGGTATATAGAGTGTTCCGCCACAAATAAATGCTTTAAAAAATTCTGCGCACGCTGCATCAAATGACATGCTGGCAAATTGCACGGTTCGATCACCGGCGCTCAGTCCCAAATTGTATTCAAAATACGTTTGTAGATTGCACAGCCCATGATGTTCCACCATGACACCTTTTGGTTTGCCCGTTGTTCCAGATGTGTATATGACATAAGCCAAATCATTAGGTCCAGTGATTGGTTCAACATTGGTATCGTCAGCGCTGTACACTATCTCATCATCGAGCATTAGGAGTGTTCCATCGAATGCGATATGCTCCTGCAAATGACTTTGGATGAGCAACAGCTTTGCTCCGGAATCCTCCAGCATATAACGAATACGCTCTTCTGGATAATCTGGATCAATAGGCACGTAGGCTCCTCCAGCTTTTAATATCCCAAAGATACCTATTATCATTTCTAAAGAACGTTCTACCATGATTCCGACTAAATCGTTTGCCTGAACTCCCTCTGCCCGCAGGGTTCGTGCTAGTTGATTGGCTTTCGCGTTTAATTCACGATAAGTCAATTGTTTTTCTTCATAAACGACCGCCACTTGATCTGGGGTTCTCTCTACATGCTCTTCAAACAACTGGTACACTGTCTTCTCGCTCGGATAGGTCGCCTGAGTATCATTGAACACATCGAGAAGCTGCGCTTTCTCAATAGGTGTCACAACTTCTAATTCATTTACGCGGGCATGTGGATTTTCAATAATCTGCTCCAGCATATGAACAAAGTGCATCACGATTCGCTCAATGCCTGCTTCATCATATACATGCGCATTATAATCTAGTAAAAGCTTCATCTCTTCGCCCGGTACTACAGCTATATTGAAATCATAGTTTGTTTGTTCTGTTACTTTTACATCTACAATCGTGAAGTTGGCTTGTTTACCAATTCCCAATTGTCCCATCTCATGCTCCACAGGATAATTCTCAAACACCATGATGTGGTTAATTAAATCCTGTTTTTGTGTAGTCAGACCTTGAATGTCATAGAGAGGATGTGTATCGTGAGCATGCGATTCCAAAGCCTGCTCCTGCACTTTTCGCAATACTTCGCCTAACGTTTCTTCCCCTTCACAACGAATCCGTACCGGAATGGTATTAATGAATAGGCCAATTATCCCTTCAATACCTGGAATATCGGCGCTTCTTCCCGAAACAACACTACCAAAAACAACATCCTGATTACCATTATATTTCTGTAATAAAATGCCCCATGCAGTCTGCATGAACGTATTAATTGTCACCTGATGTTGCTTCGCGACTTGATTCATTTGGGCAACCAGTGTCTTAGTAAGCACCTTAGTCAACTTCTTAGCAGAGTAGCCCTCTCTGTTCTGGGGCTTCTCTTTTGGCAAGAGAGCTTGACTCTCGTAGTCTACCAAAAAATTGCTCCAATATTTGATTGTATCCTCTTGATTTTGACGCTCTAACCAATCGATGTACTGGCTATATGGCGTTACGTCCTCCAACTCAGGTTGTCTTTTTTGCAGAATAGCAGAGTAGCCCTCAAACACTTCTTTAGTCATTATTGGCAAGCACCAGCCATCCATCACAATATGATGGAAGCTCCAAATGAAATGATAGGTTTCTGCTGTTGTACGTAAAATCGAAACACGCATCAGAGAATCTTCAGCCAAGTCAAATCCTCTTGCTTTGTCCTTGCTGGTAAAGGTAGTCAGGTACAACTCACGATCTACCTCGTCCAATTCGCGCAAATCTTCATAGTATAGCTCACTGCTCTTTTGTCGATAAACGACCTGAACAGGATCGTCTTTCCATCCACTATAGAAGTTGGTTCTCAATGTTGCATGTCTTTGTGTGAGGGAATCCAGACTTTTACCAAAAGTAATGACATCAAAGCTTCCCTGTATTTCAAACGTTAATTGTTCAAAATACGCCCCTGACTGTGAATCCATCAGGTTGTGGAACAGCATACCTTTCTGCATCGGTGTCAAGGAGTAAATATTCTCAATCTCGCCAATATGCTTCGTTTGTGCAACAAACCGGTCAAATTCCTCAACAGTCAGTCCTTTTAACAACAGATCGCTTGGCGTTAATTCTACCTGTTCTTTCGCTACGCAGTGTGCAATCACCTGATGTAGGCTTACACGTAATAGTTCCCCTAATCGCTCCATTGTTTCTTTGCGATATTCAGTGGCGCTGTAACTAATTGTAAGTTTTAACGATCCACCAGTGACCATTGCATTTAAGTCAAGTGTATATTTCCTCGCTGCCTGTCCACTTACAAATGCTCCACTTGAATGATTCGACAGTTGCAGAGCATTATGCTGTAAATCCTGATCAAATTGACCTAAATAGTTAAAACTGATCTCAGGCTCTGCTCTGCCTATGTCTCTATCTTCAGAGTCGGTTAAGTAGCGTAAAATACCATAACCAATCCCCTTATGTGGAATTTGACGCATCATTTCTTTGACTAGTTTAATCCGTTGAGAGACATCTTGATCTATTCCTATCTGAAGAACAACAGGATACATGCTTGTAAACCAACCTACTGTACGGGTAACGTCAATATCTTGAATAATGGATTCACGACCGTGTCCCTCTACATTCACCAGCACTTTCTCTGTACCAGTCCAATCGTGTATAGCCATTCCCAAAGCTGTAAGCAATAAATCGTTAACCTCTGTGTTGTAGGCTCGGTTTGCTTGTTTTAGCAACTGCTCTGTTTCCTGCTCCGTCCACTGTACTGCTACGATTTGACTTTCTCCAACAACTGACTGTTCTTGGATAAAATCCTTTGGCAAATCTGTCTTATCTATTTGTTCAATCTGTTGCCAGTATGATACTTCGTTTTGTAATTCCTCGCTGTCTGCATAAAGAGATAGTTGCTCGGCCCACGTTTGGAAGGAATCCGTTTTCTGTGGGAGACTAATTGCTTCACCTTTTAGGGCTTGTTCATAGCCACTCGCGATATCTTCGAATAAAATTCGCCACGAAACTCCATCTACCGCCAAATGGTGAATGACAATCAGTAGGTGATCCCCTTCTTGACATTGGAACAGTCCCAATTTGAGAAATGGACCTTCTGTCAGAGAAATGCTACTTTGAATTTCATTTACTTTTGTCTCTATCGTTTGGGTGCAGTCTGTTTCATCTCTCAAATCTATTACTTCAAGACTATAAAGCTCACCCTCTCCTACTCCTCGATGCCAAGTCTCATATCCATTACCTGTTTCACGAACTACCATTCGTAATGCATCATGATGAATGGCAATCTTTTGTATGACTGAGCGAAGTACTGTTTCATCAAAACCTTTATTCATGAAAAGCATGAAAGCTTGGTTATAATGATGTTGTTCAACTAGTTTTTGTTCAAAGAACCAATGCTGAATCGGGGTCAGTAAGGTAGCCCCCACTACCTCACCCTGGTCAGCAATTTTCGTAATAAGCTGAATATGTCGACCCAATTGTGCAATGGTTGGATAGCTGAACAAATCCTTCATTTCCAGCTTAAAGCCTGCCTGAAGCATCCTTGAAGAGATCTGGATAGACTTAATGGAGTCTCCTCCCAGATCAAAGAAATTATCTAATACACTAATTTTCTTAGCTCCTAATACAGCCTGCCAAATAGATACCAATGTCTGTTCCATAGCAGTGCGAGGTGCTACATATTCTACACCCGTTTGGATACTCTCCTCTGGTGCTGGTAGCATTTTACGATCAATCTTGCCATTTGGAGACAGTGGCATTTTATCCAATTGTACAAAATAGGATGGAACCATATACGTAGGTAGCTCTTGTGAAAGTTCGGCTCTTAGCTCGCTTACAGTCAATTGCTTGTTTGCTACGAAATACGCGCACAATTGCTTCTGACCGTGTGCATCTTCTCTAGCGACTACCACTGCTTCTTCTATTGCTTCCATTTTCAATAACTGTATTTCGACTTCGCCAAGCTCAATACGGTAGCCACGGATTTTTACTTGGTGATCAATTCGACCCACATATTCCATATTTCCATCTGGCAACCATCTCGCAAGATCACCTGTTCGATACATTCTTTCCCCAGGTCTAAAGGGGTTTTCTATAAATTTTTCCGCGGTTAGCTCAGGTCGATGTAAATAGCCTCTGGCCACCCCATCCCCAGCAATGTACATCTCTCCAATGAAGCCAATTGGCACTGGCTGCAAAGCTGTATCTAATAGATAGATCCTTACATTGTCGGCGGGTACACCAATTGGTACAGAGTTTTGTGAAGTATTATTCGGATCAAATACATAGAGCATGCAGCCTACTACTGTTTCCGTAGGTCCATATTCATTCATAATTTGGACATTCCCACCGAAATTACGATCTATTTTGCTAGCGAGCTGCGTATGTAAGCTTTCGCCACCAACAATAAATCTTCTAACATTACTGTTCGTACCATCGAATTCTTCGATTAGTTTTAGATGTGTAGGGGTTAGTTTTATGATTCCAACTTTATTATCTGTAAGAATGTCTTGAATAACCTGTACCTTGTCTTCCCCACTATAAATGTAGATCGTATTCCCAGAAACAAGAGGGGTAAATATAGACGTGACGGTCAAATCAAACGAAATGGACGAATAAAGTGGGAAATGAACAGTCTCATTTTGTACATACACTTTTCTAGCCCACCAAATATAATTGACAAGCCCCTGATGAGTGATCATAGCTCCCTTCGGATTTCCAGTGGAACCTGAGGTATAAATGATATAAGCTAGATCATACATGTCGTTTATATGTTCAAGATTGGCAGTACTTCCCTGATATAGCTCTTGATTGTCTAAGTAAAAAATCTCTTTGTTAAAAGTACATTTAGTAGAAAATTTTTGCTGCGTTAGCAAAATAGTTGTTTGACTATCCTCTAGTAAATACTGAATTCGATCTTCTGGATAATCAGGATCAATTGGTAAATAGGTAGCTCCGGCTTTTAAAATGGCGAGAATCCCTACAACCAATTCCAAGGAATGCTCTGCCATAATGGAAACAACACTATCAGCAGTAACCCCTTTCTCTCTTAAAAAATACGCTAGTTGATTGGAGGTTTCATTTAATTCCTGATAAGTGAGTTGTTCCCCTTCCCAAATGACAGCCACTTGCTCTGGTGTACGTGCTGCTTGTTCCTCAAACAGTTGATGAATCAGTTTTTCACGTGGATAGTCCGCTTGAGTGTTATTACATACTGATAAAATATAATTCTTCTCTTCTTCTCGAAGCAACGAGATGTCCGCAATTTTTGAAGTAGGATGATGAATGATTGTTTCAATAATGATAAAGAACTGTTGAACTAGTTGTTCCATCTCCTCTTCTGTAAACAACTCTGCTCGATAATTTAGTTGAAACAGAATCTTATGATCGTCTAATTCAATAACATTCATTTCAAAGTCATTTATGACGTCTCCACAAAAATTCTCGTCAACCTCAATTCCAACATTTTCATACTGCGAATAATTCATGGCGCGGTACTGTACGGAAGCACCAAAAAGACGTTGCAGGTCCTTATGCTGATGTGTTTGTCGCAAGTCTTCCATCATTCGATTGTATGGGAATCTTTGATGGCGTAGGATCGAAACCTGCTCTTTTGATACAACTTGTAAAAGGGAAGATAAGTCCATGTCAGGATCTACGTATACTCGTGTTGGCACTGTACTAACAAACATTCCTAACATTTCTTTTTCCTTTTTGGTAGTTCTGTTCGCATAGAATGTACCAATTGAAACATCGTTCTGTGTTGTCTTTTTATGCATATAGATGTACAACGCAGTCATAAAGACTGTAAGCATACTATTCTTAGTCTGTTTACAAAATTCGTACAGGTTATGATACAAGCTATCTTCTAAGATTATATTTTTTCTTTTTCCAGCTGTGCTTAAGGTAAAAGGATTATATGATTTAAACCCTATCACTTCAGGTAAGGTGCTAAATTTATCCACCCAATACGTTTTATCCTTTTGATAGCGGTCTGATTCCTCATAGTCTTGCTCCGTTTGTATAAAGTCGAAATAAGAATGATTCTCTGCTATTTCTGGAAGCTGGCCACTAGCAATCTGGGAATAGTATTCGTTTGCTTGATTAATGAACATTCTTGCAGAGATACCATCGCAAACAATATGATGAATTTTGACATTGTACCAATATTCTTGGTCGCTAATCTTGCAAATGACAAATTGATACAAATCTGAATGTAAAAGTTCAAACGGTGTACGACTGTGCTGATCCAACCATTTTAGTGCCTGAGCTTCCCTATCAACTCCAGAAAAATCAAAACATTCGAATGTTTTGTCGCTATACTCCTCCAGATATTGTTGTGGATACCCATTCTGGGCTGTTATTTTAATCCGAAAGACATCGTGCCGGCAAATAATCATATTTAAAGCTTGTTGCAAGGCACTCAGATTAATATTGCCTTTCATTTTAATTGTCAATGAAATCGTCGACACACCCGTGTTTGGATAAAGTAACTCAGAGTACCAAATCCTTTGTTGAGGCTGAGTCAACGGAAATAATTGAATCAAGTCCTTATTCATATTGCTGCACCTCTTGTTAGAAATTATAGTTTTAGGGATAAAAAATACTATGATTGCTTACTTATGTAGATGCTACCAGCATGTTGCAGAGTTTGACTGTATGTTTAGGAAAAATGACGCGCGTTAATCTATGATTTATGGGATTTCTGTCTAGAGATGTAGGAATTGCTTGTGGATGGAAAGAGCGTTATTTATGCAGATAAATCAATAGGATATGAGAAAAAATTTTTGTGTACATGAATCTATAAATCTACCAAATATGTACCATCACCTCTTTTACTCAAGGATAATTGAAACGGTTGTATGCTACCATACTCGATCTCCTTCCTTAGTGAACAATATATTGTTGCATCAGCAAACCTTTAACCTTATTCATATATTGCATAAAAATATTATTTAAGAAAATTGAACATTTACGACTCATTATACCATATCAGTATTATTCTTCCATTGAAGTTTTTGTAAATTCTATGAACGTCAATATGTACTTCTGTAAATTTCATAATGAAGAGTACAAGGTGCCCTATTAATGATCGTACTATACTAATGGATAGGGATTGCTTTGTTAGAACTTGTTTCCCCTGCAAATAAACGTAAGTATGGTCCCTCTTTCGCTTTCATCTCATTTGGTGACCCATGATCCACAATAGACCCCTGCTCCATAACAAAAATGACATCCGCTATTTCTGCTGTTTGCATTTGATGTGTTACGATCATGACGGTGCGTTGATCCTTCAATGAACGAATCGCATCACGAACACACGTTTCCGAATGTGAATCCAGAGCAGACGTAGGCTCATCAAACAAAACAATCGGAGATTTCGATACTAAAGCACGCGCAATGGCGATTCTCTGGCGTTGACCTCCTGATAAACGTACGTTATCCTCTCCAATTCGTGTTTTGTATCCATCAGGTAGCTCCAGAATAAATTCGTGAGCAAATGCAGCTTTTGCTGCTTCAATAAGTTCCCCTTCCTCTGCATCCGGCCTCCCGAATCTAATATTCTCTTCGATCGTTCCTTCAAATAAATGCGGATCCTGTGGAACATATGCTATCAATTCTCTCACCTGCGTAAGCGTGTGAGTTTTTGCATTTTTAGCGAAGAAATAGATGTCGCCTTTCGCAGGGGGATAAAACCCTAATAGCGCTTTTAGTAACGTACTTTTCCCAGAACCACTTGTTCCCACAACTGCAGCTAATTCACCTACTCTAACTGACAGAGTGACATGATTTAATATCTGGTCCATACCACGTTGTAAAACAACATCCTGTAGCGAAAATGCTTCTATAGATGAGGAATTTTTCACATAATCTAACTGTTGCTGGGGTGTTTTATCAGTAATGACCAGATCGATTTCTTCAACTGGTTGGTTCAACAATCCGTAGACTCTAGCTGAGCCTGATAAGGAATGCTGTAGGGAAGCAATAATTCTGCCAAACTCCAAAAAAATAAACACCATAGTCGTCTGTAACTGCACCAATTGCCCTAAAACACCTAGTTCATTTTTAGAATATATAAACAGCCCAACTACTAACATACCGCCAAACATAACAAAACTAAACAAAAAATTGATAGCATCTAATAATCCAGTCTTAAAACCTTGACTATTTGCGGTTTGGGTTAACTCCTTATTTGTATCAGCTATATCCTCTCTAACTACTTTCCCAGCAGAGAATGTTTTAATAATAGGCAATCCTTCTATGAATCCAGCAATTTTTGCAGTTATTTCCCCTAATTTTGCCTGAAGCCGATCATTTGTCTCCCTTAATGGCTGAACAAAACGCACATTAACAAAAGTGATACCAATACCTAACACAATAAAGATTAAAGAAAATCGCCAATCCATGATCAACATCGTGGTAGTCACCATAATCAAAGTCATCGCATTTTGTAAAATATTGCGCATACTCTCTCCGTATGCCTCTTCCATGTTGTGTGCGTCGTTAATGATACGAGATACCATTTCCCCAGGGTGATTAGCTTCAAAATAGGGAACGGGTAGCCTCGTAAGATGTTCGTACAGTGTTACTCTTATATCAGCCATTGTCTTCTTAATGATTCGTTGTAGACTGTAGTGGATGATAGGAACAACTGCACTAAATAAAAGAAAGGTTAGACTAATCAGGATAGCTGACCGGATCAATTGCTCTAAACTACCATTGACTGATGCTGTAATTAATTCATTGAGCGCAAAACTGATTGCTACTGGTAATGCTCCCATAATGGTACAGTCGGCCAGTAATGCGAAAAGATAGGCTCGACGTCGCGATTTTAGAAATACTAGCATATCCTTCCATTCTGAATAGGCTTTTTGAAATCCTTGTAATTCCATGGTATTCCTCCCATTTACTCCACTGAAAAACTAGGTTGCATGAGATGGTGATGCTCAATCTGTGGATTATAGAGCTTCCGATACAATCCATTTACGTCCATTAATTCGCGATGGGTTCCCCGTTCTACAATATTTCCACGATCCAACACCCAGATTTCATCACAATGTCGAATGGAAGAAAAGCGATGTGCTACCATCACAACCGTCTTTTTTTCTAAAAGCTTTTTAAGTCCTTCTTGGAACAAAAGCTCTGACTGAGCATCCAAAGCTGAAGTAGGCTCGTCCATGACAATAAAAGGTGCATTCTTAATAAAGGCGCGTGCAATGGCTATCCGTTGCTTTTGACCACCGGATAATTGGAAGCCTCCCTCACCAACCACAGTTTGATAGCCCTGAGACAACCCCGAAATAAATTTATGTGCATTCGCCAATTTCGCAGCTTCTACAATTTCACCTAGGGTTGCATCTTCTTTTCCGAAGGCAATATTTTCGGCAATTGACTTAGAAAAAAGAAAGACATCCTGTGGTACATAAGCAATGAAAGATCGTAACAAAGCGGCATCCCAATCTTGTGAATAGGAATGATCGTCTTTGACCTGGTAATGGCCCGTATTTGGAACATAAAGGCCACAAAGTAGTTTCACAATCGTTGATTTGCCACCTCCACTTGGTCCAACAAGCGCAATATGCCTACCTGTTTTTAATTCAAAATGTAAATTATGTAGAACTGGAGGTTTTTGTCCATCATATGTAAAGGAGATTCGTTCAAACTGCAAGCAAAGGTCTTTGGATAAGTAATGTTTTGGTACGGAACCTATGGAAAGGATTTTCTCTTCAGGCAACGATAAAATTTCCCCCGTACGTCTATACGACCCGAGTGCTTGTTGAAATTGAATAATTAAGTCAGGAATAACCGAAACAGGCTGTATAATATGTCCCAAGAAATAAACAAAGGCAATTAACTCCTCTGCTTTCAATTCTTGATGAGCGATTAGGTAAGCTCCATACAGAATACAAAATACCAAAGGACTTGACATAAATATAATATGAAGGGGATTTAGCCAAGCATGTCTACGTTCAATCTGTAGACTCTTTTGTAACATTTGTTCGATTGCCATTTTGAATTTCCGAAAGAAAGATTCATATAAATGAAACACTTTGATGATTGGAATTCCTGAGATAGTGTCCTTCATAATAGAGGCTGTACGACCGACCTGTTGTTGTAGTTCGTAGGAGTAGGCATTTAGAGGTTTACTTATCAAAGCTGCAAAAAGTAATGCAAAAGGAACTAAAGACAAGCTAAAAAGGATAAGTTTCCAGTTAACCAAAAAGAGGTATATAAAAGCAGCAATAAACATTAGCGGCTCTATGATTAGCTTTGGAAAATGTTCTGTCAAAAAACGTTGCACAATTGTTAAATCGTTAGAAAATCGGGATAAAAGATCACCCGTGTTATATTTTTCTACAGAGGAAAAAGCTGCATGTTCTAATTTTTCAGCAAAACGATTTCGTAAATCTCTTATAATGGAGGAACTGAATTTCGTAGATATCCATTTCACAAAGAAGTGTGAAACCATTCCGATAACGACACATATTCCAAACACATACAATAAGATGCTCATACGATCCTGAGTGTCATTCATAGAATAAGAGACCATCTGCTGAATATTGTATCCAATCACAACTTCTACAAGAACAGCTACAATGCTACAGATCACAATTAAAAGTAGAAAATACCAGTATGTAAAAATTGTTGCTACTATTTTTCCCCACATTGATTCTTGTACTTGACTACGTATTCGTTTTAACAAGTTGTTCTCTCCTCAAGATTCCCTTGATTTTTGTTATCCATAAATAAGAGTACACTATTTTTCAATTCTTGTTTAGTTAATTTTTTACAAAGTTTCTTCAATTTTTAATTTAAGCAATTTTTTATACTTGCATTTCATTCCCTTTAAGGCAGGATTATTAGTGAAAATACTTAACCATATGGTAGTCAGCTTGTATAATTGTAAACTAGGCAACTCAGATTAAGGAGAGGGCTATGAAAAAGAGGATTGCTTTATTTTATACAAGTGCACTTTTATATGAATATAGTGCCTGAACAGTCTATCGGATGTTAACAAAATAATTTGACATGCCAAGAAAAGCTCGGCCACAATACCAAGCTTCTCGACGTTACTAAACCTTCACGAGCCTGCTGGGGCTTGTTTTATCATGCATGCTTCAAATCATACTTCTACTTATAAAAGAAATAAAAGAAAATTCCCAAAAAAATAACGGTACATATTACATAAAACATTGTTAATCTTGTCAGATTTCTTTTTGTCTTCGTACCATAATTTTGATCTTTTGGCTTTATCCCTACCATGATAGTCCCAATAGCAGCTACCAAAACGATCAAAAAAATGAAAGGTATGAGGTAAGTCATTATTTTCAACTCTTTCTACCGTTTTATTTATCATACCTCATGATGGTAATAATAGAGACCATCCACTTTGCGTTTATTTTGCCCATCCACTTCATTAAGCTTTGTTGTTATTTGTTATTCATGATTTTTGTGTTCGAGTAGCCAGCAATCCCTTAATTCCCCTTCATGCCATTCGTGTTTCGGCAGTAATTTCACCTTTTCGAAACCACAACTTACGTAGCAACGAATCGCCCGCTCGTTCCATGTTTGAGGGTCCATAACTACCCTATCTGCTCCTTTTTCCTTATGTAAATATTCCACCATTGCCCGAACGAGTAGTCTGCCCATGCCACTGTTCCATCTCTCAGGCTCTCCAATAAATTGATCTGTTCCATAAACAACTTCTGTGTCGGTGTAGCCATAATCAAGTTTGGTTTCCTCATCAACCAAGTAAAACTGTATATATCCGATTGCTTGTCCATCATATTCAACGATACAACGGGTCTCTTCTCCATTGTCATCATAAAACTTTTGCGATACTTTACTTACATCATGAGGATTGTCTCTTCCCTCATAGTATTCTAATACAATCGGGTTTGTGAGCCATCTTACAAGCCATTCTTTATGTTCCTCTGCTAGTTTCCTAACAACTATTTTTCCGTTTTGAAAAATCATTCTTATCCCCTCCCACTCAAGATCATATCATTCTTGCTGGAAAAAGGAACAATGACTGTCTTTCTTCCCAAATGAGCAGAAAAGAGTGAACCTGCAAATGTTTAGCCTGCATGCTCACTCTTGCTTGCTGTTTTGCATGTTTATAAATGGAATTAAATTGCAGTTTGTATGCAATTTTTATGGAAGAAGTCGTGTCTTAGCTATAAGATGTAGGAGAGGAAATGCTACATGTAAAGGGGAGATTACATGATAACGAAAGAAGAATTACTATCAAATTTCGAAGGGGTTCGAAAACGAACCTTGAAGTACTTGACTGTGATTCCCGAGCAATTCATAGACTGGCGCCCAGATGATCATAAATTTTCAATTGGTGATATCGTTCGACATTTGGGTTCTACAGAATTAATGTTTTATCATGTGATCAGACAAAATGAATGGAAATATTATGGGCATGATCCTGATAAAGGCAGGACTATGAAAGAGGCTATACATTATCTACAGAATTGCCATGGTACCGTTTTAACAGGCCTTCAGCAGCTAGAGCCTGAGCAATTAACGATGAAGGTGAAAAATCTCTTAGGCTATGAAGTCAGTGCTTGGAGAATCATAATGGCAATGACTGAACATGAAATTCATCATCGAGGTCAGCTTTCTGCGTACATGCAAGCAAATCACATTGAGCCTCCACAAATATTCGGTTTGAAAATAGAGGAAGTACCGCATTAAGAAAGATAAAAAGACATTCCCTTCCGTACCTGTCACAACTTACTGAGGAAACGTCTTTTTTCAAACCATGTAAATTGATAAGGTTAAATTGTAGTTCACATTTACTTTGTAACATCTTCAACAAACAAGCTCTCACTAGTCTGCCCTAGTTTCTTCTCTAATCGCAAGAGTCTTTTTTCGTACATTTCGCGTTCTGCTTTATTCCTTTGCCGCAAATATGCCGTTTTCTTTTGCCAGCGCTCGAAGGCCATTTTTGTGTATGCATATGCCTTATCATATTCTTTTAATTGATGCTCACAAATCTTGGCTGCCTCAATACAAATTTCCTCACTACCCCACTCTTTGTCTTTCATACAAGCATCATAGCAATAAAGAGCCTTACTCCACTCCTTTTGACGCTTGAATATATGCCCCAGCGCAGCTTTTGCCCGCACGGCATAGGGATGTTTACTACGAGCCACTTCCCTATAATGAGACAGAGCCATATGCTCTGATCCGACCGCTTCATACCAACGCGCCACTTCATATCGCTCTTCCATAGACATCGTCACAGTCTCTACAGACAGTAGCATATTAGAGATATGAATATAGAGTGTAATAAGGGATAGAACATCTACTTCGTTATGCTGAAGCACGCCAGCAATATGCTCTGGATTCCGCTCTCTAACATAATCAAAATAAAGCATTGGAGCTAGTGAACCAGGTACGTCTTCCAAGCGCCTGATCCCCAGCTTTTGTTGTTCTACTATAGACAACCTACATGAAACGAGCTCATTCTTCCATAATCTTCTCGCACCATGCAACAAATCGATATGTCCAAACACAGGCAAGGCTGGTACATCCTTTCGTACCAACGTATGTCGAGTTTTTACTTGAGGCCAGTCGAATGATTTTCCATTATAGGTAACTAATTGTTTGGACTCCTTAACATCAGCTAAAAATGACTGATACAGCGTAATTTCAGAAAAAGGGTCTGTTAAAAAATGCTGACGAACGATTATTTCATCCTGTTCCAGTTTACTATAGCCCAATAAAAAGATGGTATTTCCCACCCCACCATGTAAACCAGTTGTTTCTGTATCAAAAAAAAGTAAATCCTCCGGGCGTTTGTTAGCGATAGACAGAGGATGCTCCAAACCGCTTTCGTTCCATTTATGAATAACGTCAAGTAAAGCCGCAAATTCGTAGTTCCCATGAATCATATCTAAGGGATAACGAACCTCTCGCACCATAGCATACTCCTCTTCGCCAAAGAATGGTTTGGCTTGAAGCCGTCGCCATGTATCTGCATAGGGAATCTGCGATTGAGGTGTTTCATGTACACTTTGCTTACATTCGAACTCCTCTGGTTTATGTGAATTGAACACTGATATTTCGCTCTGTTTTTCTGGCTCAGCACGTTTTTCCTTTTGGTCCATATGCTCGATACTACTATCAAGCGTCAGATGCTTTTTCATCCGTTGCAATTTATTTTTAAGAGACAAACGCTGTCCCCCCCTGCGCCACCCGCAATAAAGATAGTGCTAGTTCTTTTCCATCCCGTTCCACATATCCAATACACGAAGGACACCCTGACGCACATGGACATAAGCTAATCATCTCTTCTGCTTTAGCAAGTATGGTTTCCATCTGGTTATACACCTGTTCGCTAAGACCAATGCCACCTGGATAGCGATCGTAGAAGAATATAGTTGGTTGATTCGAGTGAACTGCTTTGCGCTGTGAGATCACATGTAAATCTTTCGGATCACACATTACCCATAGAGGGGCAACGTGTTGCAGTACATGTCCAGCCCCAACTAGCCCAAGCTCTACCTCCTCTTGACCAATCGTTTGTAAAATGGACTCTGGGAAACTAATCCATGCTGCATTCGTATGCAATTCCTCTTCTGGCAAATGTATCGGTCCTGATCCAATGTTCTCATGGGTCTCGAACTTGATTTTTTTAAAAATCGTTGCCATAGCATTAACAGCTACTTCCCCGTAAGCCAATTCAGTCTCCTTCTGCTTTCGTGTAGCATCTGACTCTAGTACTTTTAATTGTACCGCCAAATTAGCATCTGTATAATAATCGACCTTAACCTCACGGATAAAAGCCTTTTTCTCTTCATAATCCAGCTTTTCCACTTGATACTGTACCCCTTGATGCAGATAAATCGCTTCTTCATGTAACAATGTCATTGAACTGAAACGATCCATTTCTCCAATGACCTTCTCCTGTCCGCGGTCGGTAATGTCGACAATCACCACGTTCTCCTGTGAAGCAGAGCGTAAGCTGATGTTATGGGCTGGGAAAGAATCGTTCATCCAGAACCACTTTCCTTTGGAGGCGTGCAGAATCTGCTCTTCCGTTAAGAATTCTAGAATTTCTACTATTTCAGCTCGACCAAATGTATCTCCCTTTGTAAAAGGTAATTCATATGCTGCACACTTGATGTGATCCACGAGAATAATTAGATTGTCAGGATTGATACGAGCTGACTCAGGATTTCGTTCAAAAAAATACTCTGGGTGTTGAATAATATATTGGTCAAGCGGTGAAGAACTACCAACCATGACAACAACAGACTCATCTTGGCGACGCCCAGCTCTTCCTGCCTGTTGCCAGGTACTAGCTACGGAGCCTGGATAACCTGTAATAACACATGCCTGTAATTGTCCAATATCTACTCCTAGCTCTAGTGCATTCGTGCTAACCACCCCGGCAATATCACCTTGCCGCAATCCACGCTCAATTTGTCGTCGTTGTGACGGTAAATATCCGCCTCTATAGCCTTGGATTGTCTTGGGTCCCAGTTTTTTGCGGATCAGCTCTTGTAAATAGGTCAAAAGTATCTCCACACGCACACGACTTCTCGCAAATAAAATCGTTTGAATTCCATTTGTCAAAAAAGCGGACGCAATGTCTCGAGCTTCTAATGTAGCACTACGACGAATATTTAATTGGTGATTTACAATAGGTGGATTGTAAAATATAAAATGCTTCGTCCCTGTGGGAGCCCCATTATTATCTACGAGCTCCATCTGTTCCTCTGTAATCTGTTCTGCTAATTGTAATGGATTGGCAATGGTTGCAGAAGTACAAATAAACTGTGGATGAGAACCATAGTATGAGCAAATACGCTTTAAACGTCTTATCACATTAGCAACATGACTCCCAAACACACCACGGTAGGTGTGTAGCTCATCAATTACCACATATTTCAAATGTTCAAAAAAAGCGACCCATTTTGTATGATGAGGCAGGATCGCAGAATGTAACATGTCTGGGTTTGTAATTACAATATTTCCTGCTTTGCGGACCATTTGCCGAATAGTAGCAGGTGTATCCCCATCATAGGTCTCCGATTTTATCGGTAGTTCCATCTCATTAATTAATTCATGTAATTCACTCTTTTGGTCCTGGGCCAAGGCTTTAGTAGGAAACATGTATAATGCCCTCGCCTGAGTGTCATTAGCCAACGTTTGCAAAATGGGCAAGTGGTAGCACATGCTTTTTCCTGAAGCCGTTGGTGTTACAGCCACAATATGCTTCCCATTCTGAATATGGCGAAAGGCTGTCGCTTGATGTGTATATAAAGAGGAAATTCCTCGTCTACTCAACGCTTGTGCGATCCGTTCATCTATTTGTTCTGGGAATGGCACCACTTGTGGATCACGAGGCGGAATCGTCGTCCAGTTGACGATGTTTTGTTTCATCCGCTCGTCGGACCGAAACTCTTCCAAAAGTTCCGCCATATTTTTCTTTCGTAGCATGTATCGATCACCCTCTTCTCTTTCTATTGTACGTAAAGTGTCAAGGAAAAACGAGCTTCCAGTAATCAATAATATTTACAGATATCCTTGATTAGAAAAAGCTAACAATCTTTCTCGAAAGACCGATCGCTAGCTTTAGATGAACAATATGTTAATACGCTTCATACGTGATGATGAGGCCTACTCTCTTACATTTTTACCCATACCCATTCCATGTAACACATCTGCTACTGTTTTACTTGCCAGTTCTTGCTCCATCGCCTGCTGGGCACTCAAAAAAACATCAGTCAGAGTATGTTGGATCTGCTTTCCAATTGGACATGCTGGATTAGGTTCCTCATGGATTGCAAATAGCTCATCAGGGCTTTGTACTGCTTTGTAAACATCAAGAAGAGATATCTCCTCTGGGCTTTTCGTTAACGTGGCACCTGGGGCTCCGACCTTAGACTCTATCATTCCTGCTTTTTTTAACATACTGCTAATACGACGAATTACCACAGGATTTGTATTTACACTGCCAGCTATATAAGCCGATGTAGCCTGTCCACAGGGTGTAGATGCTACGATTGAAAGGATATGAATAGCTACTGCAAAACGACTATTTACCATCTGCGTTCCCCCCTATTCCATGATTAGATAGCCGCTACCCCTACTTTATACCTTTTCTCACACAAAAAAAACACCTAAAAGATATACCTCCAAAGAACATGTAGGGGGTAGCTTTCAAACAGACTCTGCTCCTCTATGAACATAATCGGTTTTCTTTATCTTTTAGGTGTATTCTTTTACACAAATAGCATGACTACCTTGTATAAACCAGCTGATAACAGTGCAGTTATCGGCATAGTGATTATCCAAGTGAACACGATTCGTCGTGCTACTCCCCACTTTACATCTTTCACACGCTGTGCTGATCCTACCCCCATAATTGAGGAAGAAATTACATGTGTGGTACTAACAGGCAAGTGCAGGAAAGTAAATCCAAAAATGATAAAGGCTGACGACAAATCTGCTGCCGCACCGCTAACCGGTTTTAATTTGGTAATTTTGCCTCCAACTGTTTTAATGATTCTCCATCCACCTACCATGGTACCAAGTCCCATTGCTAAGGCGACAGATACACGAATCCATGTTGGAATATCTGTAGTTGTCTGGAAGCCCGCTGTGATTAAAGCCATCGTCATAATCCCCATTGTTTTTTGAGCATCATTGGTTCCATGGCTAAATGATTGCAAAGCAGCTGTCATGATTTGAAAAATGCGAAATCCCTTGTTCGTTTTAGCCAGATTAGAATTGCGGAATACGATTTTGAATAAGGACATGACTAAAAACCCAATAGCCAACGCTGCGACAGGCGATATGAGCAAAGCTTCCATTATACGAATAAACCCTGAATAATTTAAGCTCCATAAACCTTCTGAAGCGATAGCAGCACCAGCAATTGAACCAACCAGCGCATGTGACGAACTACTAGGAATTCCATAATACCACGTAATGAGATTCCAAGCTATTGCTCCAATAAGGGCGCATAGAAGTACAATCGAACCATTTTCAAGGGAAAAAGGATCGACAATATCTTTCGTAATGGTTTGGGCTACACCTGTAAACAATAACGCACCAAAAAAATTCATCAAAGCCGCCATTACAATCGCTACTTGAGGAGGCAACGCTCTTGTGGTAACGGAAGTGGCAATTGTATTGGCTGTATCGTGAAAACCGTTAATAAAATCAAAAGTCAAACCTAAGATGATGATGCAAACCAAAATAAAAAGTACACTATCCATCATGGAACCCCTTTTCTTTAGACATTTCGCATGATGATCGTTTCAAGTGCATTGGCTACATCTTCACAGCTATCTGCAACGCCTTCGAACATCTCATAAATCTCTTTATACTGCATGATGGCAATCGGGTCCTTTTGAGAAGCAAAAAGTTGACGAATACTTCTATCTAACACTGCATCCGCTTTTGATTCTAGGTCGTTAATCCTTACTACATAGGGATGAATCTCATTCATTTTCTTTTGGAACAGCAGATCGGTTGCTCCTGTAATCTCCTTGGTAGCCGCAAGTAATAGAACAGTAAACTCCTCCATGTGCTCGTCCCACTTTTGGATATTATAAATCTCCAAGCGAGAGGACAGCTCTTCAAAACCGTCTAGCACATCGTCCAGCTTAACAGCCAAAGCCAAGATGTCTTCACGCTCAATCGGTGTGATAAATGCCTTATTTAACTCCATAATTACTTTATGTATGTGTGTATCTGCCTTATGCTCGTAGTCTTTCATGACACTAGAGAAGGTAACCAGATCCCCATCGTTCTTCTCAGGAAACTGGGCAAAATACTGAGCAGACTCCTCAATTATACCTACAATCTGGCTCAACGTGCTAAAAAATTTATCGTCCTTTGGTCTAAAAATCATAAATGCTCCTCCTCTTTCTCCAAATCTCGTGCAAAACTAATCAGAAGGAGTCCCAGGTGATATCCCTCGGATGAATGTGTTTATAGTATGGTGTATTATTTCTTGCTCATTCAACGTAATTAACGAACGGCACAGACTAAATCGCATAAAAAAGTAGCCTGTGGTGAGACAAATAAATAATTCTGCCGTAGCAACACAATCAATATCAGCTATCTTACCCTTTTCCTTCATTTTAGCAAAATAATCAGTCAGCATTTGTTTAAATTGATTTGGTTGTATCGAGATTTTTTTCACAAGCTCAGCAAACACAGTTGGGTCTCGAAAACTAATTGAAATAATATCCTGCATCTCAGTAAGTTGCCGCAAAAAATATTGGCCGATATGTAACAGGTCCACTTCCAGTTCCCATGTGAAGTAATCTCTTATGTTGTCCATCTGAAAAGTGTGCCTTTGCACGATCATTTCCATAATTTTGTCTTTACTGCCAAAGTTCCTAAAAATCGTCACTTCATTGACTCCGGCTTTTTCGGCAATTGCTTTTGTAGTCGTAGCTCTGTAGCCTTGTTCCTTTAACAAGTCTATTGTAGCCTGCAGAATTTTATCATTTGTCGATTCTTTCCTCATCTCTTTTCACCCTAGTTTTTATGAATGCAAGCACTTACTTGCAAAGAAAAGTATAGTTCACAGACAGAACAGATGTCAATTTGTTAGAAAAATCAGCTGTGTCAGAAATGTAAACGATGTAATAGGCTTTTTCATCTTAATTATACGTAAGAAAAAATCTCCCGAAAATAAATCGGAGCTTTCTTATACCTATTTTTGTCAGAAGGTCAGCTCCCTACCACTCTTCCCAATCTACTCTATTCCCCACAGCTATTACATGTAAAAACGTTATTCTTTAGCATTTAGCTTGAAGCCATTCCATTTGTGTTGATTGGTGTGTTTTTTTCTGCATTATTACAAACCTTCGTTAGTGATGAGACCGTGAGAAAATGGACACCTAGGCATCCAATGATAGCTATTCCGTTTGCTACCATGCTAGGTTTTATCTTTCCTATCTGTGAGTGTGCCATCGTACCAATTGTGCGACGTTTGATTCATAAGGGTATGCCGGTTTATGTGGGAATGATTTTCTTGTTAGCAGGCCCAATCGTTAATCCAGTTGTGATGGCAGCAACATATACTGCGTTTCCAACTGAACCGCAAATGGTATTATATCGAACGCTGTTTGCCTTTATCGTTGCAGCCGTGGTAGGAATTATTCTCTTTTTCACACAAAAAACCACCCCCTTGAAGTTGGGTAGTGAATATGAAATAACGCATGAACAACAGCATCTTCATAAGCAAACAAGAAAGCTTAGTAGTACATTTACTCACGCGGTCGATGAATTTTTTGATATGGGAAAATTTCTTATCTTTGGAGCGTTGATCAGCGCAATTATTCAAGTGTATGTTGCTAGAGATGACCTGATTTCTTTTGCGGATACTCCCCTCTACGCCAATCTAACAATGATGGGGCTCGGGTTTATTTTCTCCCTTTGCTCGGAAGCAGATGCTTTTATTGCGGCGTCGTTCTCTAACACTTTTAGCAAAGGTTCTTTACTTGCTTTCATGGTGTTTGGTCCGATGATCGACTTAAAGAATACCCTACTGCTACTAAGTGTTTTCCGAATCGGTTTTGTGGCCAAATTTATTTGTTTAGTTACGTTATCTGTTTTGCTACTAACCCTATTCTATCCCTTATAAAAGGAGGTCTGGATGATGCATCACCGAACGAAGAAACATCATTATTATATGCGTAGCCTTATCTTGCTAGGCTTTTCGCTGGTCTTAGCTCATCTGCTTTGGACAGGCTCCATTACTTTTTATCTGGCACCCCGTTTACATACTTTATGTTATGTTACCTTTGTTATTTTACTGTTATTAACGGGAAGCAGTTTTTGGCAAATACGACAGGCAAAGAATCAAAGCGAAGAAATATGCGATTGTGGTGGGCTACATGGATTACCATCTTCTCGCTGGAGTAGTACATTTGTGTATGGACTCTTTCTGCTTCCTGTTTTTATGGGATTGTTTATGCCTGATAAAGTGCTAGATAGTGCGATAGCCAAGCAAAAAGGGATTAATCTTTTGCAGGGAGATGCAAAAAAGTTACTTTCAAAGGAGACTGAAAAGAACCGTGTAGATGCTACAAATAACTCTGTAGACATAGAGTCATCTAGCTCTCAGGCAAATACTTCAGCTAGTACAAACCTACTACAACTACCAGCCCAAACACCAATGGCACTACTTTTAAGCGTCCCCCCAATACTCTCTCTACACAGGAAGTCCGGAAGATGTTTGAGGGGTTTGGTGATTTCTATCAGGAGTTCGCTACTTCGTTGTACCAGGATCCTGTCCTGAAACTAACCGATCAAAACTTTTTAGATGGTTTAACTGTACTATCTGTGTTTACTCATGAATTTGATGGCCATCCGTTAGAACTGATGGGATTTGTCTACCGTCAGCCCAATATGCAAGAAAATGAATTTGTAGTGGCTCGTTTCTCTGTGTCATGTTGTACCGCAGACGCACGGGTATCTGGAGTTCTCGTTCAATCGCCCAATGCCAAGGAATTTAAGACAGATAGCTGGGTTAAGGTGAATGGAGCATTAGGTTTGACAACGTATGAAGGCAATGAACTACTCGTATTACAAGCGAAGCAAATCTCACAGGTTCCTGCACCAAAAGACCCTTACGTCTATTATTCCGCCATTCCTAACAATTAGTTTGCGAAATATTTTATTATTTTACAATTTTAGGTTTCAACTACCTCTTTTTGTGTTAAAACCAATATGTACCCTGTTTTTTCATATACACTAAAGGAGGTTGTTTAGATGCATAAGGAATTAGAAACAGAGGTTGCCATTATTGGTGGCGGTGTAGGCGGATTTGCAGCAGCATTAGGCGCCGCACGACTCGGAAAAAAAGTAGTACTTACAGAAGAGACAGACTGGATTGGAGGGCAATTTACCAGTCAAGCCGTTCCACCTGATGAACATCGTTGGATTGAACAGTTCGGTTGTACCCAAACCTATCGCCAATTTCGCAATCAGGTGCGCGACTACTACCGTCAGCATTTCCCGTTGACGACAGAAGCTCGATTAACATACAATCTTGATCCTGGTAACGGCAGTGTCAGTCGGCTATGTGCCGATCCACGTGTCTATTTATCCGTCATGGAAGAAATGTTAGCACCTTATGTACATAGCGGACTGGTTACGATTATAACCCGCTGCAAAGCGACTTCTGTTGAAACAGATGGGGATACCGTTTGCTCTGTTACGCTTTCCCAGTGTGATAGCGGTATTACCTTTACCATAAAAGCACCTTATTTCCTAGATGCTACAGAATGCGGAGATCTTTTACCAATGGCTAACGTCGAATATGTTACGGGAGCTGAATCTCAATACGATACGGGTGAGCCTCATGCTATAGACGGGGATGCAAGACCTTTTGACATTCAAGCTTCGACATATGTGTTTGCTATGGACTATGTGGAAGGAGAAAACCACATCATAGATAAACCAGCAGACTACGACTTTTGGCGGAATTACAAGCCTGATTTTTGGCCAGCTCGTCAGCTAAGCTTTACAGCTGCAGACCCTAGAACATTACAACCAATTGAATATTCCCTGTTCCCTGATACTGAAAAATTTTCTTTATATACCTATCGTCGAATCATTGATCAATTAAATTTTGTTCCTGGTACCTTTTCTACAGATATTACTCTGGTAAACTGGCCACAAAACGATTATTGGCTAGCCCCTATTTATGACCTTCCAGAAGAAGATGTCTCTAAGCATTTGTATCAAGCGAAACAATTAAGCTTATCGCTATTGTACTGGATGCAAACAGAGGCACCTCGACCAGATGGTAAGGAAGGATATCCTGGATTACGCTTACGACCTGATGTGATGGGAACTACGGATGGATTAGCTAAATATCCATACATTCGAGAATCTCGACGTATTAAAGCAGCATTTACTGTTCTTGAACAGCATGTGAGCGCAGAATGGAGGGGTGATGAGGGTGCCGAACCGTTCCTAGATACGATTGGTATTGGTAGCTATCGCATTGATTTGCATCCAACCACGGAAGGTACAAACTATATAGATGTTGCCTCTTTGCCATTTCAAATCCCATTGGGCGCGCTAATCCCTATTCGAGTTAATAATCTATTGCCTGCTTGCAAAAACATTGGGACGACTCACATCACGAACGGTTGTTATCGACTGCATCCCGTCGAATGGAATATCGGGGAGTCAGCAGGGATGCTAGCCGCTTTTTGTGTCGAAAAAGGATATCAACCTAGAGAAGTGTGGGAGGATTCTACCAAGCTAAAAGATTATCAACAATTACTAACCAAGCAAGGAGTAGAGTTGTTCTGGCCTAAGCTCTCAGCTGTCTAATCATTTTATCCTTACCCATTTATAGTTGCATTCCGTTTCAAAATAAAACTCGGCTACTAGTCAGTACAAGTCCCTATTCATCAAGGGATTTGTTTACTAGGGTAGCCGAGTTTTTTAAGATAGATGTGATAAAATCTTGAAAATACCTGCTCTCCAAATATGTTGATTGAGTAAGCAGTAGATGAACTTTTATTTTGCAGGTAGTTTTCAACAATTTTTCACTCGGATCCATTCTACCTGTAAGAGAACCACTCCATCCTCCCCCAAGGCATCACAATATCAGAATTTTCCCTGATTCCTGCAATAAGAGCATCCCCCTATCACACCAGATGGTATACGAAAGTAAAACAAACTATGCTCTTTTTACACCAGCCTATATTCAAGTATAATCAATGGTAATACATATCATTGTATAGATAATATTGAGGTGGAATAAGCACAATGAAGAAACAGATTGAAGAGCTTGAACGGTTGTTATCTATTAAAGTCGGCGAAGATGTACAAGAAGAATATGACAATTATCTTTCTCTGAAAGGGGCATCCGCAGAAAACCTTCAGGAAATTGAAACGCTCTTTGATATCAAGCTACCTGAAGATTTTAAAGAATTTTATCGTTATAAGAATGGTAGCGGCTACCACTTTCATATTTTATATCCTGAATATGGTGAAGGCTGTATAGAACCTTTTTATTTATACTCCCTTGACGAAATGAAAGAAACAAAAGGCTATTTTTGCGATAATGATGAACTCCTTAGCGAATATTATGATGAACAAGAGATCTCACATCTAGATGCTAGAATTAAGCCTTATCTATTCAACAAGAAATGGTTTCCATTTGCTCAATTAGCGGGCGGCAGTCTGTATCTTATGCTAGATTATGATCCAGCCTCAGACGGAAAAACAGGACAGATTATCGCCTATGTTCATGATCCAGATTTTATTTATTATGTTGCTGACAGCTTTACTAATCTAGTAAAACATTCAAATATAAATTTACAGGATTGGGAAGAGATTGACTATTAATATTGATTTGCTGTAATGAACAGTTTGTAGTTACGATTTAAATGATCCGATTTAAAAACAACTAGCTTAAGGAGCAATAACATGATTCGTAAATATGTTCATCACATTTGTATCCAAACAAATACATATAAGGAATCGTTACAGTTTTATCAAGAAGCGTTAGGATTTAAGCTCGTTCAGGAAACACCTCATTTTCACCAACGTGAATTTAATACATGGTTAAGTCTAGATTCCTTTTACATCGAACTTCAAACTGGGAAAGCTGGTGAATTACTAGATCCTCCTAACACCAATGCCCAAGGACTTGTCCATCTGTGTTTGTGGGTGGAAAATTTGGATGCAGAGCTTCAACGAGTGAAGAGTTTAGGCCACCGCGTAAAAATGAAGGATGGACAGGAAATCTATACCGTGGAAAATGGGCGGTTGCTAAAATTACTCGCTCCTGAAGGAACGATTATCGAGCTTAGAGATAATCAGAGTGTCTAAAAAATAAACAAGAGGCTGTCCTTTCGTGCTGACAAGTCTTGTTTATTTTCTGTAACTATAAGGGGATAGCAACAATCTTAACCCTTTCACTAACAAGCCGATAAAACGTATAATATGAATAGATCCATAAATTTACAGTCCTTTTTTAACACAATAACTGTAAATCATGGAAGGAAAACAATATGAATAAACCGAGAAGGAAAGGATTGATTTCAACATGGCTGAATTGATGATTCGACAACTTGGTGATCCTGTGCTACGCAAAGTATGCAAGCCTATTACCAACATCACAGATCGGGAACAAAAATTATTACAAAATTTAATTGATACACTTTATGCTGATCCTGGTCGAGCAGGTCTGGCAGCGCCACAAGTGGGCTTCTTAAAGCGAATTGCGATCCTGGACTGTGGTGACGGATTAGTAGAATTACTCAATCCAGAAATTATTTCTCGAACGGGAGAAACCTTTGAATATGAAGCATGTCTTTCCTTACCAGGTATGTACGGTGCTGTGAAACGAGCTGAATCTATTGTGGTAAAAACATTAAATCGTCTGGGGGAAGAAGTAATTATTGAGGCTTCAGGGCATAAAGCACGCTGTATCCAGCATGAAATGGACCACTTGGACGGTGTCTTGTACATTGATCATGTAAAAAATGGGCATCTTTTTCAAGAGAAAACAAAAAAACCAGTAGACGTGTATCAAATGATTCAGCTTTCGAAGCAAAATGCTTTGTAAACGGAGATCATCACTGATCGTTATGGTGGCAGTTAAGGAGTACATATGGGAAAAACCTTAGTCGTAATCGGTGTCGTCTTGATTGTAGTAGGTTTACTTTGGCAGGTAGGTGGTCGCTTTTTGCATCTAGGGCGGTTACCCGGTGACATCGTGGTAGAAAAGGAGAACTTTCGTTTTTATTTTCCTGTCGTTACCTGCATTATTATTAGCGTGGTGCTATCACTTATCATGTACGTCATTCGTTTTTTCAAATAAATAATGAAAATTTTTGGCAAGTTAGCAATGACGTTTGACATTGTATAACTTGCCATTTACGTTTTAAGTACTTAATGTCTTAAAATGCGAAGCTCGGTTCCTTGTTCGTTGGCCACGAATTCCGCCATTCCCCCTATTGGAAATGGAAAACAAGGTGTGGTATGCCCGAAGTCTAAACCAGCAATCACAGGGATATTTTGTAGTTCACGTTTCGTCAGAATCATCTCTTTTAACACATTAGGGGAAATGTTTGATTGTTTTTGAAAGCGACCAAAGCAGATCCCTTTCACTTGCCCTCGGTATATAAGAGTGTGGAGTAACGATTGTAAATTACGATCAAATTCTTCAGCAAAACTAAGGTAGTCATCCTCTAGGAACAAAATGGCATCGTTCAAATCTGGCATAAATGGGGTTCCCTGTAATAAATTTAACGTACATAAATTTCCACCTAATATTTTACCTCTAGCTTCTCCTGGTTGGATCATGTACACTCCCTCATTTGGTATAAATTCACGATTTTCTTGATCAGCATACCAAGCATCGTCACTCCAAGTCTCTGAGGATTGTATGATCATCTCTTTATTTTCCATGAAACATTTCTGGAAGTATTCGACCGTGTATTCCAGACCTTTCTTCATACCCAACGTAGAAAAATGAGGACCTGAATAAGTGACAAGCCCTGTTCTTACATAAATAGCATTCTGTAGAGCTGTAATATCAGAGTATCCAGATAATAATTTAGGGTTGTTTCTAATCAACTCATAATTCAGATAAGGTAGCAGTTGATTAACATTAAAACCCCCAATAGTTGTCAAAATACCTTTCACCTCGGGATCAGTAAACGCCTCATGGATATCTGCTACCCTTGACTCAATCCTTGATGATGAGAAATGATCCATCTCCTCTGCATGTCTTGAAAACGTAACGCGTAACCCCAGCTTACCTAACACATATAGTGCTTGTTCACGTATCTCCTTCGCAATAATCCCTAAACTACGGGAAGGAGATATGACACGAATCATATCCCCCTTTTGTAATTTCTCGGGAAAAATAACCTCCATATGACAATTCCCCTTTTCTTTTAAGCGTTTCTAATTAGCTACCCTTCGTGAGTTTACCTTACCTGTTGCCTTGTTGTTCTAGTTCATCTTGTAACTGATTTAATGATTGGGCTGATTCAGAAACCTTATAGGTTGAATTCCCAATCATCTCGACATCTTCAATAAATTGTGCCATTTTGGTAGTGGCTCGGTCAATCTCGGTTATGCTTGTTTGCATGGAAATTACGATTTGATTGAGTGCTACTTCTGTTTGATCTGACTCTTCTTGTCCCTTGTTTACTAGGAGTTGAATGTGGCGGATGGAGGAAACGACTTCTTGCATAAATTGACTCGATTGGGCAATAAGGGAAGAAACATCTTGAACGGATTGTCTAGTTTGTTCGGACAGCTTACGTACTTCTTGAGAGACGACGGAAAATCCACGTCCATGCTCTCCAGCTCTAGCAGCTTCAATAGCGGAATTAAGCGCAAGGAGATTCGTCTGTTCTGCAATTTGTTGTACAAGATTTACAATTTTTTGAATCTCATTTGAAGAGTGACTCAGCTTTTCAATCAACCCTTCCATATCATTCATACCATTACTAATATCTCGAATACGTGACTCCAGTTCTTTCATTCGTTGCTGTCCTTCACTCGCTAACTGAAGGGTCTCTTTGGATTTGTCCGCACTATGCTGGACAGCAATATTCATATCTTGACCGCTAGAAATCAACTGTTCCACCGAAGAAGTGGTTTGCTGGCTTAATGATGCAAGCATAAAGCTAATATCCGCCATTTTCGTTTGGATTTGCTCACGTCCTCGATATTCTTGCTCACGTCGCATATTTTCTTTCTCATAAGATTCAAGTACTACTTGTTGTTCAAAGTTAAACATTTTAGAAACAACAATGCTTGCTTCTAATAATTGCTTCGAATCTAGAATTTGATCAAAAATAATTCTCAATACATGCTCCTGAACATTTTGAAATGCTGCGATATACCATTTCGGCTCCAATCCAATGCGTACATGAACCTCTGCTACTTTAAAGCGTTTTCGTAAAAATCCGTCGTTTATATGTCCATCAAACATATCCATCAGATGTAACTCTAGACTCTTTGCCAGTCGCTCTACTGTACTGTGCTTGGTCAAAATTTGTTTTAGGTGAGGGACACTAAGAATTGTTTTGTAAAAGGTTTTGGCAATATCATGAATATGCGTCGCTATAATTGGCTGTAATGCTTTAGCTATTTTTAAATCCTCTTGACTCAGACGAATCATTTTCATTTGGGTTTCAATTTCTGAATGCTTTATATTCATGCTGACTTGGCTACTTGCAATCTGTTCTTTAAACATTTTTGTTTGCGAAGATTCTTCTGACTTTGTTCGAAACCAACTCGAAAATAAAAAGCTTTTTCCCATATTTTTCTATCAACTTTGTTAATATATTTTGGATAAATAAATCAAATATTCACAAGCCATCACAATTATACAAACCTTATACATCATTGTAAATCATTGACCTGATACTATTCGTTAAAAGCATGTGAATTATTTTGATAGAAAATGTTTATTGTTTTTTCAAATAAAAAATCCCTATAGTTTCCTATAGAAGTTTTATGTTATGAAAGGTGTATATTCTATTTTATACCATTATAGCCAGTAGGAATTCCTACCATTTCCGCCACTTGGCTAATGGAATACACAGTTACTCACTCTCTTTCTCTAGTAGCTTTACTGCTACATGCTGTTTTCATCTTGTCCAAGAAAAAAAGGTAACCAAACAAAATATTCAAAATATGATATGATGAACTCTGTCCTGTATTTTATAGAACATTACAATAATATAACATATCTTTTTATGAAAGGTAGTTGGATTAGATGAAGCCCTTTCAACACACTATCCAATCTGAAGAAGAACTGCTTACACTGACTGGTACACCAAGCCCTCTAGCCAGTAACAAGGTTATTCCATTCTTAGATGCGCATTGTCGCTCCTTCTTAGCGAAGGCACCTTTTTTAGTCTTATCTACAAGCAACAAAGAAGGCCTTTGTGACGCATCTCCTCGTGGAGACCAACCGGGATTTGTTCATGTACTAGATGACCATCATCTTCTCATACCTGAACGCCCTGGTAACCGTCGAGTCGACTCTCTACGAAATATTATATCCAATCCATATGTAGGTTTACTTTTCATCATTCCAGGACTTGAAGAGACATTACGTATTAACGGAAAAGCACGGGTCATTGCAGATCAAGAGCTTCTCGAACCAATGCAAGTGCAAGGCCGCGTGCCTCAGCTGGGAATTGCTGTAGAAGTGAACGAATGTTTTGTACATTGCGCTAAAGCCTTTAAACGTTCTGGCCTCTGGCAACCAACTAGCTGGCTCCCAAAGGAAAGCCTTCCCAAGCCAGCAGTAATGTTGGCCGAGCATGCTAAATTTTCCGCGGAGGATGTAGCAAACCTATTACATGATAGCTACACCAAGCGTTTATATTAAATCATGATTTCAGGTAAAAAGAGCCCTAGTTCTTTCTAAAATCCTTTCATAATGTAATAGGGCTGCCGGAATTGTATCCGACAGCCCTATGGGAGGCTTACTTTTTCACTTTTCTGTAATACATTGTCCAATTCACATGCACTTTCGGTATTCCAATGTCCCTGCTACTATTGCTTCTGTTTTTTCTTAGCTTTCATTTGCAATTTTTGTGTAACATCTTTATAGGTGGCATCATCCATTTTTTTCAATAATTTATGATGTTCACTTACGTCTTGGATACTTGCCTCAACGGTTTGTGTGCGAAGATCTTTCCGTACCAAAACCGTAGAGAACCAGAAGCCGATCATAGCCATCGATAATAAAACAGGTCCAGTAAAATATGAAATTTCATAAGACATGCTCTTCTCTCCTTCCATGGTTTTGTAATCTCTTCCTCGCTGTTTTTTATTCTACTAGAAAAATAAAGAAATAATATGGAAAACTAATAGAAAAATCATCACAATTTCATTATATTCTGCTGTACGTATAAAGTTCTTCTAATACCTAGTAAGCAGCTATTCTTTACTCGAAAAAAGGTAGCTCACCCAGTTACATTATTTTGTTTACTGGTTAACTCAGCTATAGCTTAAAATCTATTTGGAGCAAACCAGACTCTCTCATTGCCTTATAAGTGATCACTAATAAAGGACCTACGAGTAAACCCACCCCACCAAATAGCTGAATACCAATAAATAGAGAGGCTAAGGTAGCAATAGGAGACAAGCCCATATGTTTGCCCATCACTTTAGGTTCGACTGTTCGTCGGATAATTAACAGGACGATCCCTAGAAGTAACAGCTTGGTTCCCATGACAGAATCACCGGTAACATAATGGAAAATCGACCATGGCGCCATAATCACAATAGAACCTATTATCGGAATTACGTCAATAATCCAGATGACAAGCGCCATAAACAACGCTATTTTTGGCTGAATAATGAGCAATCCAGCCAACGTAACAGCAAAAATAACTAAGCTTACCAAGAATTGTGCTTTAAAAAAGCCAGTAAAAAATGACGCTATTTTATGAAAAATAAATTTGACCCTTTGTTCGGTTTGCTCCGTTAATTTTGCATAAAACGAAGCTTTGAGCTTATCTAAATCAGCCATGATAAAGAATAGGGCGATTAAATAAACAAGAAAATTAACGAAAAAAGCAGGTACTTTTGTTACAATATATTTAATTGTATCTGCATTAACATAGGATAACAGCCCTGATTTTATTGTCCCTACTAATACACTAATCTGTTTGGTGACCTCTTCAACTAATGCATTTGGTAGACCTACGGAAAAAGCGCAAATTTGATCCAGCACCTCTTGCCAAAGCGAGGAACCCAGATCAATATAATGCGGAATATTCTCAACTACCTGCAAGAATTGTGTGGTCGCTTTTGTTATCATAAGGTATCCACTTAAAGCGATAACTAGAACAAAGAAAAAAAATACAATCAACACAGAGGGATTCCGCCTCAGCTTGAATCGCTCTTGCATAAGACCAACCAAGGGTTCTAATACGATCGCCGTCAGCAAGGCAAGTAACAAAGGAGTGGACACTGGAATAATAAAAAGAAGGAAAAGAACAGTAAGTAAGATGCTCCCCCATTTTATTATTCTCTTTTTATTTATGAAGTTCATAGGTAGTATGAAAGGCTCCTCTCTTCTCTCTATTCCCATTTTAACAATAGGAAATCTATCCTTTTATCTACTTGTATGGTAACATACCTGCTTATAAGTTTATAGAGCTATACCTTAAGACACGCTTAATTTATGCTAAAATTTTCCTTAAATAATACGTTTAGATCTGTTTTAGGAGGAAGAACAACATGAAAAAAGACGCTATACCAGCGTCATTTTTACAGCATTTCTCTCATTATGACTGTACGATAGCAGATTTACTAGACTTTACATCATACACGCCATGGGTTGAACTTACGATATGATCTGGCTTTGGTTTGCCACGGCTTTGTCGGTGACCTTCCAGATGCGCTTCACTTGTCTCCCATCTTTTCCAGGCTTCTTCTGATTCCCAACGAATTAACACAATGACTTCTTCATCATGGCCTTTACGAGTGCGTTTTACTAACACGCTCAAATCGATAAAGCCCTCAATCTTCTCAATGTCGCCTTCACCAGTAAAATGCTTAACGACCAAGTCTGAGGTACCTTCTTTTACGATAATCGTTTTTGTTTGGATGAACATGAACTTACACTCCCTTTATATGTATCGTTCGTAACAACCATTACTTGCTATTCAGTATCATTCTTTCTTCATTTTAGTTGATAAAGATTATCATAGTCAATTGTTGAATCATGCAAATTGTAAATCAAGCATATATGGTCCAGATTCTTACCGAACCATATATGCTACACGTACACAAGCTAACGTTTACCAATTACGTTTTTTAGATACTTCCGATGCTCTAGTAAAGCTTGATACTGGTTCTCTCTGAAACATTCCTCCCGACAAAAAAACCGTCCTCTCCAAGCTGGATAAAGAACGGCTTTTTGTAACACCAAAATATTTGATGAAAGAATTATTATATTTACGAAATAGGATCAAACCAGTAAGGCAATTTATCGTGCTATGCTTGTAGCAAATTGTACATGCTTAAAAAGAAATTTTAGCTTCAATGAAGGCTTTCAAATCTGCAATCGCTACACGTGTTTGTTCCATTGTATCACGATCACGTACCGTTACCATGCCATCCTGCTCGGACTCAAAATCGTACGTAATGCAAAGCGGTGTTCCGATCTCATCATGACGGCGATAACGTTTACCAATAGAACCGGATTCATCATAATCTACCACAAAATCCTTGGACAAGTCCGCAAACACTTTCATAGCTGATTCAGACAGCTTTTTGGATAATGGGAAAATAGCTGCTTTATAAGGTGCTAGCGCTGGGTGGAAACGTAAAACGGTACGGCTATCTCCACCTTCAAGCTCCTGCTCCTCATACGCATCGATCAAGAATGATAGCGTTACACGATCTGCACCAAGAGATGGCTCGATGCAATAAGGTACATAACGTTCATTTGTCTCAGGATCAAGGTAGGAGAAATCTTCCCCAGAATGCTCCATATGCTGCTTCAGATCGAAATCCGTGCGGTTTGCAATACCCCAAAGCTCTCCCCAACCAAACGGGAATTTATATTCAATATCGCTAGTGCCTTTGCTGTAATGGGATAATTCATCGTCATTATGATCACGAAGGCGAACGTTCTCTTCTTTTACTCCCAATGTCAACAACCATTGGAAGCAGTAGTTGCGCCAGAACTCGAACCATTTCATATCCTCGCCAGGTTGGCAGAAGAATTCAAGCTCCATCTGTTCGAATTCACGTGTACGGAACGTAAAGTTACCTGGTGTGATCTCATTACGGAAGCTTTTGCCGATCTGTCCAATACCAAATGGCATCTTCTTACGCATAGTACGTTGGACATTTTTAAAGTTTACAAAGATACCTTGTGCCGTTTCTGGACGTAGAAAGATTTCATTCGTACTAGATTCCGTTACACCTTGGAATGTTTTAAACATCAGGTTGAACTGACGGATATCTGTGAAATCCTGGCTACCACAATCTGGGCACACAATGCTGTGTTCTGAAATAAGCTCTTGCATTTTTTCAAAAGGTAGACCATCAACAACTAGCTCGATGTTCTTTTCTGCGAGTTTATCTTCAATCAGTTTATCTGCTCGATGACGTGCCTTACATTTTTTACAATCGATCATTGGGTCGTTGAAATTGCCCACATGACCAGATGCAACCCATGTTTTCGGATTCATCAGGATCGCCGCGTCAATTCCAACATTGTACGGAGATTCTTGAATGAATTTTTTCCACCAAGCCTTTTTAATGTTGTTCTTTAACTCGATACCAAGCGGACCGTAATCCCACGTATTAGCAAGACCCCCATAAATTTCAGATCCTGGAAATACAAATCCTCTGTGTTTGGCAAGAGCGACGATTTTGTCCATGGTTACACTCATTCTCTAAAACTCCTTTTTATCCAAATAAGTATTGAAAAGCTCTCGCCCCTTTCTAAAAAGTACGGGATGAGAGCTTATGCTTCACTTAACAGTCAACAGCGTAATCATGCCGTTTACCAATGTGTATGTATGACCTGCTCGCTTTGCGCTTACCCTGTAAGATAAAGCACCAGTAGTTTAGCCTACATAAACTCTTAGGTATTGTAAACCATGTATTACATGTTACATGGTTTACGCCCAAAATTCAATTGAGAGTTAACAGAATCCCTGATAATCTTTGTCCATATTTTTAGGATAATGATTAGAAGGCATTTCCGAATAAGCTAATCCAGAAATGCCTTCTAGCATCTTATACTTTACTCGTTGTGATTACATGTGAATTATTGCTTATCAACCGATGCTTCTGTTTCTGGCTGATCAACAGGCTTAATCTCCACACGTTTAATGTGATTAACATCCTTTTCTAAAATACGGAACTCGTAGCCCTCGTATATAATCGGGGCATTTTTTCGCAAATCAGGATTTTGCATAAGCATCCAGCCTGCGATGGTATCTACATCTTCATCATCCATATACAGATCAAACATCTCATTTACTTCGCTGATCAGCACTTTCCCATCAATAATTTTATGATTTATCCCTATTTCTTGAATGCGAGGGCGTTCATCTTCGTCATATTCATCACGGACTTCACCGATTATTTCTTCAATGATATCTTCCAAAGTGACCAATCCAGCAGTGCCCCCATATTCATCATACAAAATAGCCATTTGAATACGTTTTTTTTGCATTTGCACTAAGAGGTCATGGATGGCCATAGTCTCTATTACTTTTAGGACAGGACGAGTAAACTCTTTCAAACTCGTAATCTGTAGCTCACTCTCACCCAAGCTATGAATGAAGAAGTCTTTAACGTTTACAATCCCGACTACATCATCCTTATCCTCGCCAAAAACAGGGTAACGAGTATATTGTTCAGATTTTAAAGTTTTGATATGTTCTTTTATCGGGTCATCCAGATAGAGACCTACCATTTCTGTGCGCGGTACCATGATTTCTTTCGCAATCCGGTTATCGAATTCAAATATATTATTTACATATTTAAATTCGGTTTGATTGATTTCACCGCTATGGTAACTTTCTGATAAGATCAGTCGTAGCTCTTCTTCTGTGTGAGCCATTTCATGTTCAGAGGCTGGTTTTAAACCAAATACCCCGGTAAGAAAGCGCGCGGAACCATTCAAAGCCCAGATGAATGGATACATCACTTTATAAAAATAAATTAATGGTTTTGAAAATAACAGAGTTACTCGCTCTGCTTTTTGAATAGCAAAAGTCTTAGGAGCTAATTCCCCTACTACCACATGCAAATATGTCATGGTTCCAAACGCAATAATAAAAGAAAGGGTATTGGCTACTCCTCCCGAAATATTCATTCTTTCGAAAAGGGGCTGCAACATATGATGTACAGTAGGTTCACCTAGCCATCCCAAACCCATTGCTGTAATCGTTATTCCCAACTGGCATGCGGACAAATACTCATCCAAGTTGGTAATTACCTTCTTTGCTGCTAATGCACCTGGTTTCTTTTCCGCAACCAATTGATCAATGCGACTCGTACGAATCTTGACTATCGCAAATTCTACCGCCACGAAAAATCCAGTAAAGGCAATCAAAATGAATACCATGACTAAATTAAATATCTCCAACCAGTTACCTTAATCCATCGCTGAATTAAGGTGTTCACCTCCATCGAGTCGTTCTCTCTCTAATTTTTTTCCTGCTTGTAAGGCAAAAGTAGTAACAAAGAGTGTAAAAGCGTGGTTCCTTGTACCGACAGTTTTTGTCGAATCTCATGTTGCTCCTCTTCCGACAGAGAATTAATCTGGCTTGTCAGCAAGCTCATCTCTTGTTCGAGCTGTTGCATACGTTGATTAACATCTCTTGTCAATCCCAGCAGTTGTTCTGCATTGGGTGCTTCCCGTTTATTCTTTACCAATTCCTTTATTTTACAGAGCGGCATGTGTAATGACTTACATTGCTCAATCATCTGCAAAATTTCTAAATCATACTCATCATAATAACGATAATTGGAAGAAGACCGCTTCGGTTGCAAGAGACCTAAATTGGTGTAGTAATCCACAGTTCGCTTTGAAATGTTTGCCAAAACAGCCAATTCTCCTATACGATACACTGCCCCATCACTTTCCCCCCTTTCTGCTACTAATGATGTCATATCAATAAGCATACAGTCAAACGTGATGGTTGTCGAATTTGGAGAAAAAGGAGCATTTTTAGCCTATATGCTAACTTTACCAACCTGACAGACATTGTTGCTCTCTGTCACGCTGGCTCTCGTATAAAAATTCATATCATTGCCTTTTTCAAACTCTTAATTGTTATTGAATCTTTGCATAGCTTTAGGTAAAATCATACGAGTATTACAAACTAGAAAAAATAATGGAGAACGAGACGAAACGACATGAGTACTGCTGACATTCCTGAGAAAACAATACGCTTTTTTTACCATCCAGTTTGTTGTGTTTGTCGTGATCTACTAGGCATTCTAATCGGTTGCGCAGTGTTTGCCTTTGGAGCTAATACGCTAATTGCCGCCCATCAGCTTTTACCCGGTGGTTTAACCGGAATCTGTACCCTTCTTTATCGACTCACAGGGATGAGTGTTGGTACTTTATATTTTGTACTAAACATTCCTTTATTGATTCTCGGTTATCTTAAAATTGGCAAGAAATTTATTTGCTATACCATTTACGCAGTTGTTTGTATCTCAATCTTTCTCAATGTGATTCCACAAAAGCAATTATGGACCCACAATATCTTATTGGGTGCTGTTTTTGGTGGGTTAATTGCTAGTATGGGAACAGGCTTTATACTACGCGTGGGTGGCTCAACTGGTGGAACAGACATCTTAGGCAGAATCGCTGTTAAGTATTTTCAAATTCCGATGGGCGTTTTTGGACTGTGTATTAATGCCCTAATCGTGATAGCGTCGTCCTATTTTGGTAATCCAGAGCTAGGGATGTATACAATCATCTCTATGTACATTGGAGCTCGTACAGTTGATTTGGTTCTGAATCATATCGATCGGATTACAGTTACTATTATTTCCAAAAAAGGGGATGAGGTAGCCGAAGCGATCACAAAATCAGTAGTTCGACGCGGCGTGACCATTTGGAATGCGAGTGGTGCCTATACACATCAAGACAAACAGGTACTAATGTGCGTTATTGTAAAACACCAATGGTCGGAAACCAAAAAGATAGTACTTGCTACTGATCCAGAAGCTTTTATTACTGTGGCACCAATTAAACGTATTGTAGGTAACTTTAAAGAGACCTGGTAACACCCTTCTCTTCATAAGATCTATAGGTACATACTATAGCAGACCCACGAAACACTGACATTCGTGGGTCTTTTTGTTTGCAAAGGGAGTTCCTTTTTCAGATCCTGCATCCTATATAGGTTTACACTTCTTTTTATCAAATATAAGTACCAGTAGAAAAATACATATGGGGTACAACCCACCCCAACCAAGGAAAGGATATAAACACAGGGTGACCACAAGAGAAATCCATGCAGAGATATACCCCCATTTATTTTCACGCAAAAGCTTGATTCCGGCAAGACACCCGCCTAGATATGTAGCCATAAAAGTAGCATTTGGTACCTGAATCAGCTTCTCTAGTGAGATAGCTCCACTTGCAAGTAACAGTAACGTTAGTACAAAACCACCACTAAGAAAAAGAAGTCCTCCCAAAGGAGTTTGTGTTCTTGAATGTAAGGTACCCATCCAGGCAGGAGCATTTTTTTCTTTCGCTAACGAAAAAGCAATTCGCGCGGCTGCATTTACGTAAGCATTTGCAGTAGCTAGACAGATAAACAGAGCCGTAATAGCAACCACCCAGCCCCCCGCTTGACCAAAAGTTAGCTGTACCATCGTACTAAGTGAAGCTTTGGTACTTCCACCATAGCTAGAGGTAGCAATCGTCATGATCGCTACACCTACATATAGAAGGGCTACTAGACCTGAACTAATCATGACTCCTTTAATGGCATTTTTCTTTGGATCAACGAACTCCTCTGACAAGTGAGTTACTGCCTCCCAGCCAATAAAACACCAGAACAATAAGCTAGCAGATTGAAAAATCGAAAGCCAACCATGTGGAACAAATGGTGTAAAGGCCTCTAGCTTTGCATGTGGTACGGCAGAAGCAATGGCCAATACCAAAATGGCCAAAATAAAGGAAACCACAATCGTCTGCAAGCGCCCTGTCACCTGCATTCCCAAAAAGCTCATGCCCACAACAACTGCAATTATCATGGCCGCCATTAGATACACACTGCTATGCTCCCAGCCTAACAGTGTGGTTACATAGGTAGCACCTGTTACTGCCAGGATCGGTGCACCAATGGGAACTGACAATAAAAAGAACCAACCAACTAAATTTCCAAAACGATTACCATAAACGAGTCTGACAAAATGGGAAACACCCCCCGCGCTGGGATGAATTGCAGATAAGAGTCCCATTGTAATCGCCATCGGTATCATTACAAATGACATGGTAATCCAAGACAATAAAGACGCAGGTCCAGCCATTTCAGCAGCTATTCCGGGAATTAACAAAATTCCTGATCCAAGTACTGCTCCTATGTATAAAGCTACAATTTGAGGCAGGGTCAACGTTTTCTTTAAGGTTTGAGCTGCTACACTTTGCGTTGTCATAATAGTCCTCCTAGAATAAGTTGACCTCACTTTACCATATACTTTCCCATCGGTGTTATCTATAATATTTGATAAATTCAATCGATAATTTTGATAGGAAGGGAAAACATGGACATATATTATCTTCGAACCTTTCGCGAAGTGGCAAGACAGCAAAGCTTTACACGAGCCGCAGAAATACTAGGCTACGCCCAATCAAGTGTAACAACTCAAATCCAGCGTCTGGAAGAAGAATTTCAGACCAGTTTATTTGAACGCTATGGTCGGAAAATTAGATTAACCGATAGTGGTGAAGAGTTGTTGCATTATTCTTCACAGATTTTGGCTCTTTTAGATGAGGTGAAAGAAAATCTATCCGAGCAAACTCAGTTAACTGGCTTGCTTACTATAGGTACAGTAGAATCATTAGCAGCATTTTACTTACCTCCTCATCTACAAGCACTTCGCCGGAAACATCCACGTATCAAGCTTTTTCTACAACCGGGAATTTGTCGTGATTTAGTCCAAGGTGTTAAAAATGGCACCTTTGATATTGCAATCATCATGGACAGACAACACAATGATCCTGATTTGATTTGTCATGTACTAACAGAGGAGCAGCTTGTCTTAATTGGCAATCCGGATCATCCATTAGCTTCCCTCGAACAAATGAGCGTTCATGATCTCGAAGGCGAAACTATGATTGTGACCGAAGAAGGCTGTAGTTACCGTGATATGTTAGAAAGAGTAATTCAACAGAACGGGGTTAAAACTGAGCTTTCGTACGAATTTGGCAGTTTAGAGGCTATCAAGCAATGTGTTTCGTATGGTTTAGGGGTCTCGATATTGCCAAAACTTGCCGTTATTGAGGAGGTAAGACAGGGAAAGCTCGCCATTCTTCCTTTTACACATCCAGATATCCGGGTATTCCGTCAAATTGTATATCATCGTAAAAAGCGAGTTTCTAAAGCTTTCCAGCATTTTTTAGATTTATTAGAAGAAAAAAAATAACCACTGTCGTTACTTGCCTTCTGAGAACAAGAACAAATACTTTATCTTCAATCAAAAAAAGGAGTGTGTGCCTTCTCTAAGCACACACTCCTTTTTGGTTCCTTTGAATACAAATCACCTATTATTCGATTGTATGTCTCCGTGGACAGATTTTTTTCTGGAAGCATTTTTTGGTTTTTTTATCTTCTTTTGTATTTCTGAATGTGTTTTCTCAGGTGTTTGTATGGTCACAACTTCTTTGCTTTTGGTTTGCATACTACTTGTCATCTCTTCTGCCCAAACTGGACTTATTGACAGCATGCTCGCTGTTAAAAAGCTAGCTGTGAGCGATTGTAATTTCATACTCATGTAACCCACTCCTTACGTAGAGGAAAATCCCCTATCTACTAAGACGATTTACAATCCAAAAGGGTCACATCTTTACCAACGAAATTCAAAAAAATTATTCCATGGAAGAGTTTTATGCTGTAGGAGCATTTGAATATTCTTCAAGTGTTATACCCTTATCATGAATCTCATTAGCTGCTTCTTTACCAACATAACGCAGATGCCATGGTTCATATTGATAGCCCGTAATGGCTTCTTTCCCTTTTGGATAGCGAATAATAAATCCATATTCGTGCGCATGATCAGCTAACCAAACAGCTTCAGGAGTACCATCAAAACAGTCCTCTGCTGCACATTTCCCTGTACTTCCCGAAACATCAATGGCAAGTCCTGTTTCATGCTCGCTGTGTCCTGGTTCTGCGCTGTACTTTTTGGCCGCTTCCTCTCCATCTTTTTTCACATAACGATTAAATAAATTTGTTTGTGTAGTATGAGAACGATAAGCGGATACCCCCGCCAACATTATGCCTTCCTGCTTAGCGCCAGCAAACATTTGTTGTAGAGCATCTGCTGCTTCTTTACGCATCATACGCTTTTCAATTTTTTCTTTAAACAAAAAAGGAACATCTGGATAGACAAGATCCTGAGGTTTATAGCTATCAGGTAACTTATACTGTTTATTAACAAGTACCTCTATGCTCTCTGGAGTCACTGCTTGTAATTTACTTCCCGACTTGTCTGTTGTGCCGTCCGTCGAGGTAGCCGGTGCTGAAGTATTTCCTGAAGATGCACCTGTAGGCTCATTTCCGGTACGTTCCTTACTGTCTGTTACTGGCTCTGTTGGTTGACCAGATTGCGTCCCCTTAGTCTCAGTGGTTTGAGCATTCTCTGAGCCTGTAGATGGCGTCTTATTCGATGTTTCCTGACACCCAGCAACCAATGAAGCAGATAGTGCGATAAGTATAGCTGTAGCTGAAATAGTGCGCACGCTTTTCATAATTTCCTTTTTTCCTCCTCTTTCCAATCACAAGGTCTGTTCAACTGCTTCATGCGGAAAAAATTTGTACAACGTAAGTGACGATCCTAATAAGGAAAGGGTTTCCTTATTACTTAAAAAAGGCGATTGAATTGAACACGCTGACCAACCTGATCAACATACTATAAAAGCACCTACAGGAACGTGGGGGAACAGCAAAACCCGCCGGGTATAGTTTCCGGCGGGAAATAACATATCATACAGTTATCATAAGAAAAATCGATCGTGTTAGCAAGGAATTATATCCAGCCCCTCGCTTTCATTCCCTCTGTGATGCGGAGTAAAGAGATCATAAAAGCGGCTGTTCTTCTGTCTGTTTGATATTGTTTAGCAATCTGACTTACTTCCTGATAAGAACGTACCATTACGTCTTTTAATTTGTCATTTACTTCTGATTCTGACCAGTAAAAGTTCATGAGGTTTTGCACCCATTCAAAGTAAGAAACCGTCACTCCACCTGCGTTGGCTAAAATATCTGGAATGACCAGGATCCCCTTTTGTTGCAAGACCTCATCTGCTGCTGGTGTTGTTGGACCGTTTGCAGCTTCTGCAATAATTTTCGCTTTAATTCGATCTACATTAGCTGAAGTAATCACATTTTCCAAAGCAGCAGGAATCAAAATATCCACTTCAACTTCTAACAGTTCATCATGTGCAATGAGGCTAGCCCCAGCTACATTACCTAAGGACCCCGCTTCCTTTGCTGTAATGACATCAGGTATATGCAACCCTGCTTTTGCATAGATAGCTGTTTTTGAATCACTAACAGCTACTACTTTAGCGCCTATTTCATGCAAAAGTCTAGCTGCGATTTGCCCAGCATTGCCGAAGCCTTGAATGGCTACTGTTGCATCGGTAGGGGACATGCCCTTTTCTTGTAAAGCTTCTAGAATCGTATACACACAGCCACGTGCTGTAGCCTCATTCCTACCCTTTGACCCGCCAAGAATTAGTGGTTTTCCCGTTATAACCCCCGGCGTAACCGCACCTTTTAGACGGCTATAGGTATCCATCATCCATCCCATTACCTGCGCATTCGTGTAGACATCAGGTGCTGGGATATCTTTTTCGGGTCCAACTACATCGTGAATAGCCTCCATGAATCCTCTGCTGACACGCTCTAATTCTCCTTGACTCATCGTTCGTGGATCACAAATGACCCCACCTTTACCACCACCATACGGTAAATGCACCACACCGCATTTAAATGACATCCACATAGAAAGAGCCTTAACTTCATCAAGAGTTACTTGTGGATGGAAGCGAATTCCACCCTTAGTTGGACCAATAGCATCATTATGTTGCGAACGATACCCATCAAATACACGAACAGTTCCATCATCCATCTTCACTGGAAAAGATACACTGACAACACGTTTGGGCTTTTTCAAAATCTCTACCGCTGCTCGAGGAAGATCAAGCAATTTCGCAGCATTTTCAATTTGCTTTTGAACAATTTCGTACGGATTTAAGTTTTCCGTCATTTTTGTCGCTTGTTGTGCCATGGTTTCCCCCACTCTCTTTCTCTACTATGATAAAGGATTTCTAACATTGTAAAGGAATATTACAAAAAATGAAATATAAAATGCCTTGTGTTTTTTGATTTTACTGATAACTTTCGCACTCTTGTAACAATTTCCTTCATTTTTTAGTATGTAGGATTTTGCTATTTGTATACATACGAGTGGTTTTTTGTCTCTTTTTGCGCTTTCCCAGAAAATAATGAGCCGATTGGGTAAGTAAACTAGTAAATTGATTGGAATTTTACTACAATAAGAGGAAGAATATTAATCAATGAGAGGAGATTTTTATATGGATTGCTTATTTTGTAAAATTATTCAAGGAGAAATTCCTTCCAAAAAAGTATATGAGGATGATGATGTATACGCATTTCACGATATAAATCCCATTGCACCTGTACATATCCTGGTAATTCCCAAAAAACATATTTCCTCCGTTATGGGATTGGATGAATCAGATAAAGAACGAATTGGTAACCTCCACTTGGCGATTCAAAAGGTAGCAAAGGAAGCTGGTTTAGAAGAAAACGGATTCCGCGTGGTAACAAATACCGGAAAACATGGTCAGCAAACCGTCTTCCACTTACATTATCACATTATCGGCGGCAGACAATTGGAATGGAATATGTAAGCTAATCCTTGACATATAAATAAATAAAACACACAAACCAGTATAACCAGCTGACTTGTGTGTTTTCTTTATTCAAATGCGTGAAAGATAATGCATACCCTATGAGTCCGGCTGTGGTTCAGAGGCTGGTTGAGACGCATTATCTGTATGCTGTGGCTTTTGTAGCTGAAGTTTAAACAGTGGTATTACCGCAAAGACCCCGACTACAAAGAATAATCCTGCTATTTGGTAGCTTCCTTGTAACGTAAAAGTTTCCTTTACAACACCAGATACGCTCATCATCACAACCATCATTCCGGAAAATAAGGGGCTAAGCACTCCATTAACCCGTCCAACAAAATCTTCTTCTGCGGACATTAGGATCAAAGTATTGACCCCAATGTGGATACAGGGAAAGAATAATCCGTTAATAAATTGAAAAGCAAGTGCTAGCATAAAATTTTGTGAAAAGCTAATTCCAATGACCGAAATGGCACTACTAATCATACCGATAGCTAATAGTTTCTGAGCGGAGATTTTTTTAGAGATCGTCATCACCAAAGCCCCACCTACTAACATAGCTACACCATTGGTCATCAAAAACCATTGTAAATTCTCTTTAGGTAAGCCTAACTGCTCCACTACTATAAATACACCCAATGGCTGTAATAACCCCACTGCTAAGCCTGCCATCATAAAGCAAAAACTTAGAGTCCGTAATACATTTTTTGACCAGACGTAACGGAACCCGTCAGTCATTTCTTTTAAAATACCTGTGGTAGCATCGTTCTTTTTGGGCTTCTGATCGGCTGGTAATCTATACAGCACGGCTGCTGAAACTAAAAACGCAACTCCTGTCAAGGCGATCGAAACATCAATTCCAAAACTCTGAAATACCATGGTACCAATAGCTGGTCCAACAATCATGAAGATTGCCATTAGCGTTTGAAACATCGCCATTCCTGCTTGCAACTGTTCTGCTGGAACATGCTGTTTAAATAGTTTCATTGCCGATGGTTGTGAAAATTGAGACAAGATAGCAGAAAACAGCGTAACAAAGAATATTGCTTTCCAAGACCCAAACATGAGAGTAAGTAGAACACCAAAAACGGAAACGGCACTTAAAATATCGCACCACACCATCGTTCTTTTTGGTCTCCAACGGTCAGCAAACGTCCCACCTATAAATGAGAAAATAAAGATAGGAGCAAATTCCGCTACAGAAATCATGGAGACCGCATAAGGATCATTATGGGTAATTTCCATAACATACAAAAGGATAGCAAAATTTCGCACCCAAGTGCCTAGCTGTAAAAATACTCCAGACAATAGAATAACGCGTATAAATGGATTTGATAAGATATGCGGTTTTTTTACGGTTTCCACCTGATTCCCCCCTTTAATACATGCTTCCTAGTAGAAGCATCTCTATATCCTATCACATCTGTTTTATTGTATACATGATTTTTTTCACGTAACTTTCAACCAAAAAAAATGCGAAGACCTTAATAAAGTAGGCTTCGCATTTTTTTCTTTCGGATGCATTTCCTATTTTATTTTTGGAAGCTGTAACCGGGAAATAACCGCCTCGGTTACCCGGTTAACAATCTGTTCCATTTGTTGTTCATCTATTTTGACAGTCAGCGTTTGAGATTCTTTGATTGAGGTAGACTGTTCAGATGCAGAGCATACATCAATTCCTGGTGGACAAATGACTCCTACTGGTGTCTCCCCCATGAAACCCATTTTCTCTCGCAACGCTACCAGCTCTTGTACCCGTTCTACTGACAATTCCCGAGCCCCCTTCATTTGTCTTGCAATCCAGTTAATTTTCGCGGTAAATTCTAGTGATTCCATCAAATAATAGGCGGTTTGAAGATCTTTTCCCCATGTAAGTGCCCCGTGGTTTTCTAGCAGAACCCCCTGGTGGTTCATGACGTGAGAAGCAATGGACTCAGGGAGAGCCTGCGTGGAGGGAGTCGCATATTTCGCTACAGGTATGGTCCCAAGGAGCACTACCGATTCTGGCAAAGTTGCAAAATCTAATGGAAGTCCCGCTATTGCAAAAGCTGTAGCATACGGAGGGTGAACATGAACGATTCCACCAATGTCTGGACGCATTTCGTATACTTTCAAGTGCATTTTCATCTCAGAAGTAGGCCGAAGTTCTCCTTCTAACACTTCACCTTGTCCATTTACTTTGACCAGCATTTCTGGCTGCAAAGCTCCTTTACTTACACCGGTTGGAGTGATCCAAATCTCGTTGGTAGAAAGACGAACCGAAATATTTCCATCGTTAGCCGCACCAAAGCCTTTTTCATATACTTTGCGCCCAATCTCACAGATATCCTGTTTTATTTTAGCTTCCTTTTGCATCTGTTCGTTCGTTGGTTCGTTCATGGTTAGTTTGTCCTCCTTGTGTCCTGTGAATCAATCTAGTTGCTTTTCTCAGTGGCTTGGAACAGATCTGTCAACGCTTTATCGTAAGGAGCTCGTAAAATGCCTTTCTCTGTAATGATCGCTGTTATTAAATCGTGTGGAGTCACATCAAAGGCAGGGTTAAAGACTTTGACATCAATCGGTGCTGTCTGCTTACCAAACCCTTCAATAATTTCGCCAGCTTCTCGCTCCTCAATCGGAATTTGGGCTCCTGTAGCAGTTTCAAGATCGATAGTAGACATCGGTGCTGCTACATAAAATGGAATCCCATGAGCTTTTGCCAGTAGGGCTACCCCATAAGTTCCAATTTTGTTAGCTACATCACCATTAGCAGCAACTCGATCGCATCCCACTATAACTGCCTGTACCCAGCCTTTAGACATCACCATTGCCGCCATGTTATCCGTAATTAACGTAACATCAATACCCGCTTCATGTAATTCCCACGCTGTTAGACGAGCTCCTTGTAGAAGAGGACGAGTCTCATCGGCAAATACTTTGATATCCCAGCCTTTTTCTTTTGCCAAATAAATAGGCGCAAGTGCTGTACCATAACGTGCCGTAGCAATCCCACCAGCATTACAATGCGTCAACACTCCCATACCATCCTCAAACAACGTCAGCGCATATTCACCAATCATGCGACATGTTTCCTCGTCCTCATCACGGATCGCATGCGCTTCTGTAACGAGACGTTGCTTAATTTCAGTGACAGATAAGTGCTGATCAGCTAGTGCACGTTGTTCCATACGGTTTAGCGCCCAAAATAAATTTACAGCTGTAGGTCTTGAAGAGGCTAGATACTCTTTCTGCTTTGTGAATACATCGTAGAAGGCCTCAAAGGAATCCTCTGGTGCATCATGGATTCCCAAAAGTAGCCCATAAGCGGCAGCAATCCCAATCGCGGGTGCTCCTCTTACCTTTAGCTCCTTAATGGCATCCCAGGCATCTTTTATGTTGTCTATTTCTAAAAATTCTTTCAAAGTTGGAAGTTTCGTCTGATCTAAAATAAATAAAGTGTTGTTTTCAAAACGAACCGATTGAATAAACGTTGCCATGTGAGAGCCTCCCCCTATTTGTAAACGGTCAAATCAAGTATGAACGGTATAAAATTACTGTTTGTCTTCTATCTCTGTTATAGCAAAAAAACAAAAAATTTTCTGCTACTAATCTAAAAAACACACAAAACCACAAAATCAAACATATATAATGACCGATATTTTGATTTTACTAATCTAGATCCCTATTTTCAACCGCTTTCCAGCCCTTTCATCAAACTTTTTCTACTCCTTCTCCGTATTTCTCTTCCTTTGTCACGACAATTCAACTTTCTTTTCTTTCCATCTTTTTTTACAACGTTATTTTTGGTATCCTTTTTGGCAAGAGAACAGATATATTTACCTGTAGGTCAATTGGGATAGATCATTGTTTTGGGAGGTATTATGTTAGCAATCGAACGTCGCAAAAAAATCATGAATATGCTATTTGAACAAGGAAATGTGATGGTAACCGAGCTCAGTAAACAATTCACTGTTTCTGAAGAGACCATACGTCGTGATTTAGACAAATTAGAGAAGGAAGGCATTTTGGTCCGTACTTATGGAGGAGCTATTTTAGATGATGGACTACGCTCTGATTTCCCACTCTGGGTACGTGAAAGCTACTATGTCGATGTAAAGGAAAAACTAGGAGAAAAATGCGCTCAACTCATTAAAAGCGGCGATACAATCATGCTTGATTCCAGCACTACTTCATTATATATTGCCAAAAAAATAAAAAATAAACAGAATCTTACGGTTATAACCAATTCATTTAAGGTCGAGCTAGAGTTGTCCGATGCTGAGCATGTAAAGCTAATCTCTACAGGCGGAACGCTACAACGGCGCTCCCTTTCGTATGTGAGTCATTCAGCAACCCGTGCCCTTTCCCATTATTTTGCCGATGCATCCTTCGTTTCCTGTACGGGTCTTCATCTCCAACGAGGCGCTACGGACTCTAACGAATTTGAAGCAGAAATTAGAAAGCTTATGTTAAAAAATTCAGAGCAAAAAATCTTAGTGCTAGATCATACAAAAATTGATAAAGCTGGTTTCACATTTATTACCGACTTCCAAGGCATCACAAAAGTGGTAACAGATCAATCCTTATCTGTAGAATGGCGACAACTATTAAGCAGATATAATATTGAGATCGACGATGAGAATATGGATACTGCTCCCGAGGAACCCACTACTTCCTCCTAAGGTTTACTTGCGAGAAAACGCGGAAACATTATTGGTACGAAAAAACGCAGCTTCCTGCCCATATAGGGTTGGAAACTGCGTTTTTTGTTTATTACCACCCTTACAAGAAAATCCCAGCAATCGCACCATTTAACAAGGAAGCCAATGTGCCCGCAAAGATAACCTTCATTCCAACTTGAGCAATTTCACTACGACGCTCAGGTACAAGTGAACCAAGTCCCCCAATCAGCATCGCCATGGAACCAAAGTTAGCAAATCCACACAGCGCAAAGCTTAAGATCGCTACTGTTTTAGGTGTCAAATTTGCCATATTCTTAGCCATATCAATATAAGCAACAAATTCATTTAATACGATTTTTTGTCCGATATAAGAACCTGCTTGAAGAGCCTCAGACCATGGTACACCAACTGCAAAAGCCAGAGGGGAGAAAAGATACCCAAAAATTCTTTGTAAGGTTAACTCCATGCCAAACAATCCCCCAACATAGCCAAGCACACCATTCACCAACGCGACCAAGGCGACAAATGCCAACAGCATCGCTCCTACATTAAGTGCCAAATATAAGCCATCTCCAGCCCCACGTGCTGCTGCATCGAATATATTTGTTGATTCATTTTTTTCCAGTTTTATTTCCCGTTCTTTCATATTTTCAGTCTCCGGGAAGAATAGTTTGGCTATAACTAATCCAGCAGGAGCCGCCATAAAGCTAGCCGCCAGCAAATATTCCATCGGGATACCTAGCAAGGAGTATGCAGCAAGCATTGTTCCCGCTATAGAGGCAAGCCCCCCTGTAAGCACAGCAAATAGCTCTGAGCGAGTCAACTGGCCTAAAAAGGGACGAATAACCAAAGGTGCCTCTGTTTGACCTACAAAAATATTCGCAGCTGCTGACATCGACTCAGCCTTACTCGTACCTAATATTTTAGAAATACCGCCACCAATGTATTTTATAAAAAGCTGCATAACACCGACATAGTACAAAACTGAAATCAGGGCTGCAAAGAAAATAACCATCGGAACAACATTAAATGCTACGACAAACGTAATTTTAGAATCAGGGGTGTACAGTCCACCAAAAAGAAAGTTGATCCCTTCATTCGCATAACTAATAATATGATTCATTACATCGGTGAACTTACTTAATACAGCTCGACCTGCCTCCCATTTTAATACAATGAAAGCGAACAGAAACTGAACAGCTAGTCCTCCAAGAATCGGACGCCATTTAATCCCTTTTTTATTGTTGCAAAACAAGAACGCAATAAATAGAACAGCAATTACCCCAAGGAGGCCTCGTAGAAAATCCATGATGACTTACACCTCTGTTTTTTATTTAATACCTATTCATATAACCTTGTGACTTACATATTCTTCACGATACCTCGTAACAGCTTAGAAAAATTCTCTTTTGCTTGTCCCGCTGCCTCATAAACCTCTTCAGCCGTAATAGGTTGCGGTAAAATACCTGCCGCTAAATTACAAATGCAAGAGATAGTCAACACCTTAATGCCAGTATGGTTGGCTACAATCACCTCTGGTACCGTCGACATACCTACTGCATCTCCTCCTATTACTCGTGCCATTTTAACTTCAGCCGGTGTTTCAAAAGAAGGACCTGTAAAAGCTACATAGACACCTTCTTTTAAGGAAACGCCTGTCTGTGTTGCTACCTGTTTCGCTACCAGAGCTAAGGATTTACAGTATGTGGTACTCATATCAGGAAAGCGATCTCCTAGTCGCTCGTCATTAGCCCCGATCAACGGATTTATCCCCATCAAATTAATGTGATCCGTTACTAACATTAAATCCCCTGGCTGCTGGTCTATATGTAAGCCACCACTGGCGTTTGTCAAAATAAGTTGCTCAACTCCCAGCATTTTCATTACTCGAATAGGAAATGTTACCGATTCAATACTATGACCTTCATAATAATGAAAGCGACCTTGCATAGCGACAACCGTTTTCCCTTCAAGGTTACCAACGATCAACTTACCTGCATGATAATCCACTGTCGACATCACAAAATGAGGAATCTCTTGATAGGGAATAACAATGGCATCATCTAACTCATCCGCTAATTCTCCTAAGCCCGATCCTAGAATCAATCCGATTGTTGGCGTTTGATCTATTCTTTCTTGTATATATCTGTTAGCTTCATCTATAGCTTCCCACTTATGCATAAGAAACCTCCCTGTTGTTTTTTCTGTCTTATCATTCGTTTCTTGTGCAAATACCACAAAACACAACATTACCAAATATAAATCAACAATCGAGTGGTGCAATCCTATTTTATTTTAATATCCGAATTTAATCAAGTTAAAACAGAACATTGTACGTATTTTAGCATGTTAAATTGTTTTTTTTGATTACTAAACAAAACTTTTAATGTATTTTACTTACATTCCAAAAAAATAATCCTTTTAAAAAACTCTTCTATCCCTTTATAATATGGGTATAAAAACGTCTTTATATTGTAATTTTATGGATTTTACTACTGGGTAGCAAACTAAACCTTTTTTTGTAAAAAAGTTTAGTTCAGGTAAAATTCATCTAATTGGGAGGCCAAACAAACATGAAACGAACTCTGCATCCAATGAAAAAGTCTGGACTAGCTTTTGTCTTAGCTTTAAGCGTTTTAACAACGTCTTCCTCTGTTTATGCTCAGGAGACTTTACTGCTTGCGTCTCAGGGAGCATCTTCTTCAGTTGCTACCCTTCATTCCAATGAATATGCTCAATTCTTACAAACCAATTATCAGCTCACCTTTCAAAAACAGGTAACTCAAGCTGATTATCTACAAGCACTAACGACAATACTTGCTTTGCAACCATCCAAAGAAAGCAAAATTTCAATTACAGATGCAAAAGCGGGTTCTACTCTAGCACAAGCTGTTCCTGCTCTGCAAGAACAAGGGATCATCAATTCCACAACTTTGAAACCAAACGAATCCTTAGCAACACAAGATGCCGTCTCTTATGCAGTTCGCGCTGCTGGTCTTAAAGAGTTAGCCTATACGTATCCGGAGGCTAAAGTAAAAAAAGCCTTTGCTTCTGCCTCCCTCACGTATAAAACGGGGCAGCTTCCTATTAAGGTAGCGCAAGAAATTGCCGTAGCAATTGATACAAAGCTACTCCCGGAATCTATTGCTCAAACCGTTATCAAAAATCAAGCTGTTTCTCCTGAAATAGCAGCTTTGTTGATCGGAAAAGTGCTGGAATATAAAGGTGAATATAAGCATTTTCTTGGTCTAACAAGCGATGAAGATATTTATGGTAAGGTTTATCATTCTTGGAAAACCACCAGTTTAATCAAAGCGGAAGAATTACAAAAAATCGTAGACGAAGCACTTAAACAAGATATCGTCACAGGCTATAATCTCAAAGATAAGCGATTCTCTCCACGTTTTGACCCGACTCTTTCGCTCACCTATGGCCATAGCGACATAACGCATGCCATTCAACTGATCGGATTGTTAAAAAGTGAAGGATTGATAGCAAAAGTACAACTGGAGCCAAAAACCTCTGCTTTTATCTATTTAGCCGAATGGGGTCAGCCTGTAATCACTCCTGACTATCAAGTAGTAAAGATTGATAACGGAAAATACATCGCCTACTCCAAAGAATACGATATCAGTTTTGAATTCACATCTGTTGCTGATAAAGAAGCCTTTGATAAGATCATTCACTCTTATGCAAAAAAAGACAAGGAAGATCAATCGGGGTTGATTATCTCATCTTGGTGGCAGCCCCTCTACTTCTCGATGAATGAAATGAAGGGCTATAAACAGATTACCAATAACTATATGGAAAAAGACAATTACATGGCCCAATCCTTCTCGTTAAACGATAAATCGGCTCAAGTAGTTGCTGGTTTTAAGAAGATTGACCCTAAGGTAAACATAACTTCCTATCCCTTTTATGTAGATGCTCCCTTCTATAATTATCTATTAGGTGACTATAAATAAGAAAATGTTCCAAAAGCTCTGCTTACTAGCAGGGCTTTTTTTCTTCCCATCCTCTTTCCGCCTATATCTCATGCTTTGATAAAAAAAGTGCATACTAGCATGTGTGTAAGAATTTCTTGAGAAGGTTCAAGAAGGAAAAGCGGATCGAAAGGAGCCCTTCATGCTACGTAAAATCAGCTATACATTCTGCCTGCTACTTGTTATAGGCCTACTGGCTTCACAAGCTTGGTCTGATACCCTTTATGCAAAGCAAATAACACCGCTTTCTGTTGAGAAAAAGCTACTCATCGGGCGTCCCCTCGCCTTTGAGGTAACGATCCGACAAAAAAACCGCGATTATTATGAAAAACGTGGAGAAGCCATTTGGGACTTGCCTACAGAAAAGAAAGCAATTGCCCTAACCTTTGATGACGGACCAAACGAGTCCTACACCCCTCAAATCTTAGAGCTATTAAAGAAATATGGGGTTAAATCCACCTTTTTTACGGTCGGTACCCGTGTTCAAAAAAATCCCAAGCTGGCAAAACAGATGGTACAGCAACATCACGAGCTGGCAAATCATACACTCACCCATCCAGATATGAGACGCCTTTCAAAACAACGAATAAAAACTGAATTGGAATCTGCTCAATCCATTATTCAAAAAACAACAGGGGTAGTACCTACTCTATTTCGTCCACCTGGTGGTAGTTATAATGAAAAAATTGTGGGTGCAGCAAAAGATATGGGATACTTGGTTGTCATGTGGTCCTGGCATCAAGATACAAAAGATTGGACGAATCCCGGGGTACAAAAGATCGTCAACAAGGTGCTGAGAAATGTACGAAATGGCGATATCATTTTATTCCACGACCACGGTGGTGATCGTCAACAAACCGTAGATGCATTGAAAATAATTTTGCCGGAGCTAAAAAAACGCGGATATGAAATGATTACGGTATCGGAGTTAATTAGCATACGGAATCAGTATCCTGTTAAGGCGAATTTACCTTCCCTTCTCCCAACGAAAGGTCATAAATAGTTGATTTGAGTCTCATAAAAAAACCGCCATAGCTGTGGTGGCAGCATGGCGGTTAAAGTGTATGGGAGGATTTCATCTAACAGATTCCTTCTTCAAAAAGGAAAGTAGTTGGCCTTTATTCAAATCATCGTTATTTGACGTTATAAAACAACTTTTCGCTTGTTGCTGTGAAATTGTTTGTTAGCTTGTTTTTATCAATGTGTCTTGAATCTAGTTATTTACCTCGTCAGTATAAATACAGGTGGAGGTAAAATAAGGAAGATGGATACTTCATTTCTTCCTTACATGACTCCTTGCATAGAATCTGTTGAACCCAATCCTCCCACACAAATCCTGGTGCAAATGGTATCAATCCATATGAATGTACCTATGCACAATCTCTGACCGATTTGGTTACAAAAAGGTTGCAGGGATAACTGCTTACCTTTGAACTACTTGTGCGACAGTGTATTAAAATTTCCCTGGATAAAATCCTTTTGCAAGTATTTCTACCGCTCGCACATTTCGAACACCTTCAAATACATCAGAGAGTGGCAAGCTAACAAATCGCTTATTCTTGATAGCAGGTATATCGGAAAGTGCTTTATTTTCTAATAAGTATTTAATCTTTTCCTCTGCACTAGGTTTATCATAATCATTGATTACAATAACATCAGGAGCACGTTTAATTGCTTCCTCCCAGCTCACTTCACTCCATGACTTTTCCAAATCACCAAATACGTTTTGTCCACCGGCCATCTCTATTAGACGAGTTTCTAATGAATTTCCTGTTGTATATAGACCTGAATTAACACTGTCAAAGACCAAAACCTTGACTGGTTTGTCTATGGTTCCTATCTTTTGCTGAATAGATTGGATGTCTGTTTTCATTTTAGCAACAATATCCTTAGCACGATCTTCCACCTGTAGAATCTTACCCAGCTGTATCATATCCTCATAGACTTCATCGACCGTCGGATGCTTAGATACCGTTCCTGTAATGGTATAAGCTGGGATACCAATTTTTTGTAGCTCCTCAACACTGCCAATCCCTTTAGCTGTAAAGGCAGAGCTTCTACCGATTACGAAGTCAGGCTCTACACTTAAAAAGACTTCTAGTGAAGGGTACTGCTTAGACAAAAGTTTGATTTGATCATATTTTGCCTTATATTCGGGCAGGACTTCATCGTCAGGATAAGCGGTACCAACCATTACCTCTTCAACACCTAATGCTAGAAGCATTTCAGTAACGTGCTGATTCATGCTCACTACTCGCTTAGGAGCTTGTTCAAATGTTAAGGTATGTTCTCCATTTTTAATTTGAATCTTCTCAGCAGCTGGTTGAGAGTTAGTGGAAGCTACTTGGGGAGTGGCCCCATTTCCACAGCCGCTGACTACTAACGTAAGCCCTGCAAACATCGTAATCATCATCTTTTGACCTCTATGCAAAAGGCCCTGTTTCTTCATACTGGAACTTTGCCTATTTACGTTGTTCATCTTGTTTTCCTACCTTTTCATTTATTTAACTACTAACATGGTCTGGTATCAAATAATTAATGTTCACTCTGCCTGTAATGGGATGAACGGTTACTTCCGTTTGAATCTTGTACACTCGTTCTAAAATTTCAGGTCGAAGCACTTCTTGAGGAGTTCCTGAGCAAACGATAACCCCTTTTTCTAGCATATAGAGACGATCACAGAACATAGCAGCCAAATTGAGATCATGTAAGGCAGCCAGTACACTTTTTTGCTGTTGTTTTAGCAACTGTAGCATCCCCAATTGATGATGAATGTCCAAATGATTAGTTGGTTCATCTAGCAATAAAAGATCGGTCTCTTGCACAATAGCTCTAGCCAATAAAACACGCTGCTTTTCTCCACCAGATAAACTCAGATAACTCCGGTCACCCATGCTCTGTAAGCCAACTTGAGCTAGAGCCTGATCCACTAAGGCTATATCATGCTTATTCTCATTTTCCCACATACTCTTGTGTGGAGAACGTCCCATCAGTACAAGCTCGTATACATTAAAATCAAATTGAATTTGTGTTTCTTGTACCACTGCGCTCAGTTCTTTTGCTAATTGCTTCTGCTGGTATCGTCCAAGTTCTTTTTCAAGTAGGAAGATACTACCTGTCGTGGGTGAAAGGGTTCGATATACTTGCTTAAGAAGAGTAGATTTACCACTACCATTCGGACCAAGTAAGCCAACGAATTCTCCTTTTTGTACGTGTAAATCTATCTGTTGCAAAATACATGTCCCTTGGGTCTCATAGCCTACTTGCTTTAACTCTACATGCTTGTCCACGCCCAATTTTACGGTCACATCAGCTTCCTCCAAACGTGTACGCCCTACGACGTAGTAACCAGATAAAAAATGGACCGCCGCAAAGCGCTGTGACTATTCCGATCGGTAATTCCTCAGGTGCAATGATCAACCTTGCTAATACATCTGCCCAGACCATAAAAATGGCCCCTCCACAGGCACAAAGAGGAATTAGCCTCCTATGATCAGACCCCACCCACAACCGAAAGATATGGGGTAACATTAAACCAACAAAGCCAATGCTACCGCTTACAGCAACCAGTAAACCTGTAACAAGGGAAATCGTAATCAGTAGGATCTTACGCATATTTTCTGGATGTAAACCCAACAGCGTAGAGGTTTCTTCCCCCAATATCAACAAATTTAGGTTGCGCGCATTCATCCATAAAAATAGAAAGAAAGCAATTACCGCAATAGTTGGCAATACAAGTGACTCCCACTTGGCACGAGTGAAGCTCCCCATCATCCAGTACAGCACACTTGAAAGACTTTCAGCTCTCGGTGCCAGCATAATAAAAAAACTAGTAAGCGCTGACAACATAATAGAAACAGCTATTCCAGCTAACAACAGACGTATTAATTGCACTCTCCCACCTACCAGCGACAAAAGAAACACCAATACAATCGAAGCTAGAGCGCCTAAAAAAGCCGCTAAAGAAAGCGCATACGAACCAAATACTCCCAGGCTACCAAATAACAACACTGCTGTTGCCCCCACCGATGCCCCCGATGATACGCCTAGGATATAGGGATCAGCTAAAGGATTACGAATCAATGCCTGAATGGCGATCCCAACAATAGACAAGCCGGCACCTACAATCGCAGATAATAAAACACGTGGCATTCGAATATCCCAAACAATATGCATTTGAGCGTTAGGTACATCAGTTACTATCCAGTTTTGGACAAAAGGAACATGTGAACCTATTACCTTCCAAACGGTAACTGGGTCAATTTGCACTGGTCCCAGCATGATTGCCACCGTCATAGATAAAAATAAAACCACGCCGCTTCCAATCAATTTCGCTATCCAGTTTTTTGTATAATGTGTACCGATGCTGTTAACTGACGTTGGGGCTGTCGTGGCGGTTTGTTGCATGCTTCTCCCCCCTGTGTAATGCAAAGTAAACAAAAGCATAATTTGAAATAAGAAGCTTGGTGATCACCCAAGCTTCAGGTGCAGGTAGCACCGAGTTGGACCTGTACGTCCCATTACCATTTTATTATTCTGAGATTTGAAACAAAAAAGCATCCGCTCCAAAAGGAGACAGATGCTTGGGTTTTTGGACAAACCAATTCCTTATAGGCGTATGTATAATGTCACCACACGACCTGCCCAAACACCTGCCCATCCTCGTGGGAGTGTTACATCTTACGGCAGGTCTCCTGGCTCATGGATCGTCGCAATCATCCTTCCTTCCCATTCTCTGTAAAAGTGAACAGTGGTGTATCGGATGTAGCTCCCCATATACAGTGGCGGGACCGCATCGGGTTTTCACCGAACTTCCCTTTTAAGTCTGATCCTTAAATCAAACACCGTAACATGGATATAAAATATGTTGTAATTGTTTGTGAGTGTAACACGATTTGGTGGAACATGGCAAGGTAATGGTGAATTTGTGATATGTTTGTAAGAACTTTGTAAAATATTTACGTAATGTTTGTAGTTTGGTAGTATTCAGATCATTATTTGTTTACATAAAGTTTATTATGTTATTAATTTATTATCGTAATTCCTAGATTTCTCATATTTGTAACACTTATTTTTTTATCTCTAAATTATATGTATAGAAAGCAAAAAAGCCATCCAATTAAGGATAGCTTACCTTTCAAGCAAGTTGCAACCGATTTTATACTCGGCCTCTGTTGAAATACTGTATTGTAGCGAGTGCTAACCAATTAATCAAAATTACTTGCACTCTTTCAAAGCTCCTAATATTTGTATTCAAAGCGTCCGTATCGTAACCCTTTTTAGCTTTGTAAAAAAGGTTTTACCCCTTCTATCATTTGTTTTAAGCGTAGAGCACCCTGCTCATATTCCTTTTTAGCCACGTTATTTTTCGTTTCAAGAGAAAAAGTCTCCAAATCGGCCTGACATTTTTTTAGCGTGGACAATGTCAATGGTTTCTCTTGTGGCACCGGTACCGTAATTTGATCATCATATAAATCTACATTCAATTGCCCGTAACTATCTACTTGTCCGATATAAACGTTATCTAAGACGATGCCCATCTTATCTAAAGTTGTTTCAAGCCATCTTTTTGATAAACCTGTGGTTGCCAAAGGCTCTAGCATAATATTTCCATCCAAAATGACCGTCTGAGGTTCTCTACTTGGAGCACCTTGGATATTCAGATCTTTGGAAGTAAGTGGTTGATTTTCTTTTTTTAGCAGAACACTAATCTGACCATTTTGTTCTAATAGCGCATACTCAACATCAGCTATCGAGAATACATTTTTTAGGCGTAATTGTTCTAACAATTCCTCACCTGTATAATTCTCCTTCTTGAGATTGTCCTCCATAATCTTACCATCTTGGATCAACACACGAGCATTTCCTTCAACCATATCGCTCACTGTCTTACTTTTGACCGATAGATAACTGAAAAGAAACGGTACAAGGGCCCAAATGATCATACTAACAAATCCATTCATAAACCTATCATCAACGTCAGCAGAAATGAATCCCGCAATAGAACCAATTGTGACACCCACAATATATTCAAAAAAAGTGGCTTGGGCAATTTGACGTTTTCCCATTAATCGCGTCAAGAACAATAATGTAAAAAGCGTAACAATTGATCTAAAAACAATCTCCCAGAATTCAGGCATAAATACCCTCCCTAGAACTTCTAATACCTTCTGTCTCATTTAGGTTGTGTTACTTTGTGATTTTTTATATATGAAAGTAAGGTATAAAAACTGGCTTTGTATTCCAAATTAACTTTGACTACATTTAATGAAGGAGTTAAAAATGGCTACAAAAAACAAAAAATTAACGGCAACCCAAATCGAATACCAAGCATTTGCAAAAGCGTTAGAACCGCCCCGACCTGTGCTTAAAAATACGATTCGAGCTTTTTGGGTTGGTGGTTTGATTTGTTTATTAGGACAAGTTATTCAAACCTTTTTCATTCACTTTTTTCACTTTGATGAAAAAAGCGCTGGAAATCCGACCTCTGCTGTTCTAATCGTTATTTCTGTTCTTCTGACTGGTTTTGGCGTTTATGACAAGATAGCACAATTTGGAGGGGCTGGAACTGCTGTTCCTGTTACTGGCTTTGCCAATTCGATTGCTTCAGCAGCTATTGAACACAAAAGTGAAGGGTATGTACTTGGGGTAGGCGGTAACATGTTTAAATTAGCAGGATCTGTTATCGTTTTTGGTGTAGTTGCCGCGTTTTTTATCGCATTACTTAAATGGTTTTTCACTTATGCGGTAGGTATGGGAGGATCTTGAGATGTTAAAGGGACATCAATCTTGGATTTTTCCATCCAAACCAACGATTTTATCCACTGCTACAATTGGTGGACCTTTTGAAGCCCAAGGAAAAATTGCAAATGATTTTGATATTCTTCACAGTGACACCTGGCTGGAACAAGACAGCTTTGAAAAGGCAGAAAAAATCATGCTAGAAGAGGCATTTGACCTCGCAGTAAAACGAGCAAGTTTACAAAAAGGAGATATCAATTATCTGATTACAGGAGATTTGATGAACCAAATTATCTCCTCAAGCTTTTCAGCTCGTACCATTGGGGTGCCCTATCTAGGGGTATTTGGTGCTTGTTCAACCTCCATGGAGGGGTTAGCATTAGCAGCTCAATTGATAGATAGCCAATCAGCTAATTATGTTCTTACCGGAACCTGCAGTCATAATTCGACTGCTGAAAAACAGTATCGCTATCCCACAGAATATGGTTCACAAAAGCCTCCCTCTGCACAGTGGACGGTAACTGGCGCTGCAGCTGCTATTGTTGCACCTAAAGGGGCAGGGCCAAAAGTTGTCTCTGCTACGATTGGGAAGGTCGTTGATATGGGTCTGACTGATCCTTTTAATATGGGGGCAGCTATGGCTCCCGCTGCAGTAGATACTATACAAGCCCATTTTCGAGATATGCAAATTGGACCTGATTATTATGATTTGATTGTTACGGGTGATCTTGGAAAAGTTGGCCATTCGATCGCTGGAAAATTGTTAAAGAAACATGGGTTCTCCATTCGTGAACAAGCTTTTACAGATTGTGGATTATTAATTTATAACGACAATCAAGAGGTGTTCTCAGGAGGTAGCGGCTGTGCATGCTGTGCTACTGTTACGTATGGTCATTTGCTTAATCGGTTAACTAATCGGGAATGGAATCGAATTTTAGTAGTGGCAACAGGCGCTTTACTTTCACCACTCAGTTTTCAACAAAATGAAACGATTCCTTGTATAGCACACGCTGTAGCTATTGAGAGGGGGGGAAATGAGTGAGCATTTTTATTTGGGCATTTATCGTAGGAGGCATCATCTGCGTCATCGGGCAGTTATTAATGGATGTTGCCAAACTAACACCTGCTCATACAATGTCGACCCTAGTGGTAGTTGGAGCCATTATGGATGGACTCGGCTGGTATGAACCGTTAATTAAATGGGCTGGAGCTGGTGCTACCGTTCCCATTACGAGTTTCGGGAATGCCCTAGTCCATGGAGCTATGGCAGAAATGCAACGCGATGGAATCATCGGGATCATTACAGGCATTTTTGAAGTGACCAGTGCAGGTATTTCTGCTGCTATTATTTTTGGTTTTTTAGGGGCACTTGTATTTAAACCAAAGAGTTAGAGACATACTAAATCCGGAGGTGATAAGGATGACAGTAGCTTCATCAGTAAAACAAACATTAGCTAGTTTAAAAAGTGCACAGGCTAATTTAGAAACCTTTGCATTAAGTACACAAAATAAAAAGGCAAAGCAAGCATTTACACAATCAGCTGAGCAAGCACAAACCATTATTGACCAATTAGAATCTCGTGTTCAACAATTGGAACAAGAAGAACCTCAGTATAAAGGCTTCTAGGAATGGCACATAGAAAGAGGTAGGAGGGTTGGTATCTATCATACCCTTTTTAACCTCTTTCTTTTTGCAAACAAGACATTTCCAAAAATTACATACCTTGCTCATCTCCACGATTTCAATATAAAATTCTCAGGAGCTACAAGTCACACAGGAATCGTAAACTCTATGACAGCGCCACCCTCACCGTGATTATACGCCTTGATTGTCCCTTCATGTTTTTCCACAATCAATTTACAAATGTACAAACCAAGTCCAGCATTTGCCTGTGTATACAGTAGCCTTACGATTAGTTCTCTTAACTCTCTCATGCCCATAGGGTCAAGCCCGTTTGCGGGTTCATCCAATATGATGATGCGAGGGTTATTTAATAAGGATTGAGCAATTCCTAACCGTTGCTTCATTCCCAGCGAATATGTTTTGACTTTGTCATTACCTCTATCGCTCTTATCCGTCTTAAGTCCAACAATCTCAGGCACTTGTTCAACTTTATGTAATTGCTCTTTTCTCGACATATCGGGGTTTAATCTTGCTAAGTTTTGAAGGTTTTTTCTTCCAGACATATATTCAAAGAAAATAGGCGTTTCTACCATTGCTCCTATTTCCATAAGTGCCCGCTCCCTATTTGTGGTTACATCCACACCATTAATAAGAATTTGGCCATCTGTTGGTTTAATCAGTCCAGTCATCATTCGAATCAGAGTTGTCTTACCTGCTCCATTTGGACCGATAAAACCACAGATATCTCCAGCTAGCACCTCAAACGAAATATCATCAATGATTTTTCTTCTACCAATCACCTTGTGTACATGATTGACCTCAATTTTATCTCTTTCATCGGTAAGCTCCTTTCTTTTTTCTTAATTGAAACAAATAAAAATCAACTTTTTATCAACTAGAGAAAAATGTATTCATCGCCAGATAACCCCTTTTGTTTTAAATGGGTTGTGACAAAATATAAAGCAACTACATGTCTATCAGAATCATTTGACAGACTTTGATATTGCCAGACACTTCCTGATATCCATACGAATTAGGACTACCTGTTGACTGTAAAGCAGGTAATATCCTCTCATTGTTTTTATATAAAACAACACAAATACATAATATGGCTACACATGTGACTCCCCATTTCAAACGATAACCTACCCTCTTTATGGCTCTATGCTGTTTAACTTTCTTTGCTATCATTTCTTGAATTTCTTGATTTTTCTGCCCATGTAAAGCATAACGTGGCATATTTTGTAGTTTATCAAGCAGTTGTTTTTGCTCATGGGAAAGATTCATGTCTAATTCCTCCCTTTGCAGAATGGACTAATTCTTTTTGCAGTTGCTTGATGGCCCTGTGCATAGTGACATTTACCTTTGTTTGACTCCAGCCTAGAATTTCAGCAGTTTCGGCTCCTGTGTCCAATCCGTGCTCCCTGTGTAGTAGACAAGATAATTGTAAATATCATTTTTGTATTGAATAAATAATCGTTCGACCTCATGATTGCATTCCACATTTTCTCACTCCAATTCAAGAAATACACAAATTAGACGGACGATCTTTCTGTTTTATTACTACAATAAGAAAAAAACCGTATAGATTTTATCCATACGGTTTCCTAAACGAAACAAACAATATAGCCGAACTCTCGGTGTAAGATTACATTTCATTTAATACCTTTACACCTTTAACAATATTCCAAATGAAATAGTAAATCATCACAATAGCAGTAATAGCATAAGTAGCTACGATACTAAATCCGACTGCTGTCTCCGTTCCTTGATTCAACCCAATGGTTCCTGATACTACGAGTCCAATAACTAAGGTTACATAGGGAACAAGATGTGTCCACAATGCTTTTTTAGCATGAAATTGAACAGCTTTGTCACCTACGAAATAGACAATAATCGGTAATAAAAATGGTGCGAAAAAGACACTGAAGTAACATAAAGAAGATAAAATATGATTTCCTTTCATAACATTCACCTCTAATGATTTCTTATGCTCTTATTATTACATTTCCATCATAATTCAACTATTGAATAACCTTACGTAAATATAACAATTTTGTAAGGTTTCATAAATGGGTAATGAAGAAATATAGATTTGGTTTTGTATTGCATCTGGACTTGTTTTGAGATAACAGACAAATTAGTTTAATCAAGGGTTATATTGGAGATGATGGTTCTTGATAGCATAATGTTCACCTAGTGAAATGGTATCATTTAGCAGGTTATTACGTTGACAGACAACTCATTATTTTTGAGGTGAATTAGACCGTTATGAAGAAAAAACATAAAACATACTCAAAACTTTCCCACATTCCTCCATTAGCTGCTCGAATGTGGCACGATCCTACAGCCAGACCAGGCATGGTCAATTGGTATAACCCTAAGCAACTGATTGTAACAGGCATAAAAACATTACTTTCGACACTATTTGGACTCTACTCGGATTTTAGATTGATTGAGAGAGTGATTTCATTACTTGTTTTTCCAGTCGTTAAACAATCCACAATCATCCATTCAAAAAATATTTGGTAGTCAATTGCATATTCACGTAAAGTAGAAGGGGAGCATTCCTTCTCAGTTGTTAGATATTGAAAATAGAGATCAACGAAATAGGGTAAGCGGCTTACTCTTTCCTCAACTTCTCTTTGTGTTTTTGTTTAATCGTAGACATAGGGAAGACACCTCAACTTTAAAGAAAAAAGCATTGTAGAAAATACTGTTTTCCTACGTGGGTTTTGAGGGACTATGTTTTATTTTTTTAAAAAAATTTTTTTTGAATATAATTTCTAAAATAAATCCAGCAACTAATAAACCGAGTCCATTTGCTATCATATTACTTGGAATGAACATATTAAATAAATAAATCATAGTTCCGTAAAGTATAATTCTTAATGTTATCATTGCAGTATTAGACATATAATTATCTCTCCTTTTAGCTTGAATATTAAAAATAATACCAGATATCTTTATTATCGGTAATAATGTCCATATTGTCTTTGAGAAATGGTATGCCGTTTAAATATTTCTTTTCGTGGAAATGACTATGTGTGACAATCTGTTATGAAGGCGATTAAGAATTGAAATACAGCATTAAGCTGTGCATAGTTTGCTATGGACAGCTTGAATCCCGCAGACGTGATGCAATGTATTGTGGCAGTGCTTGTCGCCAGGTAGCTTCACGTGACCGGAGAAAAGGTCTTAACACTTATGAGCTACCTAATTGAATGAGATTCCGCATAATTCATTTTCAAGAAGTCTTCAATCTAAAGACACTAGCTAATAATTACAAACGTCGTGAATGGATTGATTCTATTGAGGATCTATATCGAATTAAAGAATGTATAGAAGGATACCAGTCTGTTCTATTCATTTGTTACAATAAATTTGATATACCAAAAGTTGCAGATGGAATTAACGATATAGGTAAAAAGACTGACATGAGTATAAAAGGAGACATAAGTAGAACTATCTAATAAGATGGTTCCTTTTTATTTTCAGTTCATGAAATAGCATTTTTAAGAACTGAAATCAATAGAAACATATGTTTCTGTATGCTTGTTGTCGAATGACACAATTGTGGGTACCCCTTATCATAAAAACCTTGCAATAATAAGGTTTCTGACTTATGTCTTGGTAACTATATTTGTGTCACCATACACATATCGTATCATTTCTATCAATTCCGACCTTGACCACTAGGAATTAACTCTTTGTGAAAGTGAGAGCCTCCTCATAGCAAACTGAGTACAGCTTAATGTGTATTTTAATACGCCCCTATAGACGGATTGTCACAGGTCATTTCCAAGAAGAGAAGTATTTGGGGTTTGTGTGTAATGGAACAAAAACGGCATTAGAAATATTTTCAAAAACAAACCCTTTGAATTTACCATGTTAAGCCTAATTCATCACAATAAAGCGTCTACCTCAATAAATTCTTCAGATCAGCTTCAAGACTCATTTGCCCGAATGATGTCATAGACTGTTTTTTCTAAAGTCTTTTGGTCGCATAAGGGATATGAAGTACATATTCCCCTCTATCGACTTCCATTTTGTAGCGATACTGCAGATCATTTTCAATGTTTTCTCTGACCTTTCCTTTTTCCTCTTACAAACTTGCTGTTATTTTCCACTCTAAGCCACATTATTCAATGTGAAGACTATATTGCTGAAGCTACATATATTTTAATTAGACAAACACCTTTTCTTATAGTAGGCATAATCTAGATTAGACTGGTGTCTATAGAACTTCTTCTAAAAAGGAGGCTTGTCATATATGGATAAATGGCAAACGTGGTACTATCCTTCTAATAATTACGTATCATACGTCTACCCTTATCAACAAAATGTACAACCGTTGGATATTGGGGGACTCTGGCTTACAGACGACAAGGGAGATATACAATTTTTTTATTATGATGATCAAGGAAATTTTAGCATTACTCCTACTAAAAATGTTAAAGGGTATTTTCGTCTCCCTTCGATGGAACAGGGTGAAATTGGCGAAATATCAGGAATTTTATCACCAAGGAACCTTTTAGTAGGAACATGGAAGCGGTCTACTTATAACTCAGTTCGTAGCGGCAGAATTTATCTAGAATTTTATGATAATGGAACAAAGTTTATGGGGAAATGGGGATATGGCTCTGAAGATCCACAGCATCTTTGGACTGGCCACCGTCCATCTTTAAGCGGACCCAGAAGCGAAAGGGGGGAGGTTGAAATGAGGAGGTGACCAAAGGCCACCTTTCTCATTTCTGTTTTTTTATGCTACAGCTAACATAAAACTTATCTGCATCCCGTAGGGCTTTAATTTATGAAATTGACTCGAGTTAATAAAATTGGTGAGGTTACTAATAATAGAGGCCTTACCAATTTCTATTGCCGTTTTTGTTCCATTACTACACAAACCCCTATTTAAACAAAGTAACCACATCTCATAGACAACTGTAATCAACATTATGTAAACAAATAATCCGATTCAGAAGTTACTTACTTTTTATTGTTTACATAAGATTTATTATCGGACTCAATAGAATGAAGAAAAGGGTATCTACTCTATTTATCTTTGACTGATGACAAGAAAATGTACTCTTTAGCTAAAGGGTGCATTTTCTTGTCACTGCTTGAGTAATTATGAGTTGTTATACTCCAACACTATTTTATTGCTAACAGACTTATGGTAGTACTTGACGTCAACAGTTTCACATGAACGTCGGAAAGGTCATGACAATTTTAACTACCCAATTGGAGGAGGTCATTATCTACACTTATCCCGTTCTGAATAGTTGCAACCATATCATACTAAAAACATGGTTGAATTTTCTAACAGTACATTTATGAATGATATCAACTCGTATCTATTTTCTACTCTTATATGGTCAAATTAATAATATCCTTTGTATTCCTGTAAAGCCTTATTTAAGGCTAACCCTATTGATAATCTATGTTTATTTACCTGAACTTCCCCTTCATTTCCAGAGTCTACTGTAAAATAAACATTGTCAGCCTCGTCTATATAAAGATCTATTATTTTCTGATTGTTTTCAATGTATGATTCAAATGCTATTTTTTCCTCTTCATTCTCATAATATAAAACCACTGCATCAAATCTTCTTTTTGCATATACTTCCTCTTCAATTTGATTATCAAAGAGAAATTGTTGTCTTTAAATAGTAAGGAACACTGTAGGAGTTGTATATGGTAAGAATGTCAATATTTTTATCTTCTACTATTATTGTATCTACCTTTACTTCGGGAGTATTGTCCCCTGCAAAAACTGTATTAGAAAGTAAATCGAGTATAGCTGCTTGCTTCATTCTCCCCTCCTCTTTTACCCCAATTACTTCTCCAGTATCTGATACTCCTATTATTATGTAGCAATCCTTGTCATGAACTGTATTTACAAAACAAAGAATATCATGTAACAATCTTTCGGCGTCTTTGTGCCATTCTTGCTTGAAATCCCAATAATCGCCTTCGAATCTACCCTCTATTAAATTTTTTATTTTCGTCTCTATACTATAGCTCATTATTGCTCCTTATATAATTAAAGTCTACGGTCTCTCATTATTTAATTAATACTCCTAAGACGTTATTAAACATACAGTATTAAATGAATTACTGCGTTATTATAATTACTAAATTCGTTTCCAATCATCATCATATTGACCTATGTACATGGACGGTGTAAGCTGATCTGAACCTGTGAACTTTACTTTAAGTTGTTCTTCCACGTGTATAGCCAAAGACAACAAAATAATCCCTTCTCGAACATACGAAAGGAGATGAATTACTGCATTTCTAAAATCATCAATTGTGATTGAATACGCTAACGGATCAACTGTTTTTTCGCGAAACTCTCTTGTTTTAGGAAATAAAAAACTATCATGAATCTTTAAAATGTTACGAATATTAGCCAATTGTTCTATAGTTGGATCTAAATAATGGTGTTTAATTTTTTGTTTTCCGATGTCTTTACACAACCAATAAAAGCCAATTAACGGTAAATTGAACATACCTTCCGTTGTCATTTTCTTTTTCAAGTCTACAGTCGGGTCATTTTTACCTTTTCCAGCTTTTTTTTGCCAAATAGAACGGTATGACACATTATGTTCTTTGATGCCTAGTGCAAAATAATCATTCACAAGATACGCCATTCGATCAAATAGGGAATATAAGCTCCGATATGCATATTTTATTTTTTCCAGACCAATACCATAAGTAGGATAGTCCAACGTGTTAACAATATAGACGTCCTTATCAGAAAAATGGGGTGTTCTATTATAAAGTGCATCAAACACCATGTATCTGGCCGATACATACTCTTGCTTAATTTGATTAAACAAACCATGAAATCTTGGTCCTTCATCAATATCAGCAATAATACTTGGAAGATGAAGAATATCAGTCGCTGCGACTGATTTGGTAAACGCATCATTTAATGTGTTGAGAAACAACACATGTTTTAAACACCATTTGCGATAGTCGATCTCTTCTTCGGAATCTCCAAGAGAAAATTCACCAAACTCGTATGGTTTTTCTAAAAAATCGAGAGGGAAAAATTCCTTTAGTTTTTCGATCAATCGTTCATAATGCGCACGTGCCTCATCATGAACATGTTCAGACTGATCTTCTAATACTTCCAACAATAATCGATAAGATTCATTAGCAAAAACTGATTGGTGCCCTTCATCATAATTAAAGTAAGCATAATCCATCAAAAATCCAGCATAGTTTCCGATCGCCATTGGAAATTTTTGTCCTACTCCAATTCTCAAATATGAGAGCGCGTTTATTATTCTCCCACATTGTAGTAAAAGATTAGCAAAGTTAGTATATGCCATAGAAAGATACGTTTCGCAATAGTTTAAATCTATACTGTCTTCCGTGTAATTGTCCAAATTGTAACGATGTTCAGATAAGTAGTCTATCGATTTTCGAAATAAAAGCAAGCACATCTCAAAATCTTCTTCGTTATTCTTTTCATCTGAATAGATTAATGCACCTTTGTACTTGAGTTGTATATAATTACTAAAAGAAGTTGCTCCATGATAAGCAATAATCCCTTTTTCAAGAATATTGTAATTATCGTCATCCATCAGGTTTAAACAATTCTCTGATATTTCCTTCAAAGTTTTAACATCGCCATCATCTAAGGCTTTATCTGCATTATTTCCAATGATATGTACTGATTCATTTATTGCATATAGAGTTCATCCTTACTTTATTTAAAATGTCATAATTTTCGTATTCGCTCTACCAAGTTTCTAATAATTGATGAGTACAAAATCCTAGACTTTTCACAATCTAGCCCGTTTTCTTCACAAAATAAAATCATAGATTATTATATAATTGTGCTGTATGTTCTAAACGTATTTTACCATATTATGTTTTTTAGAATCAAAATAAAATAAAGAGAGCAAGTTTTGGAGGATAGTGTCCAACCATAACATAGCCTAATTAATGACCCAAGTAGTAAAACATACCCCTTCAAAACTTCATATATTTTTGAAGGAGTATGTTTGTTTAGTTATACAAAGGGAATAAATAAAGACTATACTGGAACATTTCAGTTATAAATTTTTAAAGGTGACCCATCATTGCATTCAGCTATACGTCTCATTCTTGTTTCTGTTATCAGAATGTACAGTAACCTGAGAACTACGCTTTCCAATTATTCACTAAGGAATTTCTTCTCTCAACAACAAATTTAAGAGAGTATTATAAAATAATTTATCAGTGTATGATGATAGGTTTACATAGTTCAAAATCCAGTGTGTAGTATTAAATTAATAATCGTCTATCTAAGACATATTCATAACAGACAATGTGGATCTTCTTTTAGAATTCACGAAATAACTTCATGAATGTTCTGACATCTATGCAAATGGAGGAATTTACGGTTATGGCTTAATTAGACACTTGATAAATAAAAACGACCCTAAACATTCATTTGTCTAAGGTCGTTACAAAAAATCCCTAAAGTGAAAAGTCTACATCACTGCATCCTCTTTGTTACACAAAACTAACAATGAGAATTCAGTTTTTTTTATGGTCAAATACACATTTGCAATTAAGATAGCTACGTTGACTTAAGAAAGGCTAGCTTTTTTTATGTTGCTTCGCTTATCAGCCGAGCAATTTGCTCAACTCTTCCTCCGTAAGTCCTTCAATCATCTCTATACCCTGTAGTATTTTCTCTGTAATTTGAGATGCATTATCGGACACTTCCGGCATGAATTGGTTCAACTCCACAGCAATTGCAGAAACAGTGGGATTGTTGAATATACTCTTTATCGGCAGTTCCACACCCGTTTTTTGCTTAATCCGGTTAAGCATTCTCATTACCAACAATGAGTGTCCTCCGTAGCTAAAAAAGCTTTCGTTCACACTAATATTTCCCACTTCCATATCGAGAAGCTCAGCCCAGATGGAAGTCAATAGTTCTTCCAACTGATTATGTGGCCCGATATGCTCTTCAAACGTGGAGCTTCTTTTAGGCATAGGAAGTGATTTGTAGTCGACTTTTCCTACTTGGCTAAGCGGCAACTTATTCATCAAAACGATCCTAGTTGGTATCATATAATCCGGCAGATTTGACTCTAAGTGAGTTATTAGTAAATCTTTTACTTTTTTCGTACCTATATACTTAAGATCGATATTATTGCTCTGAGAATTACTTGATTTTGGTCCTGTAACATCACGTTTCGCAATTAAGTTATATTTCCCGCCTTCATTTCCTTCCGGATAGTAGGACACTACATGTTTAAAGCCTTGTGCACTAAGGCGTTCTTTGAGCTTATCGATCTCACTGAGAACTGGAAATACTGTAATTACAAACTGATCAATCTTCTCCCAATCCTCGGCGTCAATACCCTCAAGGATTTCCAGTCCACTATTGTTAATATCTATTTTCACTAGTGCTATCGACGTCAATCCTAGTATTCGGATTTGTTCAGAAATTGTTGTTAGTGACACATTTACATGTTGGCTTTCTAGAATCTTACCTGTATGAGTGTATGAAAGAGCTTTACCGTCTATCTTCCCTGCATCTGTGAGATAGCGCTGGCATCTAATAATGTCAGATGTGTCTGAATCCTTGTACTCACCAGAAATCAGAGATAGATCTGGATAATAATCGAACTGAGTTTCTCTCACAGAATTAGAAAGCCCAGCGTGAACAGGGATTATTGAATTGCTTCCATCAATTCGACTATTTTTGCAAAGGATCTCATAAACAGGATAAATAGGCTCAAAAGAATAGATACGCAAGCCTTCCACCTTGGATAATAGACTAAGGCTGGACATACCGATATTTGCCCCTACATTAAACACACAATCCCCTTCCTTTAAGGAAACATCTGGCAGCATGTTTAAAAAGTTATCCCTATAGAGCATATCGATTTCATATTTATTTAGGCCGCATACTTCCATTCCGTTATCAAGTTCATATAAGTCGTCTTGCGCCAATGTACCTTCTTCCAACATGGTGAGAATGTTATAGCATGTAGATGCAGATTTCCTATCGATTGCAGGATACGCAACCAATGTATCTTCACCTCTTATGAGTTCCCGCTTGACCACAACAGCATCTCTAACAGCAGGATGTTGATTTAGATGATGTTCAATTTCTCCGAGCTCGATCCGGTAGCCACGGATTTTTACTTGAAAATCAAGTCTGCCCAAATACTCAATATGCCCATCCGGTGACCAACGAGCCAAATCTCCAGTCTTATACAACTTAGTGCCAAACTGAAAAGGATTGTCGATGAATTTTTCCTTAGTCAATTGATCATTATTAAGGTACCCTTGAGCTAAGCCGGCTCCTGAGATGCACAATTCGCCTGGAACACCAATAGGAGTTGGCTTGCAATTGCTGTCCACAATATAAACTTGAACGTTGCCAATCGGTTTGCCAATCGGTGTGATCATTCCTGTGCGTTCACGATTGGAACAAGAGTGAACAGTTGCATATATCGCAGCTTCAGTTGGACCGTAAATGTTCTCAACTTTCACATTCTTAAATGTTGTGGTAGTTTGCTCCACAAGCTCTTTCGGAAATGCCTCGCCAGCGACCATCAGGTATTTGATGGAACAGTTTTCCAGAAAGGATTTGTTTCCTTGTGCTGATTGCAGGAACTCTCTAAGCATTGAAGGTACAAAGTTGATATGCGTAACTCTATAATTCTCAATGTGACGGATAAGCTCATACGGAGACTTTTCATCGCCCGGAGGCAGAATAACCAAGTGCCCTTTGCCAACAAACCAACCAAACAACTCTGAAATGGATACATCGAACGTATAATTAGTCTTGAGTATATAGTAATCATTTTCTTCAACAGGGTACATCTCCTCAAGGAAATAGAGTGTATTCATGATGCTTTTGTGTGTTACACAAACTCCTTTGGAATTACCTGTCGTTCCCGATGTATAAATCACATAGGCAAGGCTATCATTCGTAATTGCCATGCTATTTTCATCATTGTACAGATGACCGTGCTCAGACTTCTCCCTCGAAACTGTGTCTTTCAGATCTATAATTAAAGGACGGTCAGTCACCCCGTTCTCATGAAGGAGGTTATTCAGCACATTGCTTATTCGTTCTTTATATTTGTCGTGCGTTAACACAATGCCAGCTTTACTATCAGTTAATATGTGTGCCAAGCGCTCTTCTGGTATCTCCGGATCAATCGGAATATAGGCAGCCCCCGCTTTCATCACACCGAGCAGTCCTACAATCATCTCTATAGATCGATCAGCTACTACCGCAACAAATTTGTTCATCGCTGCACCGCTCTGGCTTAAATCGTTGGCAAGGTCAGTCGACATCTGGTCCAGTTCACCGTATGTAACTGAATTGTCTCCATAGAGAATGGCTATACGTTCTGAATTTTCTTGAGCCCGACGACGAAATACTTGATGAATACACATATCGTTAGGATAATCTCGTTCGGTCGTATTCCAAACCTCAACGACTTCCGCCAATTCAGGCTGAGGTAGGATAGAAATCGTTGAAACAAGGGTACTCGTGGCCGCTTCTTTTGACATTGCGTTGATGATTTCTGAAACAGCGTTCTCCAGATAGCTGTGGATGGACTCACAAGAGAGTGACTGCACAGCTTGGATCTCGACCGAGAAATCGACACCCTGATCATCAATGGATAAAAACAGCGGATAATTAGTACGCTCAAAGACACCCACAAGTGACTTAATACCGAACTGTGCAAGTTCATCTTCATTAATTCGTTCACTAGCGTTCATGAAGCGGAAGTTTAACACAGCGTTAAACAGCGGAATATCGTTATCCAAGCTGGAACAGCTCTGGGCGAGAGACAAAGATGCTTGCTCATATTTAATTAGGTTTCGTAATATTACATCAGTTTCTTGCAGCAACTGTTTGACTGATTTGTTGGCGAGAGAAACACGTAACGGCAGTGTGTTGATAAAATTCCCAAGCATTCTCTCAGCTCCCTGTACTCCCTGCAATCGACCAGACAGCACGGTTCCGAAGACGACATCCTCTTTACCCGAGCAGGTAGAAATAACCATTGCCCAAGCTGCGTGAAAAATACTTGCAGGGCTCAGATGCATCCTTTTTGCGAATGCACGGATATTGCTGGATAAGTCTGCAGGGAATGACTTGCTAAAAACATTAATGATGTTTCTGTCAACATGTACATTTGCTAATCCATATGGCAACGTTGGTTCATTCAAATCACCTAGCGTTCTTTCAAAGAAAGCTTTCGCTTCAAGCGAGTTCACCTGTTTCATTGTGTGTGCAATGAACTCCCTGTATGGAATAGGAGTACTCAGACTAGCTTCCTTCCCTTTTAAATAAGCAACAACTTCTGCGAACAAGAATCCAAGCGAGGTGGCATCATCCACAAGGTGGTGCATATTAAACAACAAATACCACACGCCTGTTTCTGAATCACATACGGCCTTGAGTTGCATCATTGGGGCTACGCTGATGTCCATCACATGAGGACCGGATAGCATGCTTCGGATATACTGCTGCGCATCAACACCTGGAGTAGGCTGAATGATTTCCAAAACTAGTTCAGCTCGTCTCCAAACCACCTGTACAGGTTGCGAAACTCCCTTGCTAACAATTGCAGTCCTTAGCACATCGTTTCTATTAATTACGTTCTGCAACGCAAAAACAAACTGGTCTAGCCGCTCTCTGTTGTCAAATGAAAATAAACCTGATAGCACATAAGGATCATTTTCCACGTCCATCAGGTGATGGAAAAGAATCCCTTCTTGCAGAGGTGCCAGCGGATAGATATCTTGAATGTTAGCTGACCCGCCTTGTGTGTCAGATACAATGCTGTCAATCTCCTCGTCACTAAGTGACACCAGGGTGAGCATGTCAGCCGTAATATGTTTACATCCCTCCGGAATCTTATTAGGAGGAATCATATAAGCCTCCAGCGTAGCCGCATCTTGAATTTCCGATGCTAAATGTGCGAGTGTCGGTGCTTCAAATACACTTCGTATATCTGCCATCAATTCATATTGTTGAAGGCGAGCAAGCAGTTTAGGAATAAGCAAGGAGTGTCCGCCTAACGCAAAAAAGTTGTCATTCACTCCGATTTGACCTGCTTCAAAACCTAAGATTTCTGTCCAAATATCTACTAGCAGTGTCTCCGTTTCAGTGCGTGGGGCCACATACACTTGAGATGTATATGCATCCCATTCCGGGGCAGGTAATTTCGAGCGGTTTGCTTTACCGTTTGCGGTGACAGGAATCTCATCGAGCACGACATATGCACTAGGGATCATGTGATCAGGCAGCGTCTCTTTAAGAACCTTCGTCAGCGTGCCCCCTACATCCGTATCTTGAGCTCCGTCAGACAGAACAACATAAGCGACTATACGTTGATCGCCAGGGTTGTCCTCCCGCACGATCACCAAAGAAGAATCCACTTCCTTAACGCTGTTCAGCTTTGCTTCAATCTCACCAAGTTCAATGCGTACTCCGCGAATCTTCACTTGATCGTCACTACGACCGCAATATTCTAAGCTACCGTCTTGTAACCATCGAACTATATCTCCTGTCTTGTACAAACGGGCATTTTTATCATTTGAAAAAGGATTAGCAATGAATTTTTCGGCGGTGAGTTCAGGGTTATTCAAATAACCTCTGGCAAGACAGTCTCCACCTATGTAAAGCTGTCCCCGGCAGCCCACTGCCTGAGGAGAGCAGTGATTGTTCAGTACGTATAACTGTACATTTTGAATGGGCTTACCAATAGGAACAGCGTTAATCCCATTGTTATTTGAGCAAGCCCAATAACTCACATCTATAGCAGCTTCCGTCGGTCCGTATAGATTAATAAGCGGCGCGTGATTCTGTGCATAGTGCTTTGTAACAAGATCTGGCGCCAGCGCCTCACCACTACAAAATACATGACGAATGGTGCGACATAAACTCCACGCTTCCTGTCCCAGAATAATCCTGAACATGGATGGTACAAAATGGAGTGTTGTGACGCCTGAGGACTGAATCAACGAAGTCAGATACTCAGGATCTGCGTGACCACCCGGTTTGGCGATGACCATGCGTGCGCCAGTGATAAGAGGCCAGAAAAATTCCCAAACGGATACATCGAAACTAAAAGGGGTTTTTTGCAAAACGACATCGTATGTACTGAGTTTATATTCTTTTTGCATCCAGTCTATACGATTTGTCAGTGCCCGATGCTCTACCATAACGGCTTTCGGTAGCCCGGTGGATCCCGAAGTATACATTACGTATGCTAGATTGCTCGTCTCTACCCCGCTCTCTGAACGTGTCAAATTAGTGGTAGGTTGATTCGCAAATACTGCTTCTCCCCCCAAATCCTCACCGGTATCAAGAAAGGCAACATTCATATTTTCCGTGGGCAGCGCGTCAGCTAGATATGACAGAGTGAGCATACGATTGACACCTGCATTCTCTAACATGTAGTTTATGCGTTCAGCAGGATAAGCTGGATCTATGGGCAAGTAAGCACCCCCCGCCTTAACAATCCCTAAGATACCAATCACCATCTCAAAAGAACGCTCTGCACAAAGCGCTACCACAGTTTCCGTTCGAACACCAGATTGGCGCAGGTAAGCAGCCACTTGATTTGCCCGTTCATTTAGTTGTTTATAGCTCAATTTTAGCCCCTCAAATTCCAAAGCAACGGAGTCTGGATGGGCGTTGACTTGAGCTTCAAAGATTTCATGCAGGCAACGCTCCTCAGGATATGAAACCTTTGTACGATTCCAGTCAATAAGCACTTGATTTCGCTCTTTTTCAGATAAATAACAGTAGCTTCCAATAGGTGCTCTTGGGTTACGCATAACCGCTGTAAGTAAGTTATTATAGTGGTTCATCATGGAGGCAATGTCTTTTTCGTCAAATTTGTTTGCATCATATTTGAAGCACACTACAAATCGATCCTGCTTTTCATACACCTCAAGTGACAACTTGAACTCACCTTCCTGGCTAAGTTTCTCAACGTACTCAACTTCACCAAGTGTTGGAGAGTTTGCCGAGATTTTAAACAGATTTTTGTTTTGGAAGGTATAAGTAACCTGAAATACAGGCGGTGTCTGTATGTTTCTCTGGATGTTTAGATCCTGAACAATGCGGGGAAATGGATACATGGAATGATCCATCCCTTCTGCGATCGCATAGTTAAGTTCAGTCAAATAGTCTGAATAAAACCTATCTTCATTAACCATACTGCGTAGCGGTATCATATTTATAAAGTAACCAACTACATCATAGAACTCCAGTTTTGGCCTTCCCATCGTAGGGATACCGATTATCAGGTCATTCTCCCCTGTATATCGTTGCAATAATATCTGAAATATCGAGAGAAAGAAGGCCGTAGGCTTAACCCGAAGCTCTGTGCAGAATTCAGATACGGCAGTGCATTTGGAACCAGTTAGTTGGGTTGCCAAGGTTGTCCCTTGTGCACTGACACAGGTTTCATTTTGCTGTTCAATGTCAAGTAATAAAGTTGGGAGCTCACCTTCGAGCTTGGACAGCCAATATTCTCTATCTGTCTTACTTTTTGTTCCGAAAAGATAATCTTGTTCCCATTCAACGAATTGGTCATACATAATGACTTCTTCAGACACTTCAGCATCACGACAGTTCACAGCAGCTTCATAGAACGAGAGCAGATCGGCCAAAAAAACAGGGGTTGACGCGCCATCAAATACCAAGTGATGAACGACAATTAGAGCAATATGTTCGATTGGAGATATGCTATAAATGTTCATTCGTATGAATGGATCACGAGCCAGATCGAACAGTTTCTTTGCCTCCTCCTTTAAAAGAGATAAGAGCTCGTCTTCATCAGGTACTTCGTTTTCGATTGACGAAAATGTCTCAGGATTGAAAGGCTGGGGCGCCAAATAAGGCACCCCTCCATCTTCAATTATTACGCAAGAAAGTTGATCGTGACGGGTAACTACCAGACCAAACGCCTGTTTAAGCTTCTCTATATCAACATTAGCACGAATACGGAAGCATATTGGAATATTATAAACGTTAGAAGTCGGATCAAGTTTGTTCAGCATCCACAAACCCTTCTGACCCTCTGAAAGCGGATATCTGATCTCGTTATTTTTGAGCTTCTGATAGAACTCTAATACTTCTTCCATCGTATACTTTCCGTTTTTGAACCCCAGTAATATTTCGTTTTCATTCATGTGGGCTAAACTCCTTTACTGGCGAAATGATATCTTCAATTTTTCTAGTCCGACTTCTCCATTTTTAAAATCTTCTAGCATTTTCATCTTTCTTTCTATTTCATTGATATTAGATTCAAGAGGAACGCTATCAGAATCAGAAACTTGTACTAACTTTTTCTCGCCCTTATCCTTATCAATTGGATCATTAGACGTTTGAGAAACCAGCTTGTCTTCGAGACAATCAGCAAGTGCTCTTATCTTCGTAAAATTCAGTAATTCAGTGGATAATAATTGGATACCGAAATCCTTTTCTACTTTACGTTGGAGTCTGATCCATGCAAGAGAGTCTATGCCCATAGAATGTATATCCTTGTCGACAGGAATTTGTTCCATTGCCACTCCCACGAATTCTGCAAAAAACTCAATCAGATAGGCGACAAAATCAGGCTTACCGGTATGCGCTTGGTTTTTGACCTGCTCAACTGGTGCTAAACTTTGCTGCGGCAATGTTTTCGAATAAAGTCCCTCTGAATGCCAGTACCTACTTTTCTTAAAGGGATATGTCGGAAACGACATAATCGTACGTTGTGACTGATCATGCAGACTGGACCAGTCTACGCGGCAACCCTTAACCCAAAGCGCCGCAAGTTTATCCAGGTCTCGATCGGAAACCAACGCATGTACAAACTCCTCACCTCGTCGACCTGTAACAAGCAATTCCAACTCGGCAAAATCGGTTTCTGCATTTCCTGTATATATCGCCTGATTATGAGATCCCTTGGACGAAGACTTTCCTAAGTAAGAAACTAGATTGGCCACCACATCATCCACGGATCGGGCAGTAAAGGCAAGACGTACAGGAAGCTCATTGCGTCCAAGCTGCAACGTATACGCTAAATTCGTTAAAACTATCTCCTTGTTCTCTTCTAAATAATGAATGGAATTTTCAGCTACCCTGCGAAGTGCTTCATCATCTTTGGCAGATAACACAATGAGCTGAGAATTTATTTCCATATCCGCAGGGGCATTCGTTTTTCTATTTATATATTCCTCAATAATTAAGCTCACATAACTACCGCCGGCACCAATTGAATTGATTAATGCCCGTCTTGGGGAATAGCCTGACTGGTGTTGATCTTGCTGAGAAACTTCCGGCCATGTCTCAAGTTCGCTTGTCAACCTGAATGGTAGATTTTCTATGTTGAGATTTGGGTTTACCTGTCCGAACTGCATTATCGGTGGGATTATATTATTTTCAAGTTGCAATACCACCTTTGTTAACTGAGCGATTCCCGAAGCAGCTTCCGGATGTCCTATATTCGACTTCACCGAACCTATTGGGATAGCTTTTTCTGTGTTTCTAAACACATGGGCCATTGCATTAATCTCGACTGCATCGCCAAGTGCCGCACCATTGGCAGCGGCCTCAATATACCCGATATCATCGGGAACGAGCCCTGCACGGGAAAGGCAATCTTCAATTACGTTTACCTGTGTTTTGTATCTAGGTGCCATAAACCCGTTGGAGCGGCCGCCGTGCATAGATGAACTCGACTTGATCACCGCCATAATATTATCACCATCTTTGATTGCATCACTGAGAGGTTTTAACAATACGGCACCGACACCTTCTGACGGCAAATATCCGTCACCATCACTAAAGCTTCTGCTATGAGGGTTGCTTGCAAGAAGCTGCGTCTGGCTCAACGCGATATATTTTTTAGGATCAATACTCAAATTTACCCCGCCGGCAATTGCCAGTTTGGCTTCACCCTGTGCCAGCGCATTACACGCCAGATGTATCGCCATCGCTGAAGAAGAGCACATATTGTCCACAGCAACACTAGGGCCTTCAAAACCGAAATAGTAAGATACCCGATTGGCTATCATATTGTATGATGAGATAGAAGTTAATGCATTTCCGACGATGTCAGTGTTTTCTGCTTGGTACATCTGATACATCGAACCTACATAAACTCCTACGCGCCGATCGTACTGAATGTCTATCTTGGACTGAGTTATACCGTTTCCTTCAAGCAATTCCCAAACAGCTTCCAAAAATATTCGTTGCTGTGGATCCATCAATTTTGCTTCACGAGGTGTTATGTTGAAAAACTGTGGATCAAATTGATCAACATCATCTAGGAAACCGCCCCATTTACAGTAGCTGGTACTAACAGAATCTTTATTTGAATCAAAAAAATCGTTGAGATTCCAACGTTCAGTAGGAATTTCGCTTACACAATCTGTGCCGCTCACAAGATTATTCCAAAACTCATTGACATTCCGTGCTTTAGGATAACGTCCAACCATACCAATAATGGCAACATCTGTTGACTTTACTTGATTTGACGGTATTGGTCTTTCATTCTCTTCATCAGTTTTGCTAGACAGTACAGGTTTTTCTTGCTCCTGCATTAGATTTGGAACTGAACCAACGGAGGAATTTTCTTTAACGCCAAATAGCGAGTTCAGTACAGAACGATGTCGATCGATAAAATAGTCCGTCAAATCGCGAATGGTCTGAACCTCGAAAAACAGTGTATTAGATAATGAACCAAACGTTTTTTCAAGATGAGAGATAAGATCCATGGACAACATCGAATCCACTCCATACCGCTCCAATTGTGCATCAATATCCAAACGCTCGACAGGCATTGATAATGCATCGGCAATTACCTTCTTAAAATACCGTAGTGCCGTTTCTCGTAGCGCAGAATCCGAAGGGATTTTTAAATGGGCCGGTACTGCAGACGCTTCGGTTGTCTGAGTCTGCTTTCTTTCAGACTCACTATCAGGGTCGCTGGAGATAATGAGCACCTGATCCAATTGAGCACGCGCTGCATTTTTAAACGCTTCCAGACCTTTTTCCGTACTAAGCGTGCCAATGCCCTTCATCGCCATGCGTTTACGCATCCCTTCTTCAACTTGCATACCTCCTTCAGTCCACAGAGGCCAGTTGATAGACAACGTGTGGCCCACTCGCTTACCTTCACGGACAAGTTGGTTACGATACAGAGAATACTTATCCATAAAAGCATTTGCGGCAGCATAGTCACTTTGTCCCGGATTCCCAAGTTCGGCTGATGTGGACGAAAAACAAATAAAATAATCAAGCGGATGTGTGCTTGTTGCTCTATCCAAATTAACTGTACCGGAAACTTTAGGCATTAACACACTTTCCAGATCTTCAATTGGTTTATTTATGATATATCTGTCTTTGATGATACCTGCGCAATGAATGATACCTGTGAGAGTTCCATGTGTCATCTCAATGCTTCTTACCAAACGCTTGACCTGCTCATAGCTAGAAATATCGACACATTGATAGACAATGCTAACACCAAGTTCATTTAACAAGTCCACTTCCAATTGCTTTTCTGCGCTTATTGGAGATCGACCACACAGGATGATTGTGGCTTTGGCAGCGTGTGTGGCTATATCTCTTGCAAAAGTAAGACCAAGCTTACCCAAGCCTCCAGTAATTAGGTATATCCCTTCGTTTTTCCAAATCGAACTATTCTGTACTTCAGGTATGCTCGAGAGTTCAACCATACGTTTTACTAGGCGCTCTTCCCCGCTGTAACGCACCTCTTTCGCATCTGGATCAGCACTGTTGCGTATTAAAGTATCAATTAACTCATCTGCTTCAAGCTCGCGATCAATCTCCACGCACTGAATATTCAGGTTAGGGTTCTCAAGAGCTGCAGTCTTCAGTAAACCAGAGACACCAGCTAAAGAAGCTCCTGCGTTTTCAGGCATATTGACAATAACGACCTGAACTAGCGTCTGGGTGATAGTACGTACGGAAGCAAGAGGTTGGATAGCCCTAAACAACCTTTGTACCACGTCCACATATTGTTGATCTGATGAAGTGTCTTTTACAGGGATAAACATGAGCTGGTTGCTGCTCAATACCTGCTCAAGCCGGCTCTTCTGATCGGAATTGATATCGCCTATTAAAAAGATATGAGCATTACTTGGTATTACACTTTCGATACTGGGCAGCGGTGCAGGTACCCATTCGGGACCATACAACAAATATGGAGCACTGTCGGTATCGCGCTCCTTAAATTCTCTGGAACTTAATCCGCCCAGTTCTGCACATACGTTACCTTCAGCATCAAACACACTGATATCCAATTTACGTATAGGATTACCCGGAGCATTTCCTTCGCTGTAGCGTATCCAAGCATAAGCCTCGCTAGGGCTTTCGGAATAAATATTTACGAAATCAAGTGCATACGGCACGCCTAATCGCTGCTGCTGCTTTTCAGAAACGAAGCTAATGTTCATGCCCAACAATGCTTGAAGTGCACTGTCAATCACTGATGGATGCAGCATAAATTCAAACAACGTAGGAAGGATTGCTTCTGGGCATGATAATTTTGCAATCGCTTGAGGGTTGCCCATATTATCAATACCGCAATTTACTTCCATCACTGCTCTGTACGTAGGTCCATAGTGAAGTCCCAAGTTGTCGTATGCTGTGTAAATTTCATCACCAGTCACCCGTTGTAGACTGCATGATGTAAGTAATTGATTCACATCCAATTTACGAGTTTTGATGGTTGAGGAGGTTTCCATTAGGCAACCATTGCCCTTGCAAAATACTACATCTTTACCGTCGGATAACGTGTAAATCTCGTAACTTAATTCATTGTTATGTGGCGAGTGAATTCGGATACGCAAATCAACTGGTTGATCTGTAACAATTGCTGGTTTGAGCCATACAACATTATCTAATGCCACATGGATGTTTGTTGCGGCACCTGCCGCACGAACGATTGCTTCTCGGGCCATCTCTAAATAGGCAACTCCAGGAAGCATAGGGTGTCCATTCACAATATGGTCTGCAAGGAAAAACTCACTGCCATCGAAGTGGGAAGAGAAAACAGCCTCATGTAAAGTTGAAATATTCTGATGGATTAATGGATGTATCTGAGACACACTTTCAGGTTGTACATTACAGCTTTCATGAAGGTGACTGCCCGTATCTCCTCCTTTTACCCAATACTTTTGTCTTTCAAAAGGATAAGTTGGTAGGCTCATCCGATTCGGCATTTGTCCTTCTGAATGGAGTCTCATCCAGTCAAAATGGAGTCCCTGAACCCATAGGTCGAGAATGGGCTCATATTTCTTCCGCTGTACCCAATCAGATACTACCTTCTGCCGATCCTTGTCTGAATTAAATGTCGCCAACTGCATTGCGGACTGCTTGACTGTCCCTTTGTACCAAGAGATATAATTAGGCTGTTCTGCGCAAATGGATTCCAGTTTCTCTCTTAGATCTTTCATATTACGGACAACCGTAGCAAGTCTCTCTTCCATTGCATCCCTTCCAACTTGCAAGGTAAACGCTAGACTTGCCAAATCTTGATCATTGAGACGATTCACGTCAACAAAATCTAGTAAACTGCTGGCGATTTGTAAAAGTTGTTGTTCGGAGCGTGCGGATAGTACAATAGGATAGGTAGTTTGTCTGCTGTTATCTAATCCTTTCTTCTCCGATTCTTGAATAGTGTATTCCTCAAGCAGAAGATGCGCGTTCACTCCGCCAAATCCAAATGAGCTGACCCCTGCCCTTCTCGGAATTATTTCTCCATTACTTCCTTTTTGAGTCTCCCAAGGACGATTCTCCCGCAAAATATAAAAAGGACTCTGTTCAAGCCTGATATATGGGTTAATCGTATCCGTATGCAAGCTTTTGACAAGCGTTTTATGCTTCATCTGGAGCAATGTTTTGATAACACCTGCTACACCTGCAGCAAGTTCGAGATGTCCTATGTTTGATTTGACTGAGCCGATGCCACAGGCCGGAGCTACGCTCAGATCGCTTCCCCTCTCTTCGTGTATTTCGCCAAAAGCTTTCTTAAGTGCATTTATTTCAATAGGGTCACCAAGCTCAGTCCCTGTGCCATGGGCTTCTATAAATGTGACTGTGCTCGGATCAATATCAGCTTGTCGATACGCGGCTTTAATAAGCTCGGCCTGTGCATTAGGATTCGGTGCCGTAAGCGAATTCGCACGTCCTCCATGATTTTCTACACTTGCGAGAATTACACCATATATGTGATCGCCATCGGCCTCTGCCAACTCCAAAGATTTGAGCACTAACACGCCAACACCTTCGCCTCTTACATAGCCGTTAGCCTTATCGGAAAATGTTTTACAACGTCCATCATCGCACAACATTCCTGCACGACTATAACTGATGTGAAGATCAGGACTAACAATGGTATTAACCCCGCCGACAATAGCCATGCTTACTTCACCACGGCGTATCAGTTCTGCCCCTCTATGTATTGCAACTAGAGAACTAGAACATGCTGTCTCAATCGGCTCACTAGGACCATGCAAATCAAGCAGATAGCTGACTCTGTTAGGGCCAACTGAGCCAGATATGCCTGTTGATGCATAGCTTTCACCTAGATGGCGTGCCTGTAAAAGCAAATTGCCGTAACCGCTTGGTGCAGTTCCAATCAGAACTGCCGTGTCAGACCCTGCTAAGCTGGATGGTGCATAACCAGAGTCCTCAAGCGCAAGCCATGCATGTGTCATCAGCAAACGCTGCTGTGGATCCATGGACACAGCTTCTCGCGGTGAAATGTCAAAGAACAGGGGATCAAAGAGATCCACCTCGTTGATGAAGCCGCCCCATTTCACATTGGTTTTACCATCTCCAGACTTTGGATCACCTTGTAGTTTGCGCCAGTCCCAGCGACTGGAGGGAATTTCGGTAATGCAGTCTGCCCCGTTCAACAAGTTATCCCAGAATTGATCCAAATCATCTGCTTGGGGAAAACAACCGCTCATCCCGATAATCGCAACACGTTGACGATCTCGCGGCAGCTGCTTGCTCACAGTCCGATCATTCTGGACTTTCTCATCAGCTTCTTTACCAAATTTATCACCAAGCACCTCATTGCCTGACAGATCGCACCACTGCTCCGCAAACAATGACCCATGTTCCTCAAGAAGATATTCAGATATTCCGCCAAGTGTCGGATATTCGAAAAATATGGTAGGTGCGAGCCCAACATCATACTTACTGTTGATTGTATTGGCAAACTTGGTAAAGCTGATCGAATCAAACCCGTATTCACTTAGTTCATTATAGATATCAATGTCATCCGGCTGAACTTTCAACTGCTCCGTTACCATTTCAATTAAGGCAGTCTGTATACGATGTAGCAATTGCTCCTTATCCATAGAAATGCTTCCATTATTTCCATTAGCGGCTTGAGCAGCAACGTCCTGCGTCTTTGTGTCAAGCGACATTGTTGAATACATCTCAAACGCATTCTTTACCCGATCCGTATTGCCTGCAAATACACATAACTGACTGCGACCAAAGCGCAGTGCTTGCTGGAACGCCTCAATCCCTTCAAGTGAACCTAAGGGAACTAGGCCCTGTGAACGAAGTTGTTGTTCGGTGTCATGATCAACCTTCATGCCTCCTTCGGCCCAAAGCGGCCAATTAACAGAAAGTGTTTGCCCATAGCGTTGTCCTGCAACGACCAAATCCGCACGGCAAGCGGAGTAAACATCCATAAATCCATTTGCTGCAGCGTAATCAGATTGCCCTGGATTTCCCAATTCACTTACATTTGAAGAAAAGCTAGCGAAAAAATCAAGCCTGTGAACTTTACTTGCCTGATCCAGGTTTACTATACCCGCAACTTTCGGCGATAACACGTCATGAATAGCACTGCGTGATTTTTTCATAATATATCCATCATTTAGTGTGCCTGCTGCGTGAATAATTCCTGCTAGCTCGCAATAACTAGTCTCGATGTAATCAAACAATTTCTCTACAGAATTTGATTCCGAAATATCACACTGAACATACTCGGCTCTGAATTCTGTTCCTCGTAGGGAATTTAGGAACTCCTCTATATGATGATCCCGTGTCGAGCGTCCGGTCAAAATAACCGCACCACGCTTAAGATTAGATGCTATAAAACGGGCGAATATACGACCCAATCCGCCAATGCCTCCCGTAATGAGGTAGGTCCCCCCTTCACGCAATGCGAAGGCACCACCGATTTCATTATGATCTGACAAGGTTTCATACTTTTTGTGATACATGATATTGCCGCTATATTTGAAATCCCTTACTTCCTGAGCCGCTGTAGAGTAGATGAAATCTTTAAAAATATAGGGATCCATCTCATCAAACCAGCCGATACACTGCGTTCTAATCGTAGGATATTCTAAAGAAGCCGTCTTAAGTAAGCCGGAAATTCCACATAACGTTCGATACTCCTTTGTTTCATTGTCAACGACAACAACTTGCAGGAGTTTTTTGCGTGAATAACCAGCCTCCGCCCACTCTCTTATCAGTGATGTAACATACTGTGTGGCAGATTCATAGCGTTCGCTGAGTGAGTTAACGTCCATTTGAATACGCTCTAGCTCGATCGACTCAGGCAACAACTTTCTTATATTGTCTACCAATTTTTGATTTACAGCGCCAAGCAACACTACTTTATGAGTTACATCTTGTTCAGGTATAGAGTACGTTTGGCTAAGCTTTAAATCAGTAGGTGTCCATATAGGGGTAATGAACGAAACATCTTCATGATTAGGCATCGAAGCAACATATTCTCGGGATGAAAATCCTTTGATGTCGACGCAAATATTACCTTGTTCATCACATATACTGATATCCAGCTTTTGAACGGAACTATTCCTTGATCCGCCTATAGAATGCCTAATCCATGCATAAGCTCGATTCGGTGTTGGTTGACATATATCGAGGCTATCGAAGGAAAAAGGAAGTCTGGCTTTACTATCGAATCTCGTTACTTCACTAGTTTCGAGACCTAATGCTATCGTAGCTTGCAAGGCACCATCCATAATACTTGGATGGAGCACGAACCCATCGTTATGCTCTTCTTTACTACGTGGGTTCTCTAGTTTCACTAGCACGCCTGGGAGGGAATCTTCGCCCTGACCCACGCGTAGTTCCACTACCGCTTGATGTGACGATCCATATATAAGACCTATATCGTTATAAATGCGATAAAACTCTTGTGAAGAGATTATTCGCTCTGAGTAGATGCGTGCCAACTCTTCAATATCTAGTATCTCAGGGGTAACCCCAGGAACTAACCGTGCAACACCTTGGTTATATAAAATCTCCTCATTCCCACCTGACTCCATAATCGTATATTCGAACCTATCGTCTGATTTTGGCAACACGCGTAATTCTAACGAAAGTTCGTTACCAGTTAATGCGCCTGGCTGGAGCCAGATGACGTTCTGTAAGCGAATCTGCGATTCAGAGAATGACCGCAACCGAGTGCCAGCAGTCATCGCCATCGCTCTCTGTATCGCTTCACGGGCCATTTCTACATAGACAACTCCTGGCACAACCATAGTATTACCTACTTTGTGATCACGCATAAAAAAGTCATCGGCTCCCAAACTAGCTGTAAAGCTAATACGATCCCCAATTGAGGTATCACTGTGGGTCACGGGGTACATACGTATCTCCCCAGATACACGATCCTGTTTCATAGTCGTTATGTCATGATTAAGCCAGTAAGATTGCTGTACAAACGGGTATGTCGGTAATGAAACCCGACGATACTTCTTAGTATCAAACAATTTCACAAATGGGAGGTTGTAACCCTTTATATATAGCTTAGCTACAATCGATAATGCACTCGCATATTCAGCCTCACTCGATTCCATGTGGCATACTTTGACAGAGTGATAAAACGACTCCAATTCAGGGTTTGTATTTGTTATAGGAAGTGGGGTCGCATTACCAGTTGTAACTCGACTGCTAGGGTCCTTTTCTAACCATTTCATGAGTTCTGTAGACAGTTCAGATAAATTGCTAACTACAACAGCCACTCTATTGCGGAAGTGTTTTCTGCCCACCAGCAAGGTATAACTTATATTCCCAATAACGATGTCTGGCTTCTGGCTAATGTAAGACAATAAGTTTCTTGCCTGAGCCTCTAATTGCTTCCCATCCCTTGCAGAAAGCACGATCAGGTAAGAAGGATTGTCCGGACTATCTGCCTCCACGTATGGTGTTTCCGCCAACACAATATGTGCATTAGTCCCGCTATATCCAAATGAACTCACGGCAGCTTGACGCAAACCCGTAGTTTGCACCCAATGTCTCCGTTTTTCATTCACATAAAATGGTGTTTCGTTAAAATCAATATGCGGGTTCAAACTAGAGAAGTTTGCAATAGGAGGAAGCTCCTTATTTTTAATGGCTAAAGCCGTTTTAATTAAACCCGCCACACCAGCCGCGCAAGCAGTATGACCGATATTACTTTTTACAGAAGTTAGTGCGCAGAAATGGCGCCTATCGGTATATTCACTAAATGCGCTGACAAGCCCTTCAACTTCAATAGGATCACCTAGTGATGTACCGGTTCCATGTGTCTCGATGAGCTGTATGTTTTCAGGGTTTATGTTAAATTTTTGGTAAATACTCCGATGAAGATCGGCTTGTGCATCGGCATTAGGGGCTGTGATGCCATTGGTTTTACCATCCTGGTTAATCCCCCAGCCCTTGATCACCGCATAGATATGATCTCTGTCTCTCTCTGCATCTTCAAGTAGTTTTAACATGACAACACCCACACCTTCCGCCGGTACGAATCCGTTCGCACGGCTCTCGAAGGCAAAGCAGCGTCCATCCGGGGAAAGAGCTCCAAGCTGACTCATAGCCACGTGAAGTCCTGGCCCTGGAATTACCCACACTCCACCAGATAACGCCAGATCAATGTTTCCCAACAACAAATTGTCACATGCACTGGCGATCGCAACCAATGAAGAAGAACAAGCCGTGTCAATAGAAAGACATGGCCCGCGCAGATTAAGAAAATACGAAATACGGCTGGCAAGGACAGCCATATTGTTACCAAGGTTCTGATGAGCATTTAAATCTGTTAATTCGAGATTTCCTCCATATCCGCTTGGAGAACACCCGATATATACACCGCATTTACTGCCTGATAAGGTAAAAGGATCATATCCTGCATCCTCAATGCATCTCCAGCTTTCCTGTAGCATTAGCCTCTGCTGAGGATCCATTTGTTCCGCCTCAATCGGCGAGATATTGAAAAACAGAGGGTCAAATTTGTCTGCGTTTTCAAGAACGCCCATCCATTTACTATATGTTTTTCCGGGTATATCAGGTTTTGGATCATAAAACTCATCCGACTTCCAACGCCAAGGCGGTACCTCTGAAATACAATCTTTCCCCTCCAAGATGTTGTTCCAGAATTCGTCCAGATTTTGAGCCTGTGGGAAGCTTCCAGACATTCCGATGATTGCGATATCGCATGTAATTGCACTCTCACCTTCAGTCTTACTACCAGTTTGATCACTCGCAGGTGCTTTGGCGCTTATACGCTCCAAAGGTGTGATTGAAGCGGCAACCTGTGCAGCAGCAAGTACTTGCTTTGGATCAACATCTTGAACAGAAATCGGACTGGCATTTACTTGCGACAATACAGGATCGGTTATCTCACTTTGAATAATTGAGGATTTAGGATTCTCCACTTCCTGAGCAGAAACATCGCAAAGTATTTCACCATGTTTCTGGATCAAGTACTCAGCAAATTTTGAAATCGTTGGATAGCTGTATACCTTCGTAACGGGAAGAGACAGTTTAAACCTGCTATTAATTTTACGTATCCAGGTAACCCCTATTATTGAGTCGAGGCCAAGCTCTGTGAATGGTGTATCTTCATCAATAAAAGATGTATTGAGATCTAGTTCAGCAGCTAAAGCCCCTTTAAGTTCAGACACAACATCAAACAAAGCTGCTCCTGAAACATCAGGAGCAGCCTCATCAATCTGCTTAATAGGCCCTTCATTTGAATTTACATGTTGTACATCATGGCGTACATTTGTGGTTAATTTATCTTCTACATGATCTACCCGCTCTACCGTTGAATCACCTAGTATTGAAAGAAGGTATTGGTGAAACTCTCCCAGGGTCGGATAGGCATATATTTTTGTTGCAGGTATGGACAAATTGAAATTCGAATTTATTTTTCTTATCCAGCTGACACCTATAATAGAATCCATACCCATCTCAATAAAGGGAACATCAGGCTGGATCAATTCAACATCAACACTTAGCTCGTGCGCCATACTTTCCCTAAGAAATAAATACACGTCTTCTTCCCTTCGATTCATATT